>NZ_CP053947.1:624739-937108 GCF_018438165.1 Acinetobacter sp. WY4 | reverse complement strand
GTAATCACGACGCCGTCTGGCGTTTTTGCCTTAGGTTTTTCCGTCGCAGGCTTGGCAGGGCTAACTGGCTTTTCTGGCTCAGAGATACTTTGGCAGCCCACCAGACTGAGGATGAGCAAACCAGGGAGGATTTTTCTTAACATAAACATAGACTCAATTAATGGCTATAACTTCCACTGGCGATAATACGGGTTTCGCTCTCAAGATCGCGTTCTATTTCTGTTTCACTTTCTTGTATGTAGCGACTCATATCATCCTGTTCAGCATCAGATGGCGCAGGTTCTGAATCAATATCATAAGGTTCTGTCACATAATGCGAGATGCCGCAGGCAGTTGCCTGATTTGGCAGGGCATGACGCGAAATCGGGATATACATGGCGCCTTCACAGCCTTGTGCAGACAATAAACCCGTATAACGATCCAGCCAATGCCATTCGATTTCATTCGGCTGTGGCAGATTCACCGGTTTCTGGCGCAACTGTTTCATGACATTGGTCCAAACGGGCAGGGCACCCGATGAACCGGTCAAGCCAGTGACTTTGTTGTCATCCAGACCGAGCCAAACTACGGTCATATAATTACCTGAGTATCCGGCAAACCATGAGTCACGGCTGTCATTTGTGGTACCGGATTTACCAGCAAGATTCAAACTGCGTGGCAAGCTGTTATAGGCTGCACGACCTGTACCATTCGACATGACCTGTTGTAAGCCATAATTTAGGGCATAAGCGGAAGCCGGATCAATGGTCGGTTGCACACTCAGGCTATAACGATCTAGAGAGCGGCCGTTGGCATCCACCACAGAGCGGATGGCTTTTGTTGGGTATTTAAAGCCGCCTGTAGCGAAGTTGCCGTAAATGTTCATCATTTCCATCGGGGACATATCTACCGCACCCAAGTAAATCGATGGATAAGATGGAATATCTGAAGTTACACCAAATTTTTTCAGATGATTAATAAAGGTGGACAAGCCAAATTCTTGTGCTAAACGCACAGTGGACAGGTTATAAGATTGCGATAAGGCTTGTGACATTGGAATGACACCATGTCCGCGACCACTATAGTTTTTCGGTGTCCAGGTTTTGCCATCACTCTTGATGCTGATTTCACTGTCTTCAATCGGGCTCGCCCAGTGATAACGGTTCGATTCTAGTGCGCTCAGGTAAATCACAGGCTTTAATAGGGAACCGACTTGGCGCTTGGCATCGACTGCACGGTTAAAGCCGGTAAAATCTTGAGTCGAACCCACCGCAGCCACCAGCTCACCATTTTCCGGATGCGATACCAATACTGCACCCTGTAAATCTTTCAGGCGACCCGGATTGGATTTGCTTAAACGCGCCACCGTCTCTTTAAAGCTGTCCTGAATTCTGGTTTGGGCTAAAGGATCTAAAGTGGTGAAAATTCGCAGACCCTGATTGGTCAGATCGGTTTCCTGATAATCTGTGCGTAATTGACGACGTACGATATCCAGAAAATCCGGGAAGCGGGCAGGGCCTAACGTCGGTTTTGAAATGACATTTAACGGACGTGTGGTTTCTTTTTCATATTGTTCCTGAGTCAGATAGCCCATCACCAGCATATTATTCAGGACGATATCACGGCGTTTTTTCGCACTTTCAGGATTGCGCCATGGATTGTATAGACTCGGGCCTTGGACTAAACCCACCAAAAATGCTTGCTGGGAAATATTCAGTTCACGCAGTGGCAGGCCAAAATAAAACTGCGATGCCAGACCATAACCATTAATGGAGTAGTTACCATTCTGGCCGAGATTTACCTCATTCAGATAAGCTTCTAGAATTTCATTCTTGTCATAATGCAATTCAATCAGCATCGCCATAAAGGCTTCATTCACTTTACGTTTTAAGGTGCGCTCAGGGGTTAAATAGAAATTTTTGACCAGCTGCTGGGTCAAGGTTGAGCCACCCTGACGTTTACCACCGGTAATATTGCTGACTACGGCACGTGCAATACCACGCGGTGAAACCCCATGATGCTCATAGAACTTACGGTCTTCGGTCGCGATCAGCGCTTCGATCAAGGGCTTAGGCACTTTATTTAGCTTGATCAGCACACGGTCTTCGTTATGCTGCGGATAAATCCCGCCAATTAATAAAGGTTCTAAACGCGCAATCCCGCTTGAAGACGGTTTGGTTGCGCTGACTTCTGCAATCTGTTCACCGCTGAAACTGACTTTCAATATTTGTTCCGGTTCAACCCGGTCACCAAAATCAAAGCCGCGTGTATGCACATACAGGGTATTACCCGTGGTGACAAAGTTGCCTGATTTAGTATAACTATCCGAATTTTTATAACCGAGTAATTTTAATTCTTGTTGGAAATCCTGCAGGCTGACTGGGGCATTCACGTACACTTCCATCGGACGTGCGAAGACCTTGGCCGGAATATCCCAGCGCTGACCTTCAAACTTGTCGCGTACAATATTGTCTAATCTAATCAAATAGATACTAAATGCTACAAAGATAGAAATGACAATAATAGAAAAAATTAAGGCAAGAAACCCCATGCCACGTTCAGATTTCATAAATACTTATAAGATCCTGTGAAATTGTGCTAATCATGCGAAGCTTTTCATTATTTTGCAATATTTAATCAAGAAATGCGCTTAAAATTAAAATGAAACCCCACAATTTCTCCTTAATTCGAATATATTTCAAATAATTTCCTACCTATGAAGCACTGTTATAAATTGTCATCCAGGTATAGCTTAATGTTATGATAAGCAGGATTCGTAGCGGAGCGACGACACTGGTGCAAATTTCCCATAAGACCTTTCGAAATATCGGGTTAATAGGACGTCCTGATAAATCGTCGGTGGTTGAAACCTTATGCCTTATTCACGATCATCTTCTCAATTTAGGCCTACATCCAGTTTTTGATGCAGCGACAGCTGAACTTGTTCCCTATCAAAATACCCAAACCGTCAGTCGTGCCTTATTGGGTGAGGTGGTGGATCTGGTGATTGTCGTGGGCGGTGACGGTTCGCTGTTACATGCAGCACGCGCATTGGTCAAATACAATACCCCGGTGATCGGGGTTAACCGTGGTCGTCTGGGTTTTTTAACGGATATCAAACCGACCGAAGTGATCTTCAAGCTGGATCAGGTATTAAAAGGTGACTTTCAGACTGAGCGACGTTTTTTACTTGAAGTCGAAATTCGCTCCAAAGGTGAAGTGATTTACGATGCTATTGCCTTAAATGATGTGGTACTTCATTCAGGAAAATCGGTGCACATGATCGATTTTGAGCTGAATATTGATGGACAATATGTCTATCGTCAGCACAGTGACGGCCTGATAGTCTCTACACCTACCGGTTCTACGGCTTATGCGCTTTCTGGTGGCGGCCCGATTGTACATCCAAGCATGGATGCGATTGCCTTGGTGCCGATGCATCCGCATACCTTGTCTTCACGCCCGATTGTGGTCGGTGGACACAGTGAAATTAAATTACTGATTCGTGAAAATCGCGTACTGCCGATGGTCAGTGCGGATGGACAACACAGTGTGTCTTTGAATGTGGGCGATAGCGTCCATATTCGCAAGCATCCCTTTAAACTGAATCTTCTGCATCCACCCGGTTATGACTTTTATAATGCCTGTCGAACCAAACTGGGGTGGAATCAGGACTTTGATTATTTTAAGCAGGATTAAATCATGAATATTGAACAAATGCTTGCCGTACTCAATCCTGAGATTGTTGAACGTCTAAGAACAGCAGTCGAAATTGGAAAGTGGCCAAATGGTGTAGCCTTGACATCGGAACAGCGTCAGACCTGTATGCAGGCGGTGTATGCCTGGGAAATGAAAAACCTGCCTGAAAATGAGCGCAGCGGTTATATCGACCGTGGTACTAAAGAAGAAGGTGAGGAATGTGATGATGATCATCACAAGAATGAACCAGAATTCAAGCCGATTCGTTTTGTTTAAGGCTTAATTCCCAGCCAATAGCAATACAATTAAAAAAAGCATTGTTCATTCACTGAACAATGCTTTTTTCTTTTGCACAAGATTAAACCGTGTGGCGATTCGCCCATAAGATTTTGGCTTTTTGCATCGCAGCTTCAAAGCTGTCACACACGCCCATGGTATATAGCGCAATGCCCATAGTTTCTATCACTGCAATCTCGCCATAATCATGGCTTTGCTGACCGTCCCAGACAGCCTTAAATAGCGCCAGATCCAGTTCTTCTTCAATTGGACTGCGGTTGTCAGTGAGCTTTGGCAATTCATGCTCATAGAGCAGGCCATCTTTAATGCCACAGATGAGCGTTTTGGCATCCGGATTACGCTCGAATTCGCCCCCTTCACCTTTAATCACGGCACTATTTTTATAGCCCAAGCGGAAAGCTGTTTGCTGATGCGAACCACGATATGCTGGATGGAAAATGGCTTGCAGGGTCGCTTTGGCATTAAAGGGATTGATCAGACGCGCCAGGGTATGAATTGGGGAGCGTAAGCCCATGACATTACGCAGCGCAATCAAGTCTGCAAGAATCGGAGAAATTACTTCTAACGGTATGTAAGCAAAATGCTGTTGGAGAAGTTGCTGTTCAACCTCGGCATCATTTTGACAGATTGGATAGCCTAAGTAAGTCAGCACCTGTTCGGTGTAAACGCGGTTCATGGTATGGCCCGAGGCACCATGCATCACAATATTATAACCATGCTTGGCCAGTGTCAGGGCTGCCAGAATAAACCATGGATAATGCTTGCGCTTGCCCGCATATGAAGACCAGTCCAGATCGACATCCAGTTTTTTGAAACTCAGCTGGTCACGTGTCGCCTGTACAAAACCGGCCAACTCATCTACAGATTCTTCCTTGACCCGCAATAACATCAAGAATGCACCTAACTGCACATCCAGCACTTCATTTTTCAAAATCATACTGAAGGCTTGATAGGCTTCATCATAGCAGAGAGAGCGGGCGCCATTTTTCCCTTTACCCACAATGCGTACATATTGGGCAAAGGGATGTTCGAAATCTTTATAAATATTTCTTTTGGTATTCATAACTTTTTACAGCTTGCAGAAAATATTAATGTCAAGGGAGAGGGTGAAAATCCATAAACATTTCAGTATACGTAAAACAATCAGTTAAATCTGATTATCGACTAATGTCTAATCTATTCTGGTTAAAACATAAACAAGCGCATAATAAGTTATGCACATTTAGTCTGAATATTCGGTAAAATTTAGGCAATTTTTAGAGTCTGTTTAATTTTTCTTAATCTCTTTTTCCCATTTAATACTTTGGTCTGATACTTGAGTGTCAGATTCAATGCATGGCTGATTATCATTTTTGAACATTCTCTTGAGCCTTTTGAGACTTGATCCGGTTCATCCTGAGAAGGGATGAAGAGGTCAGTATATTTCTCAAAATGGTCTTTCTTATTTTTGATATCGTTCAAGTAGATTTATTATGGCGAAACAACCAATTTATAAGTCACTGTATTTTCAAGTGATTGTGGCCATTATCGCAGGTATTCTGGTCGGGCATTTTTCGCCTAGTGGTACGCAAATTATCAATGGCGTAGAACAGCATGTCCCTGGCTTGGGCGAACAGCTTAAACCGCTTGGTGATGCATTTATCCGTCTGATTAAAATGATTATCGCACCTGTGATTTTCTGTACCGTGGTCAGCGGTATTGCAGGTATGGAAAGCATGAAATCAGTCGGTAAAACTGGTGGTGTGGCTTTACTTTACTTCGAGATCGTATCCACGATTGCTTTGGTCATCGGTCTGGTCGTGATTAACATCGTCAAGCCTGGTGTGGGCATGAACGTTGATCCTGCTTCACTGGATACCACTGGCATCAGTAAATATGTCGCTTCAGGTGAGTCACAATCGACTATCGACTTCCTGATGAACATCATTCCAAATACGGTTGTGGGCGCATTTGCAGAAGGCGAAATCCTGCAAGTTCTATTGTTCGCGATCATCTTTGGTTTTGCACTGCATAAGCTAGGTGATCAAGGCAAGCCAGTCCTGAAACTCATCGACCAGATTTCACATGTGTTTTTCAACATCGTGAACATGGTGATGAAACTTGCTCCAATTGGTGCATTTGGTGCAATGGCGTTTACAATTGGTAAATATGGTATTGGTTCTCTTGCTCAGCTGGCACAGTTGATCATTTGTTTCTATGTTACCTGCGTACTGTTTATTTTCATCGTATTGGGCTCAATTGCGCGTTTCGCAGGGTTCAGCATCATGAAGATGATCCGCCTGATTCGCGAAGAACTTCTGATTGTACTGGGGACGTCATCTTCAGAATCAGTACTGCCACGTATGTTGAAGAAACTGGAACTTGCCGGTGCAGAGAAGTCGGTGGTAGGTCTGGTGATTCCAACTGGTTATTCATTTAACCTGGATGGTACGTCGATTTACTTGACGATGGCTGCAATCTTTATTGCGCAAGCAACCAATACGCAACTTGACTTGTCTCATCAAATTACCCTGCTTCTGGTACTTCTGATCTCATCTAAGGGTGCGGCAGGCGTGACTGGTTCAGGCTTTATTGTGATGGCGGCAACTTTGGCTGCTGTAGGGAATATTCCTGTTGCAGGTCTGGCATTGATTCTCGGTATTGACCGTTTCATGTCTGAAGCTCGTGCCTTGACCAATCTGGTCGGTAACTCTTTGGCGACTTTAGTGGTTGCGAAATGGGTGGGCCAGTTAGATATGGACAAGCTGAACTATGCTTTAGCAAATCCTGCAGAAATTGACGAAAAAATGGCACAAGAAGGCAATAACGCTCACTAATTTTGAATCTGTCTTTCATGTCTAAAAGGGAAGCTTCGGCTTCCCTTTTTTATTGACTGTGAAGTTAGTAAAAAGATGAATGCCGGCACATGACAGGGAGCAGGAAAGTCGATAGTCTGTGAAAAGGAAACTAAAATGATAAACAACAAGGACAATAGAATGCTTGCCTACGATGCCGATCTAGAATTATTCCGCGATAATTTTAAACGCTTTATGAACGAACATGTCGCACCGTACTACGACCAGTGGGAACGTGAAGGTCTGATGCCGCGTTCAGTCTGGAATGCACTCGGTGAAAATGGCTTCTTGTGTGTCGATGTTCCAGAAGAATATGGTGGCTATGGGGTGCCGACCGATTATTCCTTGATGCTGATCGAAGAATCTGCACGTGCCGGATACAGTGCGATTGCCACAGGTCTGTCTTGTCATTCCGATATTGCAGCACCGTATATCCTGCATATCGGTACCGAAGAACAGAAAAAATACTGGTTACCAAAAATGGTCACCGGTGAAGTGGTCGGTGCGATCGGCATGACTGAACCGGGTGCTGGTTCAGATTTGCAAGCTATGCGCACCAGTGCCATCTTGCATGATGAACATTATCTGTTAAATGGCTCAAAAACCTTCATTTCCAATGGTCAGCATGCTGACTTGGTGGTGCTTGCCGTCAAAACCGATCCGCAAGCCCGTGCCAAAGGCGTTTCATTGTTGCTGGTCGATACCCATCTGGAAGGCTTTAAAAAAGGCACCAATTTGGACAAGATTGGTCTGCATGCTCAGGATACGTCTGAACTGTTCTTCGACAATGTCAAAGTGCCAAAGGAGCAATTACTGGGTCAGCCGGGACAGGGATTTGCTTACCTGATGCAGGAATTGCCGCGTGAGCGTACCGCCATTGCTGCCACCGCTCTAGGCGCCATTCGTGGATCTATTGATGTGACCACACAGTATGTGAAAGAGCGTCAGGCTTTTGGTCAGGCGATCGGTCAATTCCAGAATACCCGTTTTGTGCTTGCGCAAGCGAAAATTGATGAATTGGCGACCGCAGCATTTTATAACCAGAATCTTGAGCTTTATATGCAAGGGAAACTGGATGTAGAAACTGCAGCGGCATTGAAGAGCTTTTCTACCGATATGCAGATGAAAATCGCGGACAATCTCCTGCAATTATTTGGGGGTTATGGCTATATGACTGAATATCCAATTTCACGTTTCTTCGTTGATGCGCGGATCCAGCGGATTTATGGGGGTACCAATGAAATCATGAAGGAGATTGTGGCCCGCGGTCTGTTAGGGCGTTAATAGCTCAACCATAAAAAAGAGTCCCGAAGGACTCTTTTTTATAGGGGAGAACATGGCCAAGATGGGAAATATTTTTTAAGACTTTATGATTTTAAAACATCCAAACATTCATGAATAAAAATGGGTAAATCATTGGGTAGACGCGATGAAATCAACTGATTATTGTCATTCACCAGTTCTGCATCATAATACGTTCCACCGGCACGTTGGACGCGACTGGCATGCGCGCGAATACTGGTAATAATTCGATTTTTCAGCACATCTGCTTCACACAGTAATAATGATGCATCACATAAACTAAAGATGGTTTTCTTGGCTTGATTAAAAGCCTGGATAAATTGCAGCACCCGCATATCGGTAGATAAAGAAACTGCAGATTCACCGCCAGGAATCAGCAAGGCATCAAAATCATCAATACTGATTTGTTCGATGTCCCGGTCAATCGTCACTGCAGAACAGCCATGCAGACCATAGACCACTTTTCCTGCATTAAACTCAATATTACAGATGCTATGCTTTGCTTCCAGCAAGGCTGCAACGGGTTCAAGATATTCCTGATCTTCAAAATTATTCGTCAAAAGTACAGCTATTCTTTTTGGCATGACTGACACCCAAACGCTTGTTTTAAGTTAGACTATCTATGATTGGTTAAAAAACCGTCTCTGCTTTGTAATTGAGTAGTGATTTAATGTAAAAAAATAAGTGAAATCAAAGAGAAGTCGATAAAAATGGGATTGCAGAGTGTGCATTTTATTGTGAAATCTATCTTAGATATGAATGGTTCAAAAATGACGTTTGCGAAGCAATTATTTTAATTTTCTTATGCTTAAAACCGCTATATAGATTAAGAAATAGTGATATTTCATCTTCCTTAAAATCAGTTAATATGGACAGGCAAAGTTTACAATTTAATAATGTAAATCAAGCAGAAAAGCTGAAGTAAATGTTACCAGATATGACTAAAAGCGATAAACGGTTAAAATCAACTGTATGTTTTTAAGACTTAATCTACCAATGTCATATTGCGTAACCTTTGAAAGCTCACTATTGTTATACTGAACAGATAAGGTTTATGAAGGGCGACAGAACAATGATCAACGACGATCAAAACACCACGACTTCTCTTGATTTGGTAAAAATTCGTGAAGATATCGATTCTGTTGATCAGCAAATTCAGCAATTGATTAACCGTCGGGCACGTTTGGCTGAAGCTGTGGCAAAAGCAAAGTTTGCCTCAGAAGAGAATCCGCTGTTTTACCGTCCAGAACGTGAAGCTCAGGTTTTGCGTAATGTCATGGAACGTAATGAAGGGCCATTGTCTGATACCACCATGGCACGTCTGTTCCGTGAAATCATGTCGGCCTGTCTTGCACTTGAAGCTCCGCAAAGCATTGCTTTCTTGGGACCAGTCGGGACCTATACTCATTCTGCGGTACTCAAGCACTTTGGCCATGATGCTGTGGTTCGTCCTTTACCGACCATTGATGAAGTTTTCCGTGACGTGGAAGCAGGCAGTGCCCATTATGGTCTGGTGCCGGTAGAAAATTCCTCTGAAGGCGTGGTTAACCATACTTTGGACTGTTTTAAAACATCGAACCTGAATGTGATTGGCGAAGTTGAATTACCGATTCACCATCAGTTCCTGATTTCTGAAAATACCCGTAAAGACAGCATCAAACAGATTTATGCGCATCAGCAGACTTTGGCTCAATGCCGTAAGTGGCTGGATGCTCATTATCCAGGTGTGGAACGTGTCGCTTTAAGTTCCAATGCGGAAGCAGCACGCCGTATTCGTAATGAATGGCATTCTGCTGCAATTGCTTCTGAAATTGCCGCGAGTATCTATGACCTCGAAATCATGCATAGCAATATCGAGGACAATCCGGAAAATACCACACGCTTCCTGGTGATTGGTCGTGAAAAAGTGCCGCAAAGTGGTAATGACAAGACTTCATTACTAATCTCAGCGCATGATCGTGCCGGAGCTTTGCTGGAAATTCTGGCGCCGTTTGCCAAGCACAATATCAGCCTGACCAGTATTGAAACCCGGCCTGCACTTCCTGAAAAATGGGCTTATGTGTTCTTCATTGATCTTGAAGGCCATATTGAGCAGGAACACGTGAAAGCAGCCATTGAAGAAATTCGTCCTTTGGTTAAAGAAGTTCGCGTGCTCGGTTCATATCCTGCAGCTGTACTTTAAGTCAGCTATACGTGGTCAGGGCGAGGGTGCTGACCACTGTTTTATACCCAAAATTGGAAGTCTAAAATGTCGTTTGTTCCAGCCAATTCAGGCATCTCAAAATTAAAGCCATATCAACCGGGTAAACCGATCAGTGAACTTGAGCGCGAGTTGGGTCTTACCGATATCGTCAAACTGGCTTCAAATGAAAATCCGCTGGGTTGTTCAGATAAAGTCAAAGAAGCGGTCGCTGCGGAAATTGCTGAAATTGGCCGTTATCCAGATGGTGGTGGTTTTATCCTGAAAGATCAGATCAAAACCCAGTTTGGTTTTAATCATGATCAGATTACCTTGGGGAATGGTTCAAACGACTTACTGGAAATGTTTGCCCGTGCATTCGTTTCAGAAAATGATTCGGTGGTGTATAGCCAGCATGCTTTTGCGGTTTATGCATTGGTAACTCAAGCCATTAATGCGCAAGCGATTGAAGTACCAGCTAAAGGCTTTTCGCATGACTTGGAAGCAATGGCGGCTGCCATTCAGGACAATACCAAACTCGTCTTCATTGCAAACCCGAATAATCCAACAGGAACCTGGTTCGAAGAAGCTGAATTTGAAGCTTTCATGCAAAAAGTTCCTGCTAATGTCATCGTGGTTCTGGATGAAGCCTATGTGGAATATTTCCCGGAAAACTTCAACAGCTTGAAATTCCTTGCGCAATATCCAAACCTGATCGTTAGCCGTACTTTGTCGAAGTGTTATGGTTTGGCTGCACTACGTGTTGGTTTTGCTATGGCTTCAGTTGAAGTGACAGATTACCTGAACCGTATTCGTCAACCATTTAATGTCAACCATTTAGCGATGGTCGCTGCGGTGGCTGCACTGAAAGATGAAGACTTTATCGCGCGTTCTCGTGAAGTGAATAAAGCCGGTATGGCGCAACTTGAAGCTGGCTTTAAGGCTTTGGGTCTTAACTATGTGCCTTCACGTGCCAACTTTATTCTGGTAGATGTACAGGCAGACCCATCAGCAACCTTCAATGGTTTGCTCAAACAAGGGGTGATTGTGCGTCCGGTTGGTATTTCAAATCACATTCGCGTATCGATTGGTACTGAAGCAGAAAATGCGAAATTCTTGAGCGCATTGGCTAAAGTACTCGGTTTAGAGGCAAAAGCTTAAACCATGTCGCAGCCACTGTTTGAAAAAGTTGCATTTATCGGGCTTGGACTGATTGGTTCAAGTCTGGCGCGTGTCATTCGAGCCGAGCATTTGGCCAATGACATCGTTGCATCGACACGTTCACAAAAGACTTTGGAAGATGCTAAATCTCTTGGCCTGATTTCCGAAGGCTATGCCGATCCTGTAGAGGCGGTCAAAGGTGCTGATCTGGTAGTGCTTGCATTGCCGGTACGTGCCACGCAAGAGGTGTTGGAAGCCATTCAGCCTTATTTATCTCCCAATACCATTATTACTGATGTTGGTAGTACCAAAGGTAATGTGGTCGATGCAGCGAAAGCGGTTTTTGGCGATGAACTGCCTGAAGGTTTTGTACCGGGCCATCCGATTGCAGGTGCCGAGCATACTGGGGTACATGCAGGTAAAGTTGATTTATTTGCCAATCACAAAGTGATTTTGACGCCACTGCCAAGCAGTGCAAACTGGGCCGTCGATAAACTGATTCAGCTGTGGCAAGCGGCGAAAGCCGAAGTGATTTGCATGGATGTCGACAAGCACGATGAAGTGCTGGCGCATACCAGTCATCTTCCGCATCTTATGGCATTCAACTTGGTTGAACAATTGGCCAAGCGTGAAGACAATTTAGATATATTTCGTTATGCTGCGGGTGGTTTTCGGGATTTCTCGCGAATTGCCGCCAGCGATCCACAAATGTGGCATGACATCTTTTTTGCTAATAAAAAAGCAGTTCTGAATGCTGTTGATGGCTTTGAACAGCAGCTCGCGATTATCCGCAAATTGATTGAAGATGAAGATTCCCACGCATTGATGGGCTTATTAGGTCATGCGCAGGCAGCTCGCCAGCATTTCAACCATATGCTCGCCAAGAAACCTTTCATGGAGAAAAATAAAGTGACACAACAATTTACCATTCAGCCGGGTGCCAAGAAATTTCAGGGTAAATTTACCGTGCCAGGTGACAAATCTGTGTCACATCGCTCGATCATGTTTGGTGCGATTGCAGAAGGTACCACACATGTGACCGGCTTTTTGGAAGGTGAGGATGCTCTAGCGACACTGCAAGCTTTCCGTGATATGGGTGTGAGCATTGAAGGCCCTAAAAATGGTGAAGTGACCATTCATGGTGTTGGCATGCATGGCCTTAAAGCGCCACAGTCTGCCATTTATATGGGCAACTCGGGCACTTCAATGCGTTTGTTGTCGGGTATGCTGGCTGCACAAAAATTTGATTCAGTCATGACTGGTGACGCATCTTTATCCAAGCGTCCAATGGAGCGTATTGCCAAGCCTTTACGTGAAATGGGTGCGCAAATTCAGACCACAGGTGAACGCGGCACACCACCTGTATCCATCACCGGCAATCAAAACCTTAAAGGGATTCAGTACGATTTGCCAATGGCCTCTGCTCAGGTGAAATCAGGGATTCTACTTGCAGGTCTATGGGCGGAAGGTGAAACTTCGGTGACTGAACCAGAACCAACACGCGACCATACTGAACGTATGCTGCGTGCATTTGGTTATGAAGTGAAAACAGAAGGCAACCGAATTTCCCTGCAAGGTGGCGGCAAGTTAGTGGGTACCAACATTCAAGTGCCTTCAGATATTTCTTCAGCAGCCTTCTTTATGGTGGGTGCGGCTATTACTGAAAATTCGGACGTCACCCTTGAAGCGGTAGGCATTAACCCGACCCGTACTGGTGTGATCGAAATCCTCAAGCAAATGGGTGCGGACATTACAGTTGAAAACGAGCGTATTGCAGGCGGTGAACCGATTGCTGATATCCGTATTCGTGGTACACGTACATTAAAAGGGATTCATATGCCGGAAGATCAGGTGCCATTAGCAATTGATGAATTCCCGGCGCTATTCATTGCCGCTGCATGTGCTGAAGGTCAGACAATTTTGACCGGTGCTGCCGAGCTTCGCGTGAAAGAATCGGATCGTATTCAGGTCATGGCAGATGGTCTTCAAACCATGGGCATCGACTGTACCCCAACTGAAGATGGCATCATCATTGAAGGTAAGGGTAAGTCCGGTGACTGGTTGCCAATCTTTACGGGTGGTGAAATTGAATCGCATCACGATCACCGTATCGCGATGAGTTTTTCGATTGCCGGTTTGCGTAATTCGGAGCAGATCAAGATTGTCGGAACCGAAACGGTCGCAACCAGTTTCCCGACCTTCACAGAATTGACCTCAATCGCAGGACTGCCAATTCAAGTATCAGAATAATTTTTAAAATTATGTGAAACAGCCAAGCTTTTGCTTGGCTGTTTTGTTTATATTGCTTATGCTAAACCCATATAAGAAAAAAGCCATTTGGAAGTAGCGATGCGAAAATTAAAATTCATGGCCAATACCCAGAGCCAAACACCACGGGATGGTCAAGAAACCCAGGAATATGTAGCACATTTACTTGCCGAAAAATTAGGTAAATACGGTTTTCAGACCTTAAGCCAAAGTGGTGCTCAGGTTGCCGTCAGCGTAGAAGAACATGCGCTGCCTTTATCAGTGAGTTGCGAAACCAGAGATGAACAAGGGCATCTGGTCTGTGAGATTGCCTCATATCCTGAAGAAGAACAGGACTGGCTGGATCGTATCACCGAAAGAAGTTTGCTTAATCAGCTTGCACAGGCAGTGGAAACCTCTCTAAAAGAGCAGGAACGCTTTAGCGAGTTTGAATGGAAGAGCTAATTCAACAGACTCAATCAGCTTTGCCTACACTGCAAAGTAAACGCTTGATCCTGAATTGTTTTAAATCAGCCGATGCCAAAGAAACTTATGCTTCAATTACGCCGAGTTTGACACGTTTTATGGCGTGGGACCCACCACAATCTGAACAGGGATTTGCAACAGTCTGGCAAAATTGGCTGGAAAATATGACTGATTATAAAGAATATGTATTTGTGATCCGTCATATTGAAACACAAGAATTTATTGGGCTATGTGGTTTGCATCGACTTCATGATGAAATACCTGAAGTCGGTATTTGGATTCGTGAAACTGCACATGGTCATCATTATGGACATGAGGTAGTGCATTGTGTTGTGGCTTATGCTTTCAATACATTAGGGATTCAAGTTTTAAGCTACCCGGTAGCAGAAGAAAACTGGGCTAGCCGTAAAATTGCAGAACGCTTGGGCGGAAAAATTATCCGCTACATCGATAAGCCTAAATATCGGGCTGTGATGTATGAAATTTTTGCAGAAGATTTTGTCTTTTAATAAAAAAACCCATCATTTGATGGGTTTTTTATTTAGCCAAGCGCTAAGTACCGGGTCATTGCGATCCGCAATTGCTTTAAATAGCCGGTAAAGAAGTGGTTGGCACCAGGTAATACGGTCACTAAATGGCGTTGTGGCTTTGCCCATTCAATCATATCTGAGAGCAAAGTCACCTCATCGGCTTCACCATGAATGAACAGAATGTCGCCTTTAATGGCGGGCGTCACATAATGGCGAATACCAGCCACTGTTGCAGTCGGCAGACCACATAAAATGGTTTGCTTTGGTTGCAATTCTACCGGTAAGGCTGCATAGCTTTTTGCCATGACATGCGCACCAAAACTAAAACCGCCTGCATAAAAAGGCAGGGCAATATGCTGGTTGCGAGCTAACCGAATGACTTCTAATACATCATCCGTTTCACCGAAGCCCTCGTCGTGTATACCTTCACTTTGACCAGAACCACGGAAACTTGGACGATACACAATACAGCCACGTTCCAGATACATTTGTGCCAGTAAAACCGGAACCTTATGTTGTGGTGTACCGCCTTGCAATGGATGGGGGTGACAAACTACCGCGAATCCTTTCACTTCACCCTGAGGATAATCCACAAAAACTTCAATCTGACCCGCAGGCCCTTGAAGAAAAATTTGCTCGGGCATATAAAAACCGATGATTAACAGGAGAATCGTGCATTTTAACGATTATGGTGAATAAAAACATGAATTGGAATTAAAATAAGCAGACTGATATAGTTTGATTAATCATTTTTTGACCAGGTTGCCATGCTCGCTTTAATTTCTCCAGCCAAAACTCTCGATTACGATACTCCATTACCGACTGACCAATTTACTCAAGCGAGATTATTAGAACATTCACAGGACTTGATCAACATTTGTCGCACACTTTCTGCAACAGAAATTTCCAGCTTAATGAGTGTTAGTGAAAAAATTGCCACTTTAAATACCGCACGTTTTAATGACTGGCAACCGGATTTTAATTTAGCCAATGCCCGTCAGGCGATTTTTGCATTTAAGGGTGATGTCTATACCGGACTGGATGCCTATAGTTTGAAGCACGAAGATCTGCACTATGCACAAGACCGTTTACGTATGTTGTCTGGATTATATGGACTGTTACGTCCTTTGGATCTAATGATGCCGTACCGTCTGGAAATGGGAACCAAGTTAGCCAATTCCCGTGGGCATAATCTATATGAGTTCTGGGCTCATCACATTACTGATCTGATTAATCAGGATTTAACCGCAGCAAATTCTGAAATTCTGGTGAATATTGCTTCTGATGAATATTACAAATCAGTCAACGAGCGCAAAATTCAGGCAGACATTATCAAGCCGGTATTTCTGGATCAGAAAAATGGCAAATATAAAGTGATTAGTTTCTATGCCAAAAAAGCACGCGGTCTCATGGCGCGTTTTATGATTGAAAATAAAATTGATTGTGTCGAAGAGTTGAAAGCTTTTAATAGCGATGGCTATTATTTCGATGCAGACAGTTCACTTAAGGGAGAACTGGTGTTCAAACGTGATGAACAACTGAGTGCATAAATGAGATGATTCCCAGTATTCAGCATGAGGATATATATGCCGGATATTGGGATGTCGTTATTATGGTTAGGTTCTTGAACTATGTACATGCATGTGATGTGAGTAGGGAATAATAGACAGCATCATGACAACTATAAAATCTGTAATTCTTGAATATCAGGTAGAGCTTCAAGGTAATTAAAAATAAAAAATATCGCTAAACATCTTAAAATCCCTAGTAAAATCTCCCTTATTTAGATCATTTTATTCTAAAAATTAAAGTTGAGCATTCTTGGAAAAGGCCGATAAAATAAATCGAAATAATTTCTATTGAATAGGTTAGATTTCATTTATCTCCATATCTTAATTTTGAATAAACTTCTTTTAGGTGGTTTAAAAAATATATTAAATTCAATTATTTAGTTTTTTTTAAAAGGATTTTTAATAGGATCGATTTTTTGAAAAAAGAATTATAAATTAATTAAGTATTAATAAATAAAACGACATAAAATTAATATTTAGAGGATAAATAAATGCCTTCTATCGGGTTAAATGTAAACTATGTCACAAGTTTGTTAGGTTTTTTGTTAGCATAATTGCATAGTGTTACAAAGCAGCATAATAAAAATGAAAATATATGCTATCCCTGTTTTTGCCTTAATGATCAGTTTATTAGGATTTTGTGTCCATAAACAGTCAGAAATCAGAAAATATGAAAAGATCCGTCATGTCTTGAACGATGGACGTGATTCAAGCAAATTGCTGGAATCCAATCGGCATCGACATTAAGCAGGTTATATATCTTCCTCCCGCCAATTGGGCTGGATTAATAAAATTAAAACCATAATAAATATAATAAAATTTTTTAAATATTCAACTGGAATATATTAATTTCTAATAAAGTGTAAAATCAAATAAGCAATAAGAAATCAATGTGTTATAATTTGCCAACGATCAGGATGAAGCAGAATTCATCTTGTTAAGCATTTGATTTAAATCGAGAAAATAAAGCTGCATAAAGGTTATGCAGCTTTTTTGTTTAGATTTTTTTTGGGTTTTTATAGCATAGCCCTGGGGCTGTAAGCTGTTCCAACATTTTAACCCGTCAAATGGCTATGCTGGCATATTCGTTGCTAACACATCCTTAAAATTGATGAATTTTTTTATAAAGTTTCATTTATTTGACGGCTTGCTTAAAGCATTAAGTTTACTCAATAGGGGCTAGGTCATGACGACTCCTAATCCATCTTCAGAAAGTATGCTTGAACGTCTGTTTAAACTGAGTGAAAACAAAACCAGTTTCCGTACAGAAGTTCTTGCCGGTGTAACTACATTCTTAACGATGTGTTACATCATTATTGTCAATCCGATGATTTTGTCCGAAACGGGGATGGATCATGGGGCTGTCTTTGTAGCAACCTGTCTTGCAGCCGCGATTGGCTGTTTAGTCATGGGCTTGATTGCAAATTATCCAATTGCACTTGCACCAGGCATGGGCTTAAATGCCTTCTTTACCTATTCCGTCTGTTTGGGAATGGGTGTGCCTTGGCAAACAGCACTCGGGGCTGTGTTTATCTCCGGTCTTGTGTTTATTGCGATCAGCATGTTCAAAATCCGTGAAGCCATTGTAAATGCGATTCCAATGTCGCTGAAACTGGCCATCGGTGGTGGTATTGGCTTATTCCTTGCGCTGATTGCTTTGAAAAATGCCGGCCTTATTGTGGATAATCCCGCTACGTTGGTAGGTTTGGGTGATTTAAAGCAACCATCGGTTTTGCTTGCATTATTTGGTTTCCTTTTGGTTGTTGTGATGCATCACTTTAAAGTGCGTGGTGCGATCATCATCAGTATTTTGGTGTTAACCGGTATTTCAGCAGCATTGGGTCTGAGTGAATTTAAAGGTGTGGTTGGCGCAGTGCCATCGATTGCACCCACATTTATGCAAATGAGCTTTGAAGGTCTGTTCACTGCCAGTTTAATTGGCGTGATTTTTGTCTTCTTTCTGGTTGATCTGTTTGACTCAACCGGTACGCTCGTAGGTGTTTCACACCGTGCAGGCTTGTTGAAAGATGGCAAACTGCCGCGTTTGAAAAAAGCACTTTTTGCTGACTCTTCTGCAATTGTTGCAGGTGCTGCTTTAGGTACCTCATCGACTACACCATACATTGAATCTTCTGCAGGCGTAGCAGCCGGTGGTCGTACAGGTCTAACTGCTGTTGTAGTCGGTATCCTGTTTGTTGCCTGTTTGTTCCTGGCTCCATTGGCACAGTCTGTACCAAGCTTTGCAACCGCGCCAGCGCTGTTATTTGTCGGTGTCTTAATGATTCAAGGTATCGTGCATATTGACTGGGAAGATATTACAGAAGCAGTTCCTGCATTTTTAACCATTGTATTTATGCCATTTACCTATTCGATTGCGGATGGTATTGCGATGGGCTTCATTAGCTATGCACTGATTAAATTGTTAACCGGTAAAGCATCAACTGTACCGTATATGGTCTGGATTATTGCAGTACTATGGACGCTTAAATTCGCACTATTTGGCGGCTAATTTTTCTAGATTTGGAAAGGGTGTAAACTCAGTTTGCACCCTTTTTTTATTATTTTAGGTTTCATGAGGAGAAGCGATGAACCGTCTTGAGTTGATTCGAGCTTTGCCAAAAGCCGAGCTTCATGTTCATATTGAGGGCACTTTTGAGCCTGAGCTAATGTTTGCGATCGCTCAGCGTAATAAAATTGCCATCCCGTATAAATCTGTTGAAGAAGTTAAACAGGCCTATAACTTTCATAATCTTCAGTCCTTCCTGGATATTTATTATGCTGGTGCTACTGTATTGATTCATGAACAGGATTTTTATGATCTGGCCTGGGCGTATTTTGAGAAATGTGCTGAAGACCGGGTCGTGCATACTGAAATGTTCTTTGATCCACAGACCCATACCGATCGTGGCGTTGCTTTTGCAACCGTGATCAACGGCTTGCAAAAAGCCTGTGATGATGCCAAAACTAAACTTGGTATCAGTTCACATCTGATTATGTGCTTCTTGCGTCATTTAAGTGAAGATGCTGCATTTGCAACATTGGAACAGGCCTTACCTTATAAAGACCAGATTATTGCAGTCGGTTTGGACTCAAGTGAAGTCGGGCATCCACCTTCAAAGTTTGAACGTGTCTTTGCTAAAGCGCGTGAAGCAGGTTTCTTGGTTGTAGCACATGCAGGTGAGGAAGGCCCGGCAGCCTATGTCTGGGAAGCTTTAGATTTGCTGAAAGTGAATCGTATTGATCATGGTGTACGTTCGGAAGAAGATCCGGCGTTAATGCAGCGCCTGATCGCAGAAAAGATGCCACTGACGGTTTGCCCATTGTCAAACCTGAAACTCTGCGTCGTGGATGATATGCAGCAGCATAATATCCGTCGCCTCTTACAGCAAGGTGTGCATGTCACGGTCAATTCAGATGATCCATCTTATTTTGGTGGTTATATGAATGACAATTTTATTGCCATTGCTGAAGCACTGGATTTAAGCAACGAGGAATTGAAGCAGTTGGCCATCAACTCATTTGAAGCTTCTTTTATTACCGATGCTGATAAAGAGCAATGGATCAACCAGATCCGTGCCCTGGTTTAAGTTTTTAGATAACAGGCAGGGTACGCTCTGCCTTTGTTTTTTATAGATGGATATGAAGTTGAAACATGTAATTCTACTCATCAGTAGCGTGTTGATATCTGCCTGCTCAAATGCAGATATGACTTTGACACAGCGTACTTTAAAACCCGTGATTGAATACCAATGTGCAAAAGAATTGAAAGCATCTAAATTCTGGACTGCCTCGACCTATTTTATGCAGGACAAAAATAAAGCTGAACTTGAACAGAATGTCTGTTCATGTGTAGGTGAGCATGCACTCAAGGATATTCCGGCAAGCACTTTACTGAAAGCGACTCTGGATGAAGAAGTAAAGTCAAAACTCACACAACAGGCTATTGCAAACAGTCTGAAAGGCTGCATGACCGAGTTCTTAAAATAAAATCAGCTTTGCAATGAAAGCTGATTGAGTGTGGTTTTGCAGATTATTTTTTAGAAGATTTGGATTGTCGGGTCATGCTGTTGAGTACATGATCTTTATCGATAAAATGATGTTTCAGTGCTGCGAAAATATGTCCAACTAAAAGTAAGCCAACTGCCCAGGAAAGCCAGATATGCAGGGGTTTTACGATCGCGGTTACAGCCGGATTTTCTGCAATCAGTGCCGGCAGGTTAAATAAATATAGCACTGGTGCTGGATAGCCCAGACTCCAGCTATATAAACAGCCGGTGACAGGTAGAGCAATCAGCATAAAATACAAAGCCAGATGACCTGCATGTGCCAAAGTTTTCATCCGGGGTGACATAGTGTCCGGTAGTTCAGGGGCAGGATGGGTATAACGCCAGAAAATTCGCACAACCAACAGGAAAATAATGGTGGTGGCGATATTTTTATGCAGGGTGATGACATCGCCTTTAAAGCTGCCATCGACTTCATAACTTAAAAAATTCCCACTATAAAAACCAATCAGCCAGGCCGCAATAAAGATAACTGCCATGATCAAGTGCAGCCATTGTGCCGTGCGCGTGTAATATTGTACTTTTTCCATGTGATTTTCGATTGCCCTCAAAGATGAATGCACCTTAGCAAAGGGCGAATCAACTCAGCAATTCCAAATCTGCAACGCTATGGTGGCTTTCATGCAACATCTATTGAAATTGCTGGGTGCAGATTAAACATTCAGGATGATTTATAGATTTCTTATTCAGGTGAATTTCGGCACAATAGCGTCACGCTTCATATATGAATAAACAAGGAACAGATCTGTGAAAAAATTATTGGCTGCACTTGCTCCGCTTACTTTGGTTTTATCGGCTTGTGCAACAACAGGCAGCCCTGAAACGCAAACCACGACTCAACAGCTGGGTGGGGCTGCGCTTAAAATCGCGATCAATGCAAAATGTACGACTGAGCTGAATAATATTCCAGCATGGCAAACAGCTACACGTCTAATGACTACGACCCAAAAGCAGAATATCCAGACTGAAATTTGTGGCTGTGTCAGCGAAAAAGCACCCCAAAGCGTAACAGCGGTAGATTTGGCGACTGCAGCGATTGACCCGGCAGCACGTGCGACGATTGTCGGCAATGTGGTTGCAAAAACCATTAACGCTTGTGTAGCTGAAGCTGTAAACTAAGCCAAGATTAAATTGAAATAGGCTGACTGGTTCAGCCTATTTTTTATGGAAAAATAGACATGAAGATTGCTGGTGTAGATGAAGCAGGGCGTGGGCCATTAGTGGGTTCGGTGGTCGCTGCGGCAGTTATTTTGGATCCGAACAACCCGATTGAGGGTTTAAATGATTCTAAAAAACTCACTGAAAAGAAGCGTGAAAAACTTTTTATCGAGATTCAGGAAAAAGCGCTGGCATGGGCCATTGCTGAGGCTTCTGCGGCAGAGATTGATGAACATAATATTTTGCAAGCTTCTTTGCTGGCCATGCGTCGTGCTGTAGAAGCTTTGCCAGTTCAACCAGAGCATGTACTAGTCGATGGCAATAAAGTCCCTCAAGGCCTTCGCATGAGCTGTGATGCCGTGGTGGGTGGTGATGCACTGCATGCTGAAATTTCAGCAGCCAGTATTCTGGCGAAAGTAACCCGTGACCATCAGATGATCGAGATGGATCAGAAGCATCCGCAATTTGGTTTTGCCAAGCACAAGGGTTATCCGACCAAAGCACATTTTGAAGCAATTGCCTTGCATGGTGTCATTGATGAGCATCGCCGCAGTTTTGGGCCAGTGAAAAAGGTGATTGCAGCATTACAGCAGGGTGCAGAACTTTAAGTTTTATTTAAAGTAGTATCTAAGTATTTAATATTTTTATATAAAATGCGGACAAATTTAAAGCGGCTCAAAAGCCGCTTTATTCTTCGCACAAACATTAACGATTAAAGTTATTTTGTGTCTGGCTGTCATCTTCATAAGAAGGTTGGTAATCTTGATCGATATGTTGAAGATGTTCATGCATTGCACGTTCATGCTGGATACGCTGGTAAATCTCTTCACGGTGCACAGAGACTTCTTTCGGAGCATTTACCCCGATACGAACCTGGTTACCTTTTACACCAAGCACAGTCACACTGACTTGATCACCAATCATTAAAGTTTCCCCGACGCGTCGAGTCAGAATCAGCATGTTTTTCTCCTTGCAAAATGCAAAACCTGCAATCTATTGAATGTAAAACAAAAAGCACAACCAAAAATTACAAAATAAGATCTGGATAGAAATTCTGTCATCTGGGTGAAAGATTTTAATCTATCTCAGCTGGTTAAAAATCCTCAGGCTTAATATAACAGAGCCACTATAAAAAAAACTATAGTGGCTCTGCATTTTTGTAGACTTTTATAAAATACTGTCAAACAATGACAATATTCTATCTTAACGCTTAAGCACGTGCGCTAGATTCGCCTTGTTCACGGTCTAAACCGAATGCGGTATGCAATGAACGAACCGCAAGTTCAAGATAATTTTCTTCAATGATCACAGAAATCTTGATTTCAGACGTCGAGATCATCAGGATGTTAATACCTTCATCTGCCAATGCTGTAAACATTTTGCTCGCTACACCGGCATGTGAACGCATACCGACACCTACGATCGATACTTTTACGATATCTGAACGGGTCGCAACTTCACGTGCACCAATTTCTTGAGCAGTTGCTTCAAGAATAGCTTTGGCTTTATTTAATTCGCCACGGTTCACAGTAAAAGTGAAATCAGTTGTACCATCTTCTTCAACGTTCTGGATAATCATATCCACTTCAACATTGGCATCACCAATCGGGCACAAAATTTTAGAAGCAATACCCGGTTCGTCAGGCACGCCTAAAATAGTTAATTTTGCTTCGTCACGGTTAAATGCGATACCGGAGATAATTGGCTGTTCCATATTGTCTTCCAATTCAGTCGTAATAAGTGTACCAACGTTTTGCTTAAACTCTTCGTCGAATGCGCCATCGTTGTCATTGTCGAAACTTGATAATACGCGTAAAGACACCTGGTATTTACCAGCAAATTCAACTGAACGAATTTGCAGGACTTTAGAACCGAGTGACGCCATCTCAAGCATTTCTTCAAATGAAATACGATCAACTTTTTTTGCTTTTGGTGCAACACGTGGATCGGTGGTATATACACCGTCAACGTCGGTATAAATTTGGCATTCATCTGCTTTGAGTGCGGCCGCAATTGCAACACCTGAAGTATCAGAACCGCCACGCCCTAAAGTGGTGGTATTACCATGTTCATCAAAACCCTGGAAACCGGCAACGACAAGTACGCGGCCTGCATCCAGATTTGAGTTCAGGACTTCAGTATCAATAGATTCGATACGTGCCTTATTGAATGAGCTGTCGGTTTTCATGCCAACCTGGCGACCTGTTAGTGATTTTGCTTCAACTCCAATTGAGTTCAGCGCCATTGCTAACATAGAAATCGTAACCTGTTCACCCGTAGATACCATTTGGTCTAGTTCACGTGGGTCAGGGGTTTCGGTAATGGCCTTCGCTAAAGCAAGTAGACGATTGGTTTCGCCACTCATTGCTGATACCACTACCACTACCTTGTGGCCGTGGTCATGCCAGCGCTTTACACGACGAGCAACATTTAAAATGCGCTCGGGAGTACCCATAGAGGTACCGCCATATTTTTGAACGATTAATGCCATAGTTGTTCCATATAAGCCATGACCCTGATGTACCTATCAGGGTCAGTTACACAAAATTGAAGTTTTATTTTGCTGCAAGCCAGGCAGTTAAATCTGCCATCACTGGAGCAAACTTCTCGTTAAGTGGCGCGCCACCTTGTGCCAAGTCAGGTTTACCACCACCTTTACCACCTAGCTCAGTCGCTAAATGTTTGATGATGTCACCTGCTTTAATAGAAGCAGTAAAGTCTTTTGCCACAGATGCGATCAAGCTCACCTTGTCACCCTCTACACCTGCAAGAACAATCACTGCATTTTCTAATTTTGATTTCACACCGTCGTGCAGGTTGCGAAGTGCTTTCGCATGCATGTTTTCAACAGTTGTAATCAAGGTTGCACGACCTGCAATGCTTTGAACTTGGCTTAGAAGTTCACCGGCTTGCAGGCTAGCAAGTTTTTGATTGAGTTGTTCGATCTGTTTCTGCAAGCTCGATGCAGTATCAACCAACGCTTCAACTTTTTCTAAAGTCTGGTCTTTTTGTGCTTTGAGCAAACCGTTAATCGTATTGATATCGCGATCGGCTTTTTGCGCAACTTCAACTGCTTTAGTGCCTGTTACTGCTTCAATCCGACGTACACCGGCTGCCACACCACCTTCAGAGGTGATTTTGAACAGACCGATATCACCGGTACGTTTTACGTGAATACCACCGCAAAGTTCGATTGAGAAGTTTTTCTCTTCAATCACTGAACCCATAGACAGTACACGTACTTCGTCACCGTATTTCTCGCCAAACAGCATCATCGCGCCTTTAGCTTTCGCAGACTCGATATCCAGAAGTTCAGTAGACACCGCAGTATTGGCAATCACTTCAGCATTGACCAAACGTTCAATTTCTTGCAGCTGTTCAAAGCTTACAGGTTGGTCATTGGCAAAGTCAAAACGTAACACATCAGATGCAACCAATGAACCTTTTTGCTGTACATGTGAACCTAAAATTTGACGTAACGCAGCATGTAGCAGGTGAGTCGCAGAGTGGTTGCGCGCAGTTGCTGCACGAATATCTGCTTTTACTGTTGCTTCTACATTTTGAGTAACTTTCAAGTTACCCATCGTCACGATACCTTGGTGTACAAATGCGCCACCAGATTTTTTGGTATCTTGAACTTCGAAAATACCAGTATCGTTTTTGAAGAGTCCTGTATCACCGATTTGACCGCCGCTTTCTGCGTAGAAAGGTGTTTGGTTGAGTACGATCAGTGCTTCATCGCCTTCAAACACTTCATCAACTTGCTCGCCATCTTTGTAGATTGCGATGATTTGACCTTCACCTGCAGTTGCGTCATAACCATCAAACTGAGTTTCGCCTTCAACTTTAACTACGCTGTTGTAGTCGATCGCGAATTTACCTGCATCACGTGCGCGTTGACGCTGTGCAGCCATTTCAGTTTCGAAACCAGCTTCATCAATGGTTAAGTCACGTTCACGTGCGATGTCAGCAGTCAAGTCAGTCGGGAAACCATAAGTGTCGTAAAGTTTAAATACCACTTCGCCCGGAATCACAGAACCTTTTAACTGTGCCAATTCGCCTTCAAGCAATTTCAAACCTTGCTCAAGTGTTTTGGCAAATTGTTCTTCTTCTTTAAGAAGTTGTGCTTCGATACGTGCTTGTTGAGCAGCAAGTTCAGGGTATGCATCGCCCATCACTTCGATCAGTGGCTTCAACATTTTGTGGAAGAACGAACCTGTTGCGCCTAATTTGTTACCATGACGTACTGCACGACGGATAATACGACGCAGTACATAACCACGACCTTCATTCGATGGGTTTACGCCATCAGCAATCAGGAATGAACATGAACGTGCATGGTCAGCAACGACTTTCAATGAAGCAGGATACTGAACTGGTGTGCCTTTCTCAGCAGCTTCAGCTTCAAGCGCTGTAGTGTCTAGGCCAACAATCTCAGCCGCAGCTTTTAATAAATGCTGGAACAGGTCAATTTCGTAGTTTGAATTTACATGCTGTAAAACTGCAGAAATACGCTCCAAGCCCATACCTGTATCTACAGAAGGTGCTGGAAGAGGGTGCAGTACGCCATCCGCAGTACGGTTGAACTGCATGAAAACGTTGTTCCAGATTTCAATGAAACGGTCGCCATCTTCTTCAGGAGAACCCGGTAGGCCACCCCAGATGTGATCGCCATGGTCAAAGAAGATTTCAGAACATGGACCACAAGGACCTGTGTCACCCATTGCCCAGAAGTTATCAGATGCGTATTGACCGCCTTTGTTGTCACCAATACGAATAATGCGAGAAGCGTCTAGACCGATTTCTTTGTTCCAGATGTCGAATGCTTCGTCGTCTGTATGGTAAACGGTTGCATAGAGTTTATCTTTAGGAAGACCAAGCCATTCTTCGTTAGTCAAAAAGTCCCAAGCAAATTTGATCGCATCACGTTTGAAGTAATCACCAAAGGAAAAGTTACCCAACATTTCAAAGAAAGTGTGGTGACGTGCTGTATAACCCACATTGTCCAGGTCATTGTGCTTACCACCTGCGCGCACGCATTTTTGTGATGACACTGCACGTACATAATCGCGTTTTTCTAGACCTAAGAAGCAATCTTTAAACTGGTTCATACCAGCATTGGTGAACAGCAAAGTTGGGTCATTGGCAGGTACTAGAGAACTCGACGCGACACGTGTATGCCCTTGCGATTCAAAGTAACGCAAAAATGCTTCACGAATTTCAGCTGATGTCATAAAACGAGTACTCACAACCAAGTCACTCCATAATTTCCGATTTGGCTAAAACACCACAGTCTGACAAGCATATAAGAGCTCTGCTGCAATGCGGGGGCTTAAAAATTTAAAACGCCAAATTATAACGGAAAAAGCAGTATGCACCAATCATTTTAAAACCAATTGCTAAGGATTTATTTACTCAGGTTTTTTGCTGAATAATTAAATTGAATTTTCCCACAGTAGAATTCGTGGATATCCATCACATTAAAAATAACTGGAATTTTAAATGACCCAGATACAGACGGATGGATCAGAAATAAAATAATCGAAAATCAGTATTTTCTCTGAAGTTTTTTAATGTACGGCGCCAGAAATCCTTTAACATAGAAGAGTTTTAAAATAGGCATATAAAAGGTCGAGTCATGCAACGAGTGGCAATCAATGGATTTGGGCGTATTGGACGGAATGTACTGCGCGCATGGTTTGAAAATCCGAAAGATTTTAATTTTGAAATCGTTGCCATTAATGATATTGCCGATGTTGAAACCCTGATCCATCTATTTAAATATGACTCGACCCATGGCCGTTTTCCGGGGCAGGTGGATCTCAGCTTTGATGCTGAACATATCTATATGCATATCAGCTATCAAGATGCTGCATTAAAAGTACAGGTTTTGTGTGAGTCGCAGCCGGCTAAGTTGCCTTGGCAAAACCTGGCGGTAGATGTAGTGCTTGAATGTACTGGACTGTTCCGTTCTCGTGAAGCCGCGACCCAGCATATTGGCGCAGGGGCGAAACGTGTGATTATTGGCGCGGCACCTTTTGATACGGTCGATGCCGCAATTGTCTATGGTGTCAATCATCATGAAGTCAAAGCATCGGACCAGATCATTTCCAGTGTTTCTTGTACTACGCAGGCTTTGGTGCCACTGGTCAAAATTATTGATGATGCATTTGGCATCAGTAGCGCCCTGATGACCGAAATCCATGCTGTTACGGCGGATCAGTCGGTACTGGATCATGCACATCGTGATTTGCGACGTGCACGTGCCTCGGGCCATAACATCATTCCGACCACTTCGAGCGCACTCGGTGCCTTAAAGCGTGTCATGCCAAAAATGGAAGATCGTATTGATGGTTATTCGATTCGGGTGCCAACCATTAATGTGGCCGCGATTGATTTGACCTTTGTCTCCCAGTCGCCGATTACCGATCACAAGTTAAATGAAGTTCTGATTAAGGCTGCCCAGCAGGATTTTGCGGAAATCATGGCTGTGACGGATGAGCCCTTGGTATCCAGTGATTTTAATCATTCCCCATATTCATTGATTGTGGATTTGACCCAGACTCTAGTCGTTGGGCATCAAGCTAAGGTTTTTGCCTGGTACGATAACGAGTGGGGCTATGCCAACCGTCTACTGGATTTATGTGAATCATTTCATTAAGTTCGGGTTATCTAAACCTCAAAAGCACCAAGACACGGTGCTTTTTTCTTTCCTATAAATATTCTGCAAGCCATGTTTTAAGAGAATTTGCCGGTAATTGTTCGAAAATCAGGAATTGAGGCTGAATTATTTACGTTATCTGAAGCATTTTTCGTTAAGATAAAGACAATAAAATGAAATAAGAGCAAGCACATGATGGTGGTTTGGGGATTTATTATATTGCTGACTTTGGCGGTGATTTTTCTGATCTGGCTGCAGTTTAATCAGAATGATGAACCACGTAGCGTGGAAGGCGTGCCAGTCGAAGAAAAAATCGTGCATCTGGAAGAAAATTTGAAAAAGACCCTGGAAATTATGCAGGATCTAGCCAAAAAAATGCATTTGCAGCAGGAAGTGCTGGATCAGACCACAGCCAAACTTCAGCAGGTTGAATTGCAAAATGCCGAACTGGTCAGTTTGCTGACCAAAGTGGTCGATCCACAGAAATAATCCAAACCCCTTTAGAAATTATTTAAAGGGATTTTGTTTGAGTATTAGACGATTAAAATTCTTAAAACTGCGGCAGAAACCATACTGATGGCGACGGTTGGTAATAATCCAAAACGCGTAGCGGCAAATAGCGTTAAAGCCAAGGCGATCAGGTCTGCAGGATGGTCTCGAACAAAATAGGGTGCAATTACTGAAATCAGCACGCAGCCAGGGACTACTTCCAGAATTTTTCGCTGACGCTGTGTCAGCGTTTTATTTTTTAATAAGACGTAGCCCAAGATCCGGGTTAAATAGGTGGTCGCAGCAATCAGAATAATAGCCACCAAGGTATTCATCTGGATCATGTTTGATCCTCTTGAATCAGGAAAAATGCCGAAGCGATTCCAGACAAGGCGCCAATCGGCACATACCAGCCCGCAGGTAAATATAAATAAGCCAAAGCCGCACAGACTAAACTGACCAGCCATGGCCGGGCAGCCTCAAAACCTTTCCACATACTTCTTAGTAACACCAGAAATACAGCAGGAAAGGCCATATCAAAACCAAAACGGTTGATGTCGCCTAATACAGGTCCAAGCATGGCCCCGAGTGTGGTAAATCCGACCCACATCAAGTACAGGCAAAAACACAGGCCGGCATAATAAGGCATGCTAAACGCAGCACGATAACCCAGTTGCGCCTGTTTCCTTTGTGCATCAGCCAGACCGAGTGCCCAGCTTTCATCGACCATAAAAAACAGCGCCGGAAAAACTTTACGATTCGGAAGATGCTTTAAATACGGCACCAAACTGGCGCCCATCAACAGATGCCGGCTATTTACCAGAAAGGTAATGAACATCAGCATGAGTAAATTTGGTGGACTGCTCCAGACTTCCAGAATGGCAAATTCAGAACCGCCGGCAAAGTTTAATCCTGTCAGTAAAGGCACTTCGAGCAAGCTGAAATTCTTCTGTACTGCCGTCGCACCCAACACCAGCGCAAAGGGGATAATCCCTAAAAGCATGGGAATAGAATCTTTCATGCCACGTTGAAATTCACTGAAATCGGTAGGGGCAACTATTGCTGAGGTGCTTTGTCTGAACAAAAGCATAGAAATGACCTGGGTACTGCAAAACTAAACCATATTTTATGGCGATATTCAGGCTATTTGCTGTTGTAGTGAAAGAGGTTTGAGTTTTATTTGAAATTAAATTGCGCTAAATTAAGTTTAAGAGGTTTTAAATGCCAAAGCATAGATATGGATCAAATAGATAAACACATTCTGCATGAGCTGCAAAAGAATGGAAAACTGCAAAATAATGAACTGGCTCAATTAATTGGCTTATCGCCATCACCCTGTTTAAGACGGGTGAAACAGCTGGAAGATGATGGTGTGATTGAGCAATATGTCGCGCTGCTGAATCCGCAAAAGGTCAATTTGGCGATGAGTGTGTTTGCACGTGTCTGGCTCAAGTCTCAAGAAGCTGCTGTGGTCGATCAATTTGTCGAAGCGATCAAGGAAATGCCAGAAGTCGTCGAGTGCCAGTTAATGGCAGGCGATTGTGATTTCTTTTTAAGAATTGTGGTGGCTGATCTGGATGCCTATCGTAAATTTCAGATTCATCATTTAACCCAAATTCCCTGCATTCAAAGTGTAAAAACTGAAATTCCATTGCAAACGGTTAAAAGCACGACTGCATTGCCTTTGGTTTAATGCCGGATTTTGTCATGCTATTTGTTTTAAATGTGCATTAAAACGCTGATAGTTGACACAATTGTTGTTGATTTCATCAGGTAGCGAAAATTATAAAATTTGCGATGCACAGCCAAAACTATCGTGCTAGACTAGGAGAAATCGGGTGTGCTCCCGATTTTTTTATGCGGATTCGTTCCGCGCTGACAAGAATTTAGGTTTACAACATGCCCATTTCAGAGACATGGTTATTACCTGATGGTGTAGCTGATGTATTACCAGAACAAGCGCAAGTTATTGAAAGTCTGCGCCGTAAATCACTGGATTTCCTTGCATCTCGAGGTTATCAGCTGGTGTACACGCCATTCATTGAATACATCGAATCTCTATCTTCTCTCTCAGAATCGAATCAAGATTTAGACTTAGCCACTTTTAAAGTAATCGATCAGCTTTCTGGTCGTTTGCTTGGTGTGCGTGCCGATATGACACCACAAGTGGCTCGTATTGATGCGCATGTACATCCAGTGGAAGGTGTAGCACGTTACTGCTATGCAGGAACCGTTCTGCATACCAAGCCTCGCGGTTTTAACACTTCGCGTGCGCCACTACAGTTAGGTGCGGAGCTATTTGGTTCAGACAGCATCGATGCCGATGTAGAAATGGTCGACTTGATGATCAGTCTGATTCAGGAAACAGGTCTGGCAGATGGTATTCATCTGGACTTAGGTCATGTGGGTTTATTCCGCAGTCTGGTGGCTCAAGCCGGCTTAAACAAAGTCGCTGAACAGCAATTATCTGATTTATACCAGCGTAAGGCTTTGCCAGAATTAGAAGAATTCACGGCAGACCTGAAATTTGGTCAGGATTTCTATGCACTTGGACGCTATGCCAGCGACCTGGATGCATTACAAGCGCATTTAAGTGCTGAAGTGTTGGCAAATTCAGCATTTACGCAGGCTTTTAATGTCTTGCAAACAACCAAAGACGAAGTTCAAACCCGTTGGCCAAACTTGAGTATTGGTATTGATGTGGTTGAATTACGTTCATACCATTATCATACTGGCTTGATGTATGCAGTCTATGCACCGAACCGTGCAGCTGCACTGGCACAAGGTGGCCGTTATGATGGCATTGGTGAACATTTTGGCCGTGCGCGTCCGGCAACCGGTTTCTCTTGTGACTTATATGCTTTAAGCGCAGGCCAGTTTGATGCGGTACAGGTCGTGGTTGCACCTAAAGGCACTGATGCAGAACTTCTGAATGCAATTCAGAATATTCGTGCACAAGGCTTAAGTGTAATTCAGTTACTGGGTAATGATGATTTAAACTCGATTCCATATGCGACGCACCAGCTGGTGAATGCGAATGGTGAGTGGACAGTCAAAACGATTTAACTGCTTGGCTCAGTGTTCATGTCGCTGAGCGGGGCTTTCAACTTTAACAGCATGATGTAATGAGGCTATTATGGGCAAGAATGTTGTGGTACTTGGTACCCAATGGGGCGACGAAGGTAAAGGTAAAATCGTCGACCTGCTCACAGATCAAGCGGCAGCGGTAGTTCGTTATCAAGGCGGACATAACGCAGGTCACACTCTTGTGGTTGGTGGTAAGAAAACTGTCTTACACCTCATTCCATCAGGTATTTTACGTGAAAACGTATTGTGCTTAATTGGTAACGGTGTTGTTCTTTCTCCTGAAGCGCTCATCAAAGAGATGGACATTCTTGAAAAAGAAGGCGTTCCTGTTAAAGAACGTTTACGCATTTCTCCAAACTGTCCATTGATCCTTCCGAACCACATCGCACTTGATCAGGCGCGTGAGAAAAAACGTGGTAATGCGAAGATTGGTACGACAGGTCGTGGTATCGGTCCTGCATACGAAGACAAAGTAGCGCGTCGCGCAGTACGTGTTGCTGACCTGGTGCGTGGTGGTGAACATCTGACTGCTCAGTTAACTGAACTTCTGGACTACCATAACTTTCAGCTGACTGAATACTACGGTGTTGAAGCGGTTAAACTGGAAGACGTGCTGGCACTTTGCGACGAATGGCGTAAGGTTGTTGCGCCACTGGTTGTGGATGTGACCACGGAATTGCATAACTACCGTAAAAACGGTGACAATATCATGTTCGAAGGCGCGCAAGGTTCACTTCTTGACGTTGACCACGGTACATATCCGTATGTAACGTCTTCGAATACAACTGCTGGTGGCGTAAGCTCTGGTTCAGGTCTGGGTCCTTTGCACCTTGACTATGTACTGGGTATTACTAAAGCGTACACCACGCGTGTAGGTGCAGGTCCATTCCCAACTGAGTTGGTGTATGACGCTGCAAATGACACAGGTGATGCGATTGGTAAACACCTCGGTACGATTGGTAATGAATTTGGTGCCTCTACTGGCCGTCAACGTCGTTGTGGCTGGTTCGATGCTGAAATTCTACGCCGTTCAGTTGATGTAAACTCACTTTCTGGTATTTGCCTGACTAAACTTGACGTTCTTGATGGTTTAGAAGAAGTGAAAATCTGTGTGGGTTATGAAGCTGCAGATTCTGGTTGTGTCGGTTCTTCTGATGCGCTTGCATTCGAAACTTTAAAACCGATTTATGAAACTATGCCAGGCTGGTCTGAGTCAACTTTCGGTGCGAAATCACTAGATCAGTTGCCAGAAGCTGCATTGAACTATGTAAAACGTCTTGAGCAATTGATTGAATGTCCAATCGACATCATTTCAACAGGTCCAGACCGTGAAGAAACCATTGTTCTTCGCCACCCGTTTGATGCTTAATCTTCATTTGACTAAAGCTTGAATGATAAAAACCCATCTCCGGATGGGTTTTTTTATATGTTAAATTTATGCAGGTATTTCAAGACTAAAGTTGCATCGGTAATACCACGTGATGTGCTTTAACATAGCGGTATATAAAGAAAGAAAAATGAGCAGCAGGATGCAAAAAAATATATCGGCGACCATGTTTTATTCATTGTTATTCGCGATGGGCGGGGCGCCAACAATGGCCATGATGATTATTCGTGCGCAAACCCAAAACCCCGAAGTGATTTATGCGGTGCTGATTGGTCTGAGTGTCATTATTGCATGTATATTAGTGCCTATTATTTTATTGCAAAATGCTTTTTTATATTTCAAACGTAAAGACGAAATGCTTGAACAGAAAATCAAACCACTGAGTCAGGTTTACTTGGGCCTCAATATTATTTGTCTGATTTATTGGTTGGCGATACAGTATTTGGCTTAAAAATTACATAATTTATAAGAAGATGAATGAATTAAGCGTTTAGCTGCTGCGCGCTTTCACTTATAATTTTTACAATGTAAATTGCCCTTGAGCCAAGGCGGAGTAAATTATAATGAAGAATAAACTTTTATTGAGTATGGCGGCTGCTACAGTCGTCACATTATCAGGTTGTACCACCATTGCCGATATGGCAGGGGCAGATACTGCGACCTTAAATGCATCTGCGAGCCAAAGCTATAATGCCATGGTCAATGATGCGAAAAACAAAGGTCAACTGGATACCAGTTCAGCGACCTACAAACGGATTAATAATGTATTTAACCGTTTGAAACCGGTTGCCAATCAGATGAATCAAACCGGTACAGTATTCCAGTGGCAATTAGCTGTGCTTAAATCTGACCAGGTCAATGCCTTTGTTGCGCCAGGTGGTAAGGTTGTATTCTATACCGGTATTGTGAATAAGCTGAATCTGACCGATGCTGAAATTGCAGCGATTATGGGTCATGAAATGGTGCATGCCTTAGAAGAGCATTCTAAGCAGAAAATCGGTGCCCAAGCCCTGACTGATCTGGCCTTGGGTATTGGCTTAAATGCAGCAGGTGTGGGTCAAGGTGGCGCTGCAGCAGCACAATTGGGTAGTCAGATCGGTATTGGCTTGCCATACTCGCGTAATCTGGAAAGCCGTGCTGACCAAGGCGGTTTAATGCTGATGGCGCGCGCAGGTTATAACCCGAATGCAGCCATTACCCTGTGGGAAAAAATGAACAAACTCGGTGGCGGCAGTGGTGCAACCTTCCTGTCTACGCATCCATCGAATAGCCAGCGTATTGGGCAAATGCGTCAACAGTTGCCAGCAGCGATGCAGATTTATAACCAAAAAAAATAATCCCCTGATCATCCTGTAAAAGGAGATCTTGATCGGATTGAAAAGGCAGGGCAATGGCTCTGCTTTTTTTATAGCTAATTGGATGGTTAATATTCTGCGGGCTATTTTCAGGCAATAAAAAAGGCAAAGTCTGACTTTGCCTTTTTTCACTCAAGATCAGAAGATCTTAGTGCTGGTGACCGCCTACACCGTGTACGTGGCCGTGATCTAATTCTTCTTGAGAAGCTTCACGAACAGATACGATTTCAACTTCGAAAGTCAGGTCTTGACCAGCAAGTGGGAAGTTAGCATCAACAACAACATTGTCGCCTTCAACTGCTTTAACAGTTACGATTTGCACGCCGTCATCAGTTTGAGCTTGGAACTGCATACCTGCCTGAATGTTGTCTACGCCTTGGAACATTTGCGCAGGAACTTCTTGAACTAGGTCAGGGTTGTATTCGCCATAACCTTCAGCAGCAGGAACGTTTACAGTGAATTTTTCACCTACAGTTTTGCCTTCTAACGCATTTTCTAAACCTGGGATGATGTTACCTGCACCGTGCAAATAGGCAAGTGGTTCACCTTGAGATTGGTCGAGAGTTTCACCCTCTGCGTTAGTCAATGTGTAGTGGAAAGAAACCACGAGGTTATTTGCAATAGCAGTCATGTTAATTGATCCATTCAATTTTTTAAGGGTACATCATAAAGTGAAATTGCATTTTTGTAGACTAAAATTAGCAAAAAAACGCAATTTGACAATTTTGTTGACGATTTTTTCATTGATTGGGCCAAATTCTGGAATTTCAATGCAATTTCAGCTTTGGAGCAATTTTTCGTGTAACAAAATCTTTTGCGGTGAGAATGCCAGCATGCGCATAACCATGAATGGTCGCCTGATGAATTCGATATAAAGAAACATACATCGATTTGGCAACAAAGCCTTGCACATTGACCTGACCGAGTAATTCACCGACAGCTTTATTCTGGCTTAAGGAAATCAGTGAGCCTTTGTCGGAAAATTTAAACATCGGTAAATAGTTTTCCTCATTGATCCGTGCTTTTAAGGCATTGGCCAGGAAATTGGCCTGTTGGCTAGCCACTTGTGCGCGTGGACCCAAGACCGGTTCATCTGCAGCAGGCTGGCAGTGAGCACAATCACCAAAAGCAAAAATGTCTGGATCAGATTTGGTTTGCAGGGTGGAGAAGACTTTCAAGCGGTGAATATTGTCCTTTTCCATATCTTGCAGTTGTGCCAAGACTTCAGGTGCTTTGATACCTGCGGCCCAGACTTTAATCTCGGCATCCAGACTTGAGCCATCTGCAAAATAAATTTTGTCTTCATCTACCTTGGCCACACGATGACTGGTAAGGACTTCAATACCGAATTTTTCTAGCTGTTGCATGGTATGTTCAGCAACTTTCGGCGAGAGCGCAGTCAAAATACGATCCGCCGCTTCAATTAAGGTAATTTTGACTTTATTTGGATCGACCTTGTTTAAGCCATATTTAAAGAAATTGTGTTTGGCCTCCACCAACTCGGCAGCCAATTCTACTCCAGTCGCACCGGCGCCAATAATCGCGATATTCAGTTCACGGCTCGAAGCTTCATGTTGAGCATTCAAGTAGAGATGCAACAGATCCTGCTGAAAGATATCAGCTTGTGGACGGCTGTCGAGAAAATGACAGAACTGTTTGACGCCTTCGGTATTAAAGTCATTCGAGGTAGAACCCAAGGCCAGTACCAGGGTGTCATAGTCGATGCGCTGGTTCTTCTTGGCTTGGGCTTTTTTGGAGAAATATTCTGTTTCTACCACAATCTGTTTCGCTTCACGATCCAGACCGGTAAATGTCCCCAAGACAAATTCATAATGATGTGCGGCTGAATGGGCAAAATAATTGGTTTCTTCTTCATGTGGATTTAAGGTGCCTGCGGCCACTTCATGCAGCAGCGGTTTCCAGATGTGCGTCAGTTTTTGATCGACCAGAACAATCTGCGCTTTACCGCTTTTACCCAAGCTCTCACCCAGCTGAGTCGCCAGTTCCAGACCACCGGCACCACCACCCACAATCACGATTTTATGTGCTGTCATATATGATTAACCTGTTTATTTTTTTAATAAAAATAAGAGAAATAGAGAGAAAATATACTATGGCATGCGCTAAAACGCGTCTTGATTAAAATTGTTATACAAATTACAAAACGTAGCAATTCTGTGAGAGCAGGTAAGTATCGCTGCTTTGAGGAAGCAAGGGGAGAGCGAGATTGATAAAGGGAATCTGCTAGAAGATCAGAGAGGAGATCTTCTAGCTTAAAGAAAAGTGACTTGAGATGTAGCGCTATTATCTATCTAAAGGATAAAGCTTTACGCTTGGTGTATTGTCTGAAAATAAACCGAATAAGCCTTGTAGCCAGCTAAAGAATTTCTGAAACAGATTGGCTTCTTCAATTTCGACATGATCTTCAATTTGAATGGTGCGAATCAACTGATTATTCTGATAAACCTGAATGGTCGCCAAAGGCATCATGGTCGCCAAAGGTGCAATGAGTTCAGATGCTTTCACTTCAACATTGATATGAGTCTGAGTTTCCTGTAATGGCTCGATACTTTTTAAAACGCCATCACCAGTATTCAGCATGACACGCTGATTTGCCTGGTCAAACTGATTCAGGTCAATACTGTAGCCCTGATCATATAAAGAAGTGGTAATAATCTGCGGTTGCTTGGTTTGTACCTTAAACATTTTTAAGGTGGATTTAATTACAGGCAACTCAGCCAGTAGCTGTTGATCTTTGATCGCTACTTCATTGCGAGTATAGGTATAAGCCAGATTCATCAGCTTATGTGATACTTCAGCGCGTTTTGCTGCACTTTTAGTACCCAACACCACCACAATCAGACGGCGATTTGGCATTTCAAAATCTGCGGTGACGCGATTGGCGGTTAGTGCCAGATTATAGCCCGCTGCACGGGTAAAACCGGTTTTTAAACCATCTACTGTAGGATCGACCTGAAGCACACGGTTGGTCGCACGATGAAAATGCTGGTTATAAGTAAAGCTTGGCTGCTTTGAATAATACAGATAATCCGGAGTTTCATTCACCACCGCCATAGACAGTCTGGCTAAATCGGCGGCAGTCGAATAATGCTCAGGCATGGTAATACCGGCCGGATTCTGGAAATTGGTATGTTGCATGCCCAGTGCTTTGGCTTCCTGATTCATACGTTCAACAAACTGCGGAATACCACCCGAAATTTTCTCAGCCAGCGTCACCGCGGCATCATTGGCAGACATGATAATTAAGCCCGCCAGAAGCTGATCGACTGAAATTAGATCACCTTCTTTCAGGTACATCTGTGACTCATCCCACATCACGGTTTTAACCACAGAGGTCGCGGTTAAAACTTCATTTTTATTTAATTTTCCGGCCTCAATTTCCTTTAAGGCAATATAAGCCACCATCATTTTAGTCAGCGAAGCCGGAGCACGCTGAACGTCGGCATTGTGCTCTGCAATGACTTGACCAGACTGTGAATCCAGAATGGTCCAGGCTTCAGCTTCAACGCTTTCAGGCACAATATTGAGTAGGGCAGCATGTGAAAATGCAGAAATAAATAAACTGAATACCGCAATCAGTGAGATGATGTATTTCAATGGTGTTCCTTGATAACCCGCTGGGTGTTGAACGATTTAATTTTCACGCATGCTATGCCTTTTTTATACAGATAGCTAGTCGTAAATGTAGACAAATAAGACAGCTAAACCATACTGGCTTAAAAAATGCTAAGCTAAGCTATATCTCATTTATTTTAATTTTATATCGTTCATTATGTTGCATTATCAAATTGAATTTGACGATTATCGTCAGCATCTTATTCACGTGACTGTTCGTTTTCTTGCGGACCCAACCCAAGTCCTGTCATTGCCGACCTGGATTCCGGGAAGCTATCTGATCCGGGAATTTTCCAAGCACATTGAAGCGGTCAAAGCCTATGATGAAGATGGGCGCCAGTTACAGATCCAGAAATTTGAAAAAAATAAATGGCGTTTATTCAATACTGATCATGAACTGATTACAGTTGAATATGATGTCTATGCCTATGACCTGTCCGTTCGTGGTGCATATGTGGATCAAAATCGTCTCTACGTGAACCCGGCTTGTGCATGTCTGGGGCTGGAAGGTCAGGAAAATAAAGAAATTGAACTGGAAATCTTCCTGCCAGATGAATTGAAGCATTTTCAATTGGCAACAGGAATGCAGGCTAAAAGTCTGGTCAAAGGCCGTTTCACCCTGAAAGCTAAAAACTATGCCGAACTGATTGATGCGCCATTTGAGCTGGCAGAACAAACCCGTTTCAGTTTTGAAGCAAATGGTATTCCACATGAGTTTGTGGTGTCAGGCAAACACGCGATGAATGCGGCGCGTATGCAGCAGGACATTGAAAAAATCTGTGCTACAGAAATTTCAATGTTTGGTTCGGCGCCGTTTACAGACTATACCTTTATGACCATGGCAACCGGCAATAGCTATGGCGGTCTGGAGCATCCAAATTCTACCAGCCTGATTTCACCACGTGATGACTTGCCGAAAGCCAATGAGCCAGAAGAGCCATCTAAAGATTATCAGCGTTTCTTGGGCTTATGTAGCCATGAATATTTCCATTCATGGTTGGTGAAATTCATTCGCCCTGAAAACTTCGTCAATTATGATTTAAACAGAGAAGGCTATACTTCTTTGTTGTGGATCTTTGAAGGTTTCACCTCGTATTATGACGATTTGATCTTGCTACGCAGCGGCGTGATTAATCAGGAATCATATATTACTTTGTTAAAAGCACAGATTGACCGCTATTTGCAAAATCCGGGACGTGCGATTCAGTCAGTCTCTGAATCCAGTTTTGATGCCTGGGTGAAATTCTATCGTCAGGATGAAAACTCGAATAATGCGGGTACCAGCTATTACAACAAAGGTTGTTTAGTTGCACTGTGCCTGGATTTGGGTCTGCGTTTACGTGGTTCAAGTCTGGATGCTTTGATGCGCCGTTTGTATGAAAATGCCCAGAAAGGCGTTCAGGTGCATGAACGGACGATCTTTGAATTATGCAAAGAGCTGACAGGAGATGATTGGTCAGAACAGATTAATCACTTGATCAATACCACAGATGAATTGCCGCTCGATCAGCTATTCCCTGAGTTTGGTATGGCTTATAGCCTGAAAAATGACAAGTCTTTGCCATTCGGTTTAAAACTGGTAGATAAGCCGGAAGGTGTTCTAGTTCAATCTGCGCGTCGTGATGGGGTTGCTGTACTCGCTGGCCTTTCTGCCAATGATGTCATTATTGCAATTGATGGCTTAAAAGCAACGACCAAACTTGTTGAAAGCTATGCAAAACAGCAAGGTACTTTTACAGTGTATGCATTCCGTCGTGATGAGCTGATGAGTTTTGAAGTTCAAGCCGCGGGTTCTGAACTGACCGAAGTTGAACTGAAAGTAGAAGATCAGGCTAAAGCCGAGAAATGGCTTAAAGTTTAAATCCGAAATTATTCTTAATTTAAAAAAACCGGTGCATCGTCACCGGTTTTTTTATTGAAGTGCATGTTGAAAGAACATCTATTTAATGATCAGTCGTGATGTACCACGGAATTCTGCCACGATTTGATTATGTTGATTCATCACTTGAATGTCATAAATGCCACTACGGCCACTGCTGGTTTTGTGTTCGGCTACAGCAGTCAGCGTGTCGCCAAGCAATCCCGGTTTTAAATAATGAATACCGCAATGTTGACCGACTGCCGGATGTTCACCGGTATTGCAGGCAATTGCAAAAGCTGCATCTGCCAGTGCGAAAATCACGGCACCGTTACAGGTCTGATGACCTTGTAAATGTTGTTCAGTCACCTTTAATTCGATCTTTGCATAATTGTGATTATAAGAAACCAGATGAGCACCAAGATGCTGAATTAACCGGTCCTGATTAAACATCTGGTTGACTTGCTGATCCATTGCAAAACTCCTTATTTAGATATGTTTTATTTTAAATTATTAAATATATGAATCATAAATAACATCGGATAGTCAGAATGACAAGATGGAAGAGTTAGAAATCTTGTTTGCACACATAAGAAAAAGCAGGTAAACCCATATTTAGGAATGGCTTTTTTATTATTAGAAGATGAATCAAAATAGTTTAAATTGGGGGATTAGAATTACAGTTGTATGGCTAGCTGTAATTTTTCTATTTTGGTTTTTTGGTGATTTGAAAAATCCAACATCTTTAAATGAATTAGGGGATTTTCTTGCAGGTATAGTTGCACCTATCGCTTTCTTATAGCTGATTTTAGGCTATGTGCAGCAAGGTAAGCAGCTAGAGCAAAATACAAAAGCATTAGAACAACAGGAAAGAGCATTACAGCTCCAAATCCAGGAAATGAAAGAAAGTGTTGAATATCAAAAACAACTTGGTGAAATTCAGAAAATTCAATTACAAGAAGTACAAAAAACATTAGAACCACGTTTTCTTATATTGAGTTCTAGAGTTAGGACTGTATTTTCAAATAAGGAAATGACTATTAATTGTTATGCGAACTTATATTTGATAATCGAAAACTTGGGTGAAGATGCGTTTGATTTTAAAATACAATCAGGTGAAAAAAACGCAGTTATAGCTAAAGAAAATAAATTTTTAGCTAGTGAGGTTAAACATATTAAGTTTGAACTAGACCAAACGAAATTAGATGAATTAAATAAGCATAAAGAAGTTGACGCTGATTTTATAATTGAGTATCAGAGTAAAAATGGAAGAGACTATAAGAAGTTACTAAAAACATATATTTATCAATCTAAGCATCCATTTTATGAACTTGAATCTAACATGATTGATAAGTAATAAACTCAATTCCCCCGATACGTTGAATAGCCATAAGAACTTAATAACAGTGGAATATGGTAATGCTCCAACGTGCCATCAATCACAAAAACTACCGGCACTTCAGGGAAGAACGTCCGTTGATTATTGGCCTTAAACCAATCACTCGTTTTAAACGTTACTTTATAAACGCCTTTTTGTAACGCGGTGTCTTTAGGATAAAATTCTTTAATACGACCATTACTGTCTGTCTTGGCTTCATTGAGCTTGACCCATTTCTCACCTTGTTGAGCTTCTAGGGTGACCGTGACATTAGCAGAGGGTAGGCCGGTTTCCTGATTAAGTACATGCACACTCAGCGGATTGGCAAAGCCAAAAGTTGAAAGGGAAGTCGCAGCTAAAGCGAAAATTATTTTTTTCATGAGACTCACATTAAAATGAATACTTTAATTAATTCTAATAGATTGAAAAATAAAAAAATATTTAAGTTATGTAATAAAAAAAGCCCACCGAAGTGAGCTTGATTGAATCTATTCAAACTTAGCCACGACCGCGGCCGCGACCACGTGGTGCTTTGGTATTTGGACGAGTTGTGCCATTGGTCTTACGACGCGGCTTTTCACTTTCATCCATTTGCCAGATACGTTTGGTGCCAGACTTTTTCACAGAACCATCTTTGTTCTTGCGAACCATTGGCTTACCACCCGTACCACCCGGCTTTTTCACATAAGAGCGTGAACGGTATGGTTCTTCCGCAGGAACATTCTGGAAGTCTGGATAAAGTAATGGTTCAATTTCTCTGGTTTCACCCGGTTGCAATCCCATACGAACCAAATCAATCTCACCAATTTTGGTACGGATCAAACGCAGTGTAGGGAAGCCGACAGCAGATGTCATACGACGAACCTGACGGTTACGACCTTCACAGATTGAAATCTCAACCCAAGACGTCGGAACAGAGGCACGGAAACGTACAGGAGGATTACGCTCCCACAACCATTCCGGTTCAGACACTTTTTCAGCACGTGCAGGAAGCGTCATGCCATCTTTCAGTTCAACGCCTTTACGAAGCTGTTCAAGTGCTTCTTCGGTCACATCACCTTCCACTTGCACCATATAAGTTTTAAACTTTTTATTGGCAGGATTGGTGATATATTGGTTGAGACCACCGTGATCGGTGAGGAAAACCAGACCTTCTGAGTCCATGTCCAAACGACCCGCAAGACGTAAATCTTTGTCGTTGACAAAATCAGCCATGGTTGGGTGCTTTTCATCCGCACGGAATTGGGAGAGGACGTCATAAGGTTTGTTTAGAATGACGATTTTCATAGGAAATAACTTCTATAATTACATTAATTTAAAAAATGTAGAGGTTTATTTAAAAGGGAAATTTAGTTATTTCCCGTATAAATCTCAAAAACAACAAATCTGGATTAGAATATTATGCGTTAAGAACAGTTGAAAGTATTGCCTAATTGGCAATTATTTTAGATTTGTCAGCGGCATCCGGGAGAATACTAATAATGGGATATCAAAAAATCGTAGTACCTGTGGATGGTACCAAAATTACCGTTAATGCAGACCTGTCACTCAACGTACCAAATAATCCAATTATCCCATTTATCGAAGGGGATGGAATTGGTGCAGATATTACACCAACAATGCGAACTGTGGTAGATGCTGCTGTGCAAAAAGCATACGCCGGGAAGCGTTCCATCGAATGGATGGAAGTCTACTGCGGTGAAAAAGCTGACAAAATTTACGGCACCTATATGCCTGAAGAAACTCTCGAAGCACTGCGCGATTATGTGATATCGATTAAAGGTCCACTGACCACGCCAGTCGGTGGTGGTATTCGTTCCTTGAATGTGGCTTTACGTCAGGAACTGGATTTATATGTCTGTGTACGTCCGGTGCGCTGGTTTGAAGGGGTACCTTCGCCAGTACATAATCCGGAACTGACCGACATGGTGATTTTCCGTGAGAATTCAGAAGATATTTATGCCGGTATTGAATGGAAAGCAGATTCTCAGGAAGCGAAAAAGGTTATCAAGTTTTTGAAAGAAGAAATGGGTGTAACCAACATCCGCTTTGAAGACAATTGTGGAATCGGAATCAAACCTGTCTCCAAAGAAGGTAGCCAGCGTCTGGTACGTAAAGCGATTCAATTTGCCATTGAGAATGACAAGCCGAGTGTGACCTTGGTGCACAAAGGCAATATCATGAAATACACCGAAGGGGCATTTAAAGAGTGGGGCTATGAGGTCGCATTGGAACGTTTCGGCGGTGAGCTTTTAGATGGTGGTCCATGGGTTAAAATCAAAAATCCAAGAACAGGCAAAGACATTATTATTAAAGATGTCATTGCTGATGCCTTCTTGCAGCAAATCTTGATGCGTCCGGCGGATTATTCTGTAATTGCGACACTGAACTTAAATGGTGATTATATTTCTGATGCGCTGGCTGCGGAAGTCGGCGGGATCGGGATTGCACCGGGTGCCAATATCGGCGGTTCGATTGCAGTTTATGAAGCAACCCACGGTACAGCGCCTAAATATGCTGGACAAGATAAAGTAAATCCGGGTTCGATTATTCTGTCAGCAGAAATGATGCTGCGTGATATGGGCTGGATAGAAGCTGCCGACTTGATCATCAAGGGGATTTCGGGTGCGATTGCGGCAAAAACGGTGACCTACGATTTTGAGCGCTTAATGCCAGGGGCGACCTTGCTGCGTTGTTCCGAGTTTGGTGAAGCGATTATTGCCAATATGGATGCCTGAAATTGCGATGCAATTTATGAATAAAAAAACCCGCAATTACGGCGGGTTTTTTTATCACTTTATTGGGAAGCAAAGGCTGAACGGTTTAAGGTTAAACGTTAAAATAAGTATCAGGCTGCAAGATCATGTAAGAAGTGTAATGAGCCTAGAAATGATTCGTTCTAAGCTGAATAACTTAGTAAACACTGTATTACATTGACGTATTTGGATACAGCTCAGCGATTGGCTTATTTTGTATAAACGTTACAGTGATGAATGGAACTTCCAGTGATATAGAGACGTTTCTCCAAAGGAGTAAATCATGGCTAAAGCTAAAGCGAGACATAAGCAGGTCCAACAAAAAGACAAGCAGGACAATGCTCAGAATGAAGAGCAGCAACAGCAACAACAGCAACAACCATCGAAACCATCTCGTGCTAAAAAACGTAGATAATCTCCTATCCACCTAAAATAACAAAACCCTCATTTGAGGGTTTTGTTATTTGAACGCTTGTATAAAATCATCACTAAAAATAACAGGATTGTGACTTTAAATTAGGCGGTTGTGATTAAGATAAAAGTCATCTATTTAATTTAATGCGAATATTGGTGAAATTTCTTCGGATTATAAGCTTACTGTTATCTATAGGTTTTCTACTAACTGCCTGTCAGCCACCGCCTTCAGGTGAAGCAGCAGGTTGGAAAAGCCCTTATCTGTATTGGCAATTACAGAGAGCCCAGTTAGAAGCTCCGCTACAGATTCCGGTTGAAGGCGTCAGAGTTGGTCAGATTAATGATACTTGGGGAGCAGCGCGTAGTGACGGTCGTAAACACGAAGGTACGGATATTTTTGCCAAACGCGGTACGCCAGTATTTAGCGCGACCCCAGGTATTGTGCGTAGGATTGGCACCAACAATCTGGGTGGAAAAATCATCTGGGTGACCGGTCCAAATATGAGCCAACATTATTATGCACATCTGGATGACTATGCAGAACATATTCAGGAAGGCGACTGGGTTGAGGCAGGTGAAGTCATCGCTTATGTGGGGAATACAGGTAATGCCAAAAATACCCCGCCGCATTTACATTATGGGATTTATTTAGGTGGGCAAGGAGCAACCAATCCTTATCCTTATTTAGTCCCTTCTCCATGAGCAGAAATTGGCAGAGTTTGTTGTTCAGATTTGAGTCTGACAGGACGTGTGTACCAGAACAATTGTAACGTTCCTAATAAAAGAACAAATGTGGCCAGTATGAACTGTTGATGATAGCTCAATCCAAAATATTGCAGCGCACTAAAGCTGAGTCCACCGATCAGCTGAATCGAGGCAAAACACAAGGTGGCAATACTCCAGAGCTTTTTATAAGCCAGTCCATACAGTTGCAAAATGGTATAGGAGGTCAGGAACACCACAGCCGGATTTAGCATCCCGGTAAAAAAGGAAGAGCTAAAAGTAAGCAATGGGCTGGCATCTAGGGTTGCAATAAAAATAGCCACAATATAAAGACTATAAAGAATTTTCAGGGCAACAAAATTACCCCATTTTCTGGCCAGTGCATAAGCACTCAAGGCGCCTAAAGCACTACCTAGTCCATACAGAATCCAGTTGAAATTAATCCAGAACAAGCTCAATCCCAACTGCTGGCTTAAATAATCAATCCAGAAGAGTGAATGCGGTATATAAGCGAAAGCACTACAAGCATAAACTGTAAGTAAACTATAAAAGACGCTATTCAGAGATAGATGAGAGGTAACCGCAGGAGCTTGTGCCGACAAATATGGCTTAAATTTCTGAATCAGTAGACTTAAAACGATACAGATAAGCAAAGCAAAACCACATAAGATTAGCCATGCAGTCTGTATGGAAATTTGATCCAGATAAGGCAGAAACAGGGTCGCAATTAAAACGCCTAGTCCAATCCCACTAAAACCAATAAAGTTGATTTTAAGACGATCCTGAAGTTCACAACACTGCGCGACCACACTCGGCGATAAGATCATCATCAGTCCACCGCTGATCCCTGAAATGATACGCCAAGCGATATACCACGCTTCAGAAAAACCAGAAAACGCACAACACATCAGGCTGAACATGCCAGCAAAGGCTGAAATTTGAATATAGGTACTCATACTGCGGTCTTGAGGAAGACGCATCGCGGTAAAAGCACCGATTAAATAACCCAGCAAATTGGCACTGCTCAAGAGGCTGGCAAAATCTGTACTCCAGCCAAAGGCTTCTCGTGTGCCAGGTAACAGTGCAGTATAAGAAAAACGAAGAATGCCAATGCCCAAGCACATACTAAGACAAAGAAAAAGGCTGAGCTTCATTGTGTTTGAGGACATCCGTGCACTCATAGAATTTTATATTTGGTCAAAAAATAACATGAATCTTCATGATTGAGGGGAAATTGCCTGAGAAGAAACCATTGAGTGCAGAAATTTGCTCAAAGAAACCGGTATGATTTTTAAAATTTCATCAGTCAAAAGCCTGAATTTTTCAGAGAAATAAAAAACCGCGTCTCAACGCGGTTTTTTATATTGTCTATTTCAAGAATTAACGCATCTTGGCCAGGAAACGGCCAACACGGGCAATGGCTTCACGCAGTTCATTTTCAGCCGGCAGGAATACTACACGGAAATGATCCGGTGTCGGCCAGTTAAAGCCTGTACCTTGTACCAAAAGTACTTTCTCTGCACGTAACAAATCCAGCATCAGTTTTTCATCGTCCTGAATTGGATACACATTCGGATCCAGTTTCGGGAAACAGTACATTGCACCTTCAGGCTTGACACAAGATACACCTGGAATCTCGTTCAGCATTTCCCAGGCAATATTGCGCTGTTCATATAAACGCCCACCTGGGCGAATTAGGTCATTAATCGACTGATAACCGCCCAGTGCAGTCTGAATCGCATATTGAGCCTGATGGTTGGCACACAAACGCATCGATGCCAGCATATCCAAACCTTCGATATAGTCTGCGGCACGTGCTTTATCGCCGGTAATGGCCATCCAGCCGGAACGGAAACCAGCAATACGATAGGCTTTAGATAAACCGTTAAACGAAACACAGAGCTGATCGCCAGCCAGAGCTGCTACAGCAACATGCTCGATTCCATCGTAAATAATTTTGTCGTAGATTTCATCAGCAAATAAAATCAGGTCATATTTCTTGGCCAAGTCGACGATTTGCTGCAACACATGACGTGGGTAAACCGAACCGGTCGGGTTATTCGGGTTAATAATCACAATACCACGGGTATTTGGCGTGATTTTGCTTTCCATATCAGCAATATCTGGATACCAGTGATTTTCTTCATCACATTTATAGTGAATCGCTGTACCGCCAGATAGATTCACTGCCGCCGTCCAGAGTGGATAATCTGGCATTGGAATCAGCATTTCATCGCCATCATCCAGCAGACCCTGCATGGCCATCACGATCAGTTCAGACACACCATTACCGATATAGACGTCATTGACGTGCATATCTAGAATGCCTTTTTGCTGATAATACTGACAGATCGCCTTACGCGCCGGGAAAATCCCTTTGGAATCCGTGTAGCCAATCGCATTCGGCAGGTTTAAAGCCACATCGTTGATAATTTCTTGTGGTGCTTCAAAACCGAATGGGGCAGGGTTACCAATATTTAATTTAATAATTTTGTGACCAGCTTCTTCCATCTCGATGGCCGCTCGTAACACAGGTCCGCGAATGTCGTAGCAAACATGATCAAGCTTGGATGATTTCTTGATTTCGCGAGGGGATTGGAAAGTGTTCGGCATTTTGATGTTCTCGGATGGAGTGGAGGTCACTTTTGCATAACGATATAAATAACTTTTAAATGTCTCAGTTGTGACTAGATCGAGATCATGTTCATCTCGAAGTAGTGCAACAATTTTTTCATGCGTAAATCCAAGCTGCTGATATTGTTTGATCACAGGCAGCAGATTTTTAAAAATTACGCTCTTTTTTTGCGACATTTTTTAATCCTGAGCAAATTTAGAGCTAAGAATACCATTAAATTTGCTCACTAAAAAACATTTAATGTAAAAATTGCTTACTTTTATTTTTATATTTGCTTTCTTTTTGCTTTTTTGGGCATTATATGTCTTTTGTAAAATGTTGAATAAAGACTAGAATTTTTAAAATGAATCACGTAAATATAGGATTATCCTATTTTAAATAGCAAGATAAAAAGGTATGTGATCATGGGAAAACTCAATAAATCAGACCGGGAATGGCAAAGAGAGTTATCACCTGAGGAGTTTCGCATTACGCGCGAGAAGGGAACCGAGCCGGCATTTACTGGAAAATACTGGAATACCAAGCAAGATGGCACTTATGTATGTCGTTGCTGCGGCACGCCATTGTTCTCGTCGGAGACCAAGTATGACAGCGGCTGTGGCTGGCCAAGTTTCTACCGTCCTGTCAGCAGTTCGGTGGTAGAAGAATTACCTGATACTTCACACGGAATGGTCAGAACTGAGATTGTTTGTCATCATTGTGACGCACATTTAGGGCATGTTTTCCCGGATGGCCCAGAACCGACCGGTTTGCGTTATTGTGTCAACTCGGCTTCTTTGGACTTAGAAACACAAGAAAAAAATGATGAGGAAACCTATCCATGACTAACATTTATCAGTTCGAAGCTGAATTGTTAGATGGCAAAAGCAAGCCACTTGCAGATTATGAAGGCAAGGTGCTTTTGATCGTCAATACAGCGAGTAAGTGTGGTTTTACCCCACAGTTTTCAGGATTAGAAAAACTTTACGAAAAATATAAAGATCAAGGTCTGGAAATTTTGGGATTTCCATGTAACCAGTTTGGCGGCCAGGATCCGGGTTCCAATGAACAGATTGGTGAATTTTGCCAGAAGAATTACGGGGTATCTTTCCCGATGTTTTCCAAGGTGGATGTCAAAGGCCCTGAGGCACATGCTATTTTTCGCTATTTAACCAATAATTCCAAAGGTATTTTAGGTAATGGAATTAAATGGAATTTTACCAAGTTTCTGATTGGCCGTGATGGCAAGGTATTGAACCGTTTTGCTCCGACCACCAAGCCTGAAGATCTTGAAGATGAAATTGCAAAAGTGTTGTAAGACTCTGTGTTGTTTTCTCAGTATGAGATGAAGATAGAACTCATCTGATTTCAATTAAAAAACCCACTGATCTACAGTGGGTTTTTTAGTCATGATAAAATTTAGAGAATGGCTTTCAGACGTTGAATGACTTCTTCACATTGCGCCAGATCGGCAACAAGGGCTAAACGTACATGATTTTCACCCGGATTACCCTGTTCAGTATCGCGGGATAAATAACGACCCGGAAGAACTTTAATATGTGCTTCCTCCATCAGGCGCTTGGCAAAGGCTTCATCATTATCGACTTTTAGCCAGTAGTAGAAACCTGCATCCGGTTTTTTCAGTGGCAGCAGGTGACCGAGTTCTTTCTGGAATAAATCAAACTTGGCACGGTATTGCACCCGGTTTTCTTCCACATGTGCTTCATCATCCCAGGCAGCAACTGACGCCAGTTGATGTTGCACCGGCATCGCTGCGCCGTGGTAAGTACGGTATTGCAAATAAGGTTTTAACAGGCTGGCATCACCGGCAACAAAACCTGAACGCATGCCTGGGAGGTTAGAGCGTTTAGACAGTGAATGGAACACCACACAGTTTTTATAGTCATCCCGGCCGATTTCAGCACAAACTTCCAGTAAACCTACGGGTGCCTGATCAAACCAGAGTTCTGAATAACATTCATCTGAAGCAATCACAAAGTTGTATTGATCCGACAGGGCAATCAGTTTTTTAAACTGTTCTTTCGACAGCACTGCACCGGTTGGATTGCCCGGGGTACAGACAAATAGCAGTGCAGTTTTTTCCCAGACTTCTGCCGGAACAGCATCAAAGTCACCAAGGTAGTTATTTTCCTCAGTACAGTTGATGAAATAAGGTTTGGCCCCTGCGAGCAGTGTTGCGCCTTCATAAATCTGATAAAACGGATTTGGCATCACCACATAAGGTGCATCTTCACGATTCACCAAAGCCTGTACAAACGAGAAAATCGCTTCACGCGTACCGGAAACAGGCAGGATATTGCTGTCTGTACTAATGCTATTGAGCTTAAAACGGCGTGTCAGCCATTGGGCAATACTTTCGCGTAGCTCAGGCAGGCCTTTACTGTTTGGATAGGTCGATAAATGTTTAAAGTTATCAATAATCGCTTGTTTCACAAACTCCGGTGCAGGATGCTTTGGTTCACCAATCGACAGGGGAATTAAGGGCATATTTGCAGGCTGGATATCCGCAAAAAGCTGATTTAACTTTTCAAACGGATAAGGGTGCAGTAGAGACAAGCTAGAGTTCATGAATAAGTAACCGCGTTTTAATGTGAGTGTTGACTACAAACCTGATGAGAGGCTTCATCCAGTGCAGTTTTAAGTGCAGCTGCAAATTCAGCAGATTCTTCAGGTGTCATAGGGTTGCCATCTTTTTTGGTGACAAAAAATATGTCTTCGGCACGTTCGCCAAGTGTAGCAATTTTGGCAGAGTGGATATCCAGGCCTTGCATCATAAATAAACCACCGATTTTGGCAAGTAAACCAGGATGATCGAGAGTAGCGATTTCGACCATATTTTGATTCAAGGCAGGATTGATACTAATATCGACTGTATTTTCAATATCGAAATGACGTAATTGACGCGGAATCCGGCGCTGCATCAGGCCCGGATATTCATCAGAATGACTCAAGGCATCTTTCAGAGCTTCAATCACTGTGGCTTCGCGTTCCGGATCGGTCAATAAGGTACCAAAACGGTCCAGTACTACATAGGTATCCAGACTGAAGGCTTTAGTCGCTGTAATAATCCTTGCGTCTTGTACATCCAGATTCATACGATCCAGAATAGCCACGGTGGTGGCAAACAGGTTGGGTTGATCCTGCGTATAAATAAAGATCTGTACCGCATCCTGCGCATATTTACGGTGCGCCCGCATCAGCACCAGTGGGGCAGGATTATCGCCGTGTTGTAAAATGGCACGGGTATGCCAGGCAATTTCATCTGCTGTTTCTTTGAGGAAATAGTCATCACCAAGTTCCTGCCAGACTTTTTCTACCTCATCCAGTGAGAAGTCCTGAACCAGAAGTTCACTGGCTGCAAATTTAGTATCTTCAATCAGCATTTGATAATCAACCGGACGGCCCAGACCAGAACGGATTACGTCACGTGCCTGAGTATATAGTTGACGCATCAGCGAAGCGCGCCAGGTATTCCACAGCTTCGGATTGGTGGCGTTAATATCGGCGACTGTCAGGGTGTACAGATAGTCCAGATGTTCCATGTCACCCATTTTTTCGGCGAATTCTTTGACCACATCCGGATCGGAGATATCTTTTTTCTGGGCGGTGACAGACATCACTAGATGATTCTGGATCAGCCAGGCCACCAGATTGCTTTCGCGTTCAGTAAAACCGTGGCTCCGGCAGAATTTAATCGCATCGCTAGCGCCGAGTTCACTGTGATCACCGCCACGACCTTTGGCAATATCATGGAAAATTGCCGCCAGATAGACGATGTCACGACGGGTCAAACGCTGGAATACTGAACTGACCACCGGGAATTCCTTGGCAAATTCAGGTTCTTTAAAGCGGTTTAAATTACGTAGCAGCAATAAGGTATGCGCATCGACCGTATAAATATGGAACAGGTCATATTGCATCAGTCCCAGAATTTGTCCAAATGCAGGAATATAGTTTCCGAGCACGCCATAACGCTTCATCGCGACCATAGTATCGTAGAGTCGATGTGGTGAACGGATAATCGCCATAAACAGTGCCTGATGCACCGGATTATCACGGAAATCCTGATCAATGCGTTTTCCAGCCAAGGTCAGCAGGCGTAAGGTGCGTGCACGAATGCCTTCGATTTCAGGACGATTGGCTAGTAAATAGAAAATTTCCAGAATTGCGTTTGGATTTTCCGAGAAAATCTTGTGATGCTGCACAGCCAGTTTGCCATCGACCAGTTTAAAGTTCTGGTTGATTTCTTCGATCTGGCGTTCATATTGCGGTAAACGTGGCGTAATGACCGATTCATTAAAATAGGCCAGCAGCATTTCGTTCAGCGTAGACACTTGCTGTGCACTGCGATAATAGCGCTTCATGAACTGTTCAATTGGATAGTTCGGATGATGCGCCTCTTCACGTACATAGCCAAATTTGGCAGCAATATCACGCTGATAATCGAACAATAAGCGGTTTTCATCGCGCTTGGTCAGGCGGTGCAGGTGATGACGGATTTCCCAGAGGAAACTTTCGGCTTCCTCAAGCACACCGAGTTCAAATTCTGAAATAAAACCGAGATGTACCAGATCATAAATGCGATTGACGCGGAAATGCCGTTTGGCAATCCAGCCAATCTGGTTGATATCACGGATGCCACCCGGCGCATTTTTAATATCCGGTTCCAGATTGCTTTCGGTATTGTTGTGCTGAGCATAGCGTTTATGCTGCTCATCCATCTTGGCATCAAAAAAAGTTTTGTCAGTCCAGGTACGTGACACGATACGACGTGGCCATTTGCACAGGTTTTCATTGCCAATAATCAGGCGGGCTTCGATCAGGGTGGTGGCGACGGTCAGATCACTGCTGGCCTGATTGACACATTCATTGATGGTGCGGACACTGATACCGGGTTTGAAATTCCCCACGTCCCAAAGCGATGAAATGAATGTAGAAATCAGTTGTTCCTGTTCCGGGTTAATCTCGTCTTCTGACAAGATCATGATGTCGACATCAGAATAAGGCAGCATTTCACGACGGCCATAGCCTCCGACTGCAAACAGGGCCAAATCAGTTTGATCCAGTTCGGCATGCTGCCAGAGAAACTGCAATGCTTCATCAATCAGGTTGGAACGCGCCAGAATAATATCCCGAATCGACTGGCCATTTTCAAAACTTTCCTGAAGCTGATTTTCGACATCACTGCGCCATTGATTGATGGCTTTAATGTCATGGTTGCTTTTAGCGTAATTCAGCAGTGGATGGGTGTTGATCATGTACAGTCGTCCGTTGGTATTTCAGCTTAGTTTTGGTTGACGCTAACTTGGTTGGCGACCTGGAGGGCCAGTTCACGTGCCTGTTCAATAGTTTCTGCACGTGCCGTGGCAACGCCCATACGACGACGTTTAAAACCTTCTGGTTTGCCAAACAGGCGCAAATCGGTATTGCCGTCTGCTAAAGCAAGATTCAGGCCAGAAAATGAAAGATTACGGCCATCTACTCCAGCATAAATTACCGCACTGGCAGCCACACTATGTCGTGCAGTATTCACCGGCAAGCCTAAAATAGCACGTGCATGCAGCTCAAATTCACTTTGAAATTGGGAGGCTAAAGTCACCAGTCCAGTATCGTGTGGACGTGGGGAAACCTCACTAAACCATACTTTGTCGCCTTTTACAAAGAGTTCCACTCCAAAGATTCCGCAGCCACCAAGTGCTGTAGTGACCTTGTTGGCAATGCGCTTGGATTCTTCCAGCGCGGCTGGAGTCATCGGTTGAGGCTGCCAGCTTTCCACATAATCACCTGAGTCCTGACGATGTCCGATCGGGTCGCAATAAGACGTTTCGATTTCGCCGGTTTCTGGATTTTTTGCACGAACAGTCAATAAGGTAATTTCAAAATCAAAGTCAATTTGTGATTCTACAATCACAGTACCCTGATTGACCCGGCCACCGGTTTGCGCATATTCCCAGGCAGCATCGACTTCATCAAAACGGGTAACACGAGACTGACCTTTGCCTGAAGATGACATCACCGGTTTCACAAAGTTTGGATAGCCGACATCGTCACAGGCCGCGCGGAAGGATTCTAAACTGTCGGCAAAACGGTAAGCTGAAGTTGGCAGACCGAGTTCTTCCGCAGCCAGACGACGAATACCTTCACGGTTCATGGTCAGATTGACGGCTTTAGCAGAAGGAATGACTGTAGCAATGTTCTGGGCTTCTATTTCAAGCAGAACTTCGGTCGCAATCGCTTCAATTTCAGGAACAATTAAATGTGGCTGGATTTGATTGATGAGTTGTTTGAGTTCTACAGCATCTGCCATATTCAAGGTATAGGAATAATGCGCAACCTGCATGGCAGGGGCATGATCATAACGGTCAGCAGCATGAACTTCGACTCCAAGGCGTTGTAGTGAAATCACCACTTCCTTGCCCAGTTCACCAGAACCCAATAATAGAACTTTATAGGCAGAAGATTGAAGGGGAGTACCAATAGTCACGCTCATGTGGATCATCCATGCTTGATTTTATGGACTTTTAGCATAGCAGAACTGAGCCGACAGTTAAGCCAAGATTCATACAAAATTGTGATATTGACCAACAGTTTTATTTATAAAGTTTTTCTAGATTTTAATAAGGAGGCGCTGTCATTTTCACATCGCTGTCAGACTGCGTTTGCAGAAGATAAATCTCGCTTTGAGACTTGAGCTTTTCTATTTGTGCAACTTGTTCAGTATTGATATTTAGCATCTTTAACAGACGTAATGTACCAACATGCAGGAAATACGCATAGGGCAATACAAAAGGCAGTACAAAGCACAGCAAAAATAACAGTAGCCCAAAAACTGTGAATTGAATGCAGTCTCGCAAGATGGTGGTGAGCTGGAACTGATCTGCTGAAAAGGCGGTAGCTGAAAAAAGAATAAAAAGGAGCGCAAATAAACCAGCAAAAATTTTTAGAGTATTCGGCAGGACACGATGTCTGAAGCTCCATTTACCCAAAATCAATGTCAAAGGATGAAGATGCAGCACGTATTGGCTCTGATTAAGCATAGCAATAATTTGATGGGTGCTATTCTTTTTAATATAAACCACCCGAACTTGATCTGCTGGTTGAACATGTATTTCGACAAAATGTCCGGTAAAATTTTGAGCATTGATAAAACATTCAAAATATTGTGCCGGCACTTCATGTCGATGGAATACGGTTAACATTTCATCGCGCCGATGATGAATAAAGATTTTGCCTTCAATCACCTGTTTGACTTCAAACATGCGCATCCTTCCTTGTTTTTATTGTTATATAAAAAAAGACCTATACTATGAGTTTAGCATAAGTCTTTGTTTCAATTGATCAACTATTTAAAGCTTAAAAGGGTACCGGAACATAGGTGTAAACCAGGCCATAGGTGAGTGCTGCGGTCAGAGTCGCCATCACGATACGTTTAAACTTAAAATACAAAACAGTAAGCACAATAAAGCCAACCAGCATCGCAAAACTTTTATTCGGTGTTTCTAATAAAGGTGGCAGGGTAGCAACCACCAGCATGGAGCTGATCGCAGCAATGCCAATTGAACCCAAGGCAATTTTTAGCCACAACGCTCCGCGTTTTTGCGAACCTTGCTGAAATTTCTGAATGACAAAAAAAGGACCAAAGCGCGAGGCGAAATTGGCAATCCCGACTAAAATCCCAACCAGAATAATCTCTAGATTCATGCTTGATCTCCTGCGTGTTCAGGATCTGGCTGTTTCAGAATATAGTGCTTGAACAGGCCTGCGAAAATACCAGAACTTATACCGATAAAGATCGCGGCAGACAGGTCGATAAAATAACAGGCCACAGCAGACACCAGAATTGTGACAGCTACAACAAAAGTATGTTTTTTCTCAAAAGCGGCTAACAAGAAGCTCAGGAACAGCGCAGGTAACAAGAAATCCAGCGCAGCCTGTAAGAATTGCGGCAGGTTGCTGACCTGATCGGCAAACAATCCACCGAGGAAAGATCCGAGTGCCCAGGACATCCAGCTAAACAGGCTTAAACCGAGCATCCAGGATTCTGACCATTCCTGTCGCCGTTGCGAGAGCTTGATCATGCCGGAGGCAAAAACTTCATCGGTCAAACCCCAAGACCAGATTGCCGTTTTCTTTAAATTCAGCCGGTCTTGAATCAGATTTTGTAACGCAGGGCCATAAAGCAGATGACGAATGTCCAAGGCAATCACGGTCAATGCTGTCATCCAGATAGATGTACCACTGCCTAAGAGCGCAACTACCAGGAACTGGCTGGCACCTGCATACATCGAACAGGACAGGAACAGTGCTTCCCAGGCGGTAAAGCCAAACTGAGTAGCTGACACACCAAAAGCAAACGACACCGGTAAATAAGTGAAGATAATCGCTTGGCTATCTTTTGCACCTTGCCAGAAGCCAGCAGGTTGCGTAGCGAGTTGATTCGGTTCAGACACGACACACCTTGAAGGAGAGTTGAACGATGGGTCAAATGAAGATTGTGTATTCTACGTGAATTTAATAGCATAGTGCCGAAATGTTTAAATTGGCGAGCCTGATATGTGGATGTTCAAGACACGTACGATGCTGACTGCTGCTTTAATAGGCACGGTAATATTGTTACAAGCGTGTGGGAATGACAGTCAATCGACTGATAAGCCAGAAATTAAACCGGCACCTAAACTGACTAATGATGCGACGACTTATGCCAATGCCGCATGGCAACTGATCAATGAAGTGGATCCTCTGGTCTATAATAAAGAAGTGGATCAGCTGGAAACACAGGTACGTCAACCAGCACGTAAATTGAGTACAGACTGGCGTATTAATGTCAAAATGACTGATTCGGTAACCGAAGGCAAATATGCCCTGTGTCGTAAAGCCTTGACCAGTCTGGAAATCTGGGCGCGGACGACCATGGAAAATGGTAATAGTCTGCAACAAAAACAGGCGGATTATGAGCGGGATAAACTGCAATGCCAGAATGCCATTGCCCATCCTGCACTCGGAAATACTGATCCTAAGCAAAAAGGTACTGCAATTGCCAATATGCAATAAACCTTTGCCCATTTAAATGTACCTATAAAAAGCCAGTCATTTAGACTGGCTTTTTTAGCAAAATAAACTTTAAAAATAGGGCATCCACACATGTTCTAATAAAAGCACCATGACACCGCAGATCAGCAGGGTGCTGCCAATCATGCGTTGAATCAGCATACGTGTAGACATGACTGATCTCCTCAAAGATTTAAAGTGCGTTTAACGCTTCCAGATAACGACGATTTACTTCTTTCCAGTTCACGACATTGAAAAAAGCTGAGATATATTCCGGACGACGGTTTTGATATTGTAAATAATAGGCATGTTCCCAAACATCCAGACCTAAAAGGGGAATATTGCCATGCATCAGTGGAGAATCCTGATTGGCGCTACTTTCTACAATAAGCGTTTGATCTGGCGCCATACTTAACCAGGCCCACCCACTACCAAAACGGCTAAGCCCTGCTTGGGTAAACGCTTCTTTAAATGCCTCGAATCCTCCTAATTCATGTTCGATTGCCTTGGCAATTTCAGCTTCGGGATGACCACCGCCGTCTGGACTCATCACTGTCCAGAACAGGGAATGATTGGCATGTCCACCAGCATTGTTGATCACGTTCTGTCTGAGTTGCTCGGGCACTTCATTGAATTTGCTAATTAAGGCTTCGACTGATAAATCTTCCCATTCTGTACCCGCGATTCCTGCATTGATATTATTGATATAAGTTTGATGATGCTTGCTATGATGAATTTCCATAGTCTTGCTATCGATATGAGGCTCTAGCGCATCATAAGCATAAGGCAGTACAGGCAAGGTGTAGCTCATTGGCAGGATTCCTTGGGGAGAATGGAGTTAGGTTATTTTTCATTAGATTTAAGATACACTCTAATTTAATATTCATATATGAGAATAGTTATCATTATTGTTAATATATGTTGATCTTATGCGCTTCCAGAAAGCCTGTTATACGTATGAATCCTCTTTTTATAAGCAATAAAAAAGCCCCAAGAAGGGGCTTTTTTTAACAGCAATGACTTAAACGTTAAAACGGAAGTGTAAAACATCGCCATCCTGAACGATGTAAGTTTTACCTTCTAGACGCCATTTGCCTGCTTCTTTCGCACCGGCTTCGCCGTTGTACTGCACGAAATCATCATAAGCGATACATTCTGCACGGATAAAGCCTTTTTCAAAGTCGGTATGAATCACGCCTGCTGCCTGTGGTGCAGTTGCGCCAACTTTTACGGTCCAGGCACGAACTTCTTGTACACCCGCGGTGAAGTAAGTTTGTAGGCCAAGCAGTGAATAACCCGCGCGAATCACCACGTTTAAGCCAGGTTCTTCCATGCCCATTGCTTCAAGGAATTCAGCACGGTCTTCATCTTCAAGCAATGAAATTTCAGCTTCAATCTGGTTGCACAGTGGAACTACAATCGCATTTTCTTCAGCAGCCAATTTTCTCACTGCATCTAAATGTGGGTTGTTCTCAAAACCGTCTTCAGCAACGTTGGCAATATACATGGTTGGTTTAAGGGTCATTAAGCCAAAACCACGAACCAGTTTACGTTCGTCATCATCTAGGTCTGCTGCGCGAGCCGGTTTACCTTCATCCAGTAAAGGCTGGATTTTTTCCAGAACAGCTTTAGTGGCTAGCGCTTCTTTGTCACCACCTTTAGCAGATTTAGTCAAACGCGTAATTGCTTTGGCTACAGCATCTAAGTCTGCGAGCGCAAGTTCGGTATTAATCGTAGCGATGTCATCCAGTGGATCAATACGACCATTCACATGAATGACGTTCTCATCTTCAAAACAACGCACAACGTGAGCAATTGCATCAGTTTCACGAATGTTGGCCAGGAACTGGTTACCCAAGCCTTCACCCTTAGAAGCTCCAGCTACCAGACCTGCGATGTCTACAAATTCCATAGAAGTCGGAATAACACGTTGCGGTTTAACAATTGCAGTCAATTTGTCTAAACGTGGATCAGGAACAGGTACAATCCCGGTGTTTGGTTCGATCGTACAGAAAGGGAAGTTTTCTGCAGCAATAGCAGCTTTGGTTAAAGCATTGAAAAGTGTAGATTTACCAACGTTCGGCAAGCCGACAATACCGCAATTAAAACCCATGAAATAACTCACAAAAGCGTTATATAAAAATTGCCCCCGATTTTACATGAAAGCACGGCTAAAGTCAGGTCATGCGCTTGTGGTTTATTGCAATCAAATGCTTCTGGCGACCTAAAATGACTCATTGAGCTTTCCAGGATGTATCGTGAGTCCACCAACCATAGAGGAATAATCAGCCAGTATTTTACTTTTGAATAAAAATCACATTGTTTTTCTAAAAGTGAGTGACTAAAGTATCTGAATAAAACGGCGGCCTACACGCCCTGATCCAATAACGATAAACATGGAGCATACATGCGAACTTTATACCAGTTTCCTTTATCTCACTTTTGCGAAAAAGCACGTTGGATGCTGGACCATAAAGAGCTGTACTATGTTGCTCACAATCTGATACCCGGGGTACACCGCGCTTTTGCCCGCCTGAAAACAGGTCAGAATCGTCTGCCTATTTTGCGTGATCAGGATCGATGGATCGCAGATTCCACCCAGATTGCTCTGTATCTGGATGATACTTATCCAGAACATCGTTTACTGCACGCGGAAGGATATTTTCGAAATAAAGCTTTAGAAATTAATGAAATTACTTTGGAATTGGGTCGTCATGTCCGTCGCTGGATGCTCTCTCAAGCACTGACTTCTGATCATGAATCTCTGGATATTTTAATTGGTGAGCAGGGCTATCTGCGCCAGTTTGAAAAATTTTCTAAACCTTTATTGAAAGCGATGGTGGCCAAGGGGTATGCATTGAATGAGGAAACCGTGGCGGAATCTAAACAACACATCGATGTTGCGGTACAACAGCTCAATCAGATGCTGGTCAGCCAAGGTGGGGATTATTTTGTCGGAAATCGTTTAGGTCTGGTGGATATTGCAGTCTGTTCCATGTTGGCACCGCTTCTGGCGATTCCAGGTACGCCGTGGGAAAAAGAAAATTTTGAAACCTTGTCCGAAGAATATCGCGACTATCAGCAGTATTTGAATGAGCTACCACTGGGTGAATATATTTGCCGTATTTACCGAACCGAACGCAATGCACGGGTAGACTGGCGTGGTGTATAAGTTTAAATGCTAATCCAAGAATTAAAAAAACGCGCATGAAGCGCGTTTTTTAATGAGATTATGATTAACCCCAAGGATTAGTCTGGTCGATATCAATATTTTTAGTAAAATTATTGAGGAGTGAACCAAAATCAAATCCGGATGAAGAACCGCCACTGCCAATATTCTGAATCGTATCTTTAATGCCCGGCAGGAGAGCAGACAGATCAATATTGGAATCAGTCGCGCCCACACCTTGCATAAGATCACCGAGGTCAGGCAATTCAATCGAAGAGCCACTACCCACCAACTGACCAACACCTTCGGCAATACTGCCTAAGTCAAAGCCGTTTGAAGCAGAGGAAATACCTTCGATCATACCACCCAGATCCAGATCGCTACCGAGATTCAGATTACCCAATAACCCACCTAAGTCTATGCCATTTGAACCATTCGCGATTAGACCGCTCAGTAAGTCAGTGAAGCCACCGACATCAAAACCACCCGTTGCATTTCCGCCTACAAAGCCGCTAATTAAATCGGTAATAGCACCAAGATCAAAATCACTGCCTGCATTACCGCTAATCAGGTTGCCGACCAGTCCTGCGATGGCACCGATATCTACACCACCTAATCCGCCAGAACCACCGATCAGGCCACCGACCAATTCAGCAATTTGTGCGATATCAATCTCGCCATTCCCGCCAATCAGGTTACCGACCAGCCCTGCAATGGCACCGATATCGATATCACCATTACCGCCAATCAGGTTGCCGACCAGACCTGTAATCGCACCAATATCAATATTACTTGAACCGCCGATCAGGCCACCGACCAGTTGAGAAATTTTACCAATATCAATATTGCCAGTGCTACCGCCCAATAAGCCGCCCACCAGTTTAGAAATAGCCTCAAGATCTAGGCTGCTGCTATTGCTCCCCATTAAGCTCTTTAATAAGTTGGTGACCTGGGTAATATTAAAGCTACCGCCATTGGATTGGGTTAAGCTACTGATCAGGCTTTGAATATTTAAACTTGAGGCATTCGAACCAGAAAATTGAGTTAATAAATTGCTGAGATTTGTCGTACTCAGGCTGCTTCCAGAAAGGAGATTATTTAATAATGAGCTGACTGAAGGTTGAGTATTGGATCCGGTGAGATTGCCAATAAGATTGGTGAGGGTACCTGATGTCGTTCCACCGAATAAGCCGCCCAATAAGCTCTTCGTTTTGGGTTTCGACGGTTAAAACAGGACTCACTTTTGTTTTTATCAAGCTTAAAAGTTTAGAAGCCATGACCGTTCCTTGTGTAATATTTTTGAAATGCGCTATTTTTGTTTTTAAAGCGCCTTTGTTTTAATCTATTTCTATACACTTGTAAAAGATGGACGGCTAAGTCGTGTAGGGGCTGACAGGAATAGCCTATCTGTTGCCATGTTTACCCAATTTAAATAATTTAAAAATAAAGATTTAATCAAAAATACCATTGGTCATGTTTTTAATTTATGCGATTAACGGTCATTTAAACCCTCCTGAAAACCGTATTTATAAAATGAAATCCCATTTGGGAAAAAATTTCAGAATATGAAAATTTTGTGAAAAATAAATAAATATTGTATAACAGAGATGGCGCAAAATTTTCTGCATCTATTGATTATTGATATAAGAGTATAAAAATGGAACTGGATCGTTTCGATAAACATATTCTAGAAATATTGACCCATGAAGATGTCAATCTGAATGAACTGTCCGAGCGGGTGAATTTATCTGTCAGTTCGGTGCATCGTAGGATCAAACACTTAATCGATCATAATATTATCAGTGGCTTAAAACGTGAAATCAATTACCAAAAATTAGGTTTCAGTCTGCATGTGCTGTTGCAGGTATCCTTAAGCAAACATGATAGCGATACTTTTGCCAAATTTCTGGAAGAACTGGAAAGTATTCCCGAAGTGATTAATGCCTTTTTGGTCACCGGTCAGTCGGCAGACTTTATTGTTGAAGTCGTGGCAAGAGATATGGAAAATTATAGTGAAATCCTGCTTAAGCGGATTGGAAAAATTGAGCATGTGGTGGCACTGCATTCCAGCTTTGTGATTAAAGAATATAATGTCTTTAACTGTAGCGGATTACTCAATAAAGTTTAATCAAAGCTAGGGTGGTGGACAGCCATAAAAAAAACGCACCCTAAGGTGCGTTTTTTGAATCAGACATATTTAAGCATCAAGTTCTGCTAAAACTGCGTCTGAGAATTCAACGTTGGTATAAACGTTTTGTACATCATCCAGATCTTCAAGCATATCAATCATTTTCATGATTTTTTTCGCTTGATCGATGTCTGTGATTTCTGCTTTGGTTGAAGGACTCATCACTACTTCAGCATTGTCAGATTTTAAACCTGCAGCGGTTAAAGCATCTTGAACTTCACCGAAGGCTTCAGGTGTGGTAATGACCAAGATATCATCTTCAGTGACTTCGATGTCTTCAGCACCTGCTTCTAATGCCACTTCCATGATTTGATCTTCCAAAGACACATCTTCAAAAGTGATCTCACCACGTTTCGTGAACAGGAATGCCACCGAACCATTGGTGCCTAAGTTACCATCAGTTTTAGAGAAGCAATGACGTACGTCAGGCACAGTACGGTTCAAGTTGTCAGTCATGGTTTCAACAATAACCGCAACACCACCTACACCATAACCTTCGTAGGTCACTTCTTTCAGGTCGTCGTTATCTTCGCCACCAGCACCACGTTGAATGGCACGGTTGATCACGTCACGTGTCATATTCACTGATAATGCTTTTTCAACCACAGCACGTAGACGAGGGTTGCTTGCAGTATCTGGACCACCAAGCTTTGCAGCAGTGGTTAATTCACGAATGTATTTGGTAAAAACTTTACCACGACTCGCATCTTGTTTTGCTTTGCGATGCTTAATATTGGCCCACTTGGAATGACCCGCCATGCGAACTATGCTCCTTGTAGATTGGCTGTATGCCTATCAGAATGCCGAAATTCTACCATAAGCGTTTTTTTAAAAAAAAGTGCCTGGATTTGAGATTTCAGGATAAAAACAAAAAAAGTGCAATATCGAGGAAAAATAGAAAGAGGATAGGGGGATTTATAATTCTATTTATACATTTATATGGACAGATGACTTGGACATAAACAGCAGAATCGCTGATTATGTCCGTGCTTTTATTTTTAAAAAGCTTATTCTGGAATAACGATATCCAGGCCAACCTTGTCTTTATATAGTTGCTTGATCAAAGCCAGGTCATGCGCAAGGTCTGTCGGATAGATCTTGCCAAGAATGCCACCTTGCTTGGTTTTGGAATTGGCGTATAACAACACGATTGGTACATTGGCAGCCTTGGCAATATGCCAGAAACCGGTACGGATTGGTTTGCGTGCTTCACCTTGTTTAGCCCGTGTTGCTTCGGGAGCAATCACCAGATTGAACTTTTCATTGTTCTGAAAATGTTCCACCATCTGGGTCACGATATCTTTACTGGCCTTGCGGTCAACCGGAATACCACCCAAAGCGTTCAATAGCGGTTTAAACGGTCCTTTAAATAATTCTTTTTTAATCAAGGTATGAACCTTGAGGTCATAAATCTGGAACAGGGCAATTGACAGTACCGCATCCATCATTGAGGTATGTTCAAACCCAATAATGACCTGTTTATCTTCAAGCACATCGGGTTCGACATGATATTGCCAACCTGCAAATTTAAATGCAGATTCGCCAAGGAATTTATTTAGCATAAGTACGGAGAAGTAAAAGCTGTATGTAGAGAACTGCATAATTTCATCTTGTTCGCCCATACAGTCAATAGGCTTTCCAATAAAATCAGCGAATAATGTAAAAATCTATGATTTATTCATCTTTTTAAGCTGCAAGATTAAGAGTTAATATATATAAATAAAACAATATTAAGATCTTAAAAATATCATTAGATACAAAAAAAGTCTTAAAATGATGAAAAAATGACTATCCAGAGCACACTTTAGTTATTAGACTTTTGTCGAAGAAGAAGACTGATACAGGTCTTTTCTATTTTCTTATTCTTTCTACTCTGAGATTGAAAAGTATGACGTACATGACAGCCTTCGTAGTCTCCCTATTGATTTTTGCGCTTATAATTGTATGGTCTTTGATCGAAATTAAGCAGGATTTACATAAAGACGAAGAAATGAAGTCTGAATTCTAGTCATTCTATCTTCTTTAGTTCTAGGCTATTCCTTTAACATTGCTGCCTGAGTAATAAAGAATTTTGATACCTTATAGATATACTAAGACCTTAAATCTATCAGTTTTACGCTTAGTAGACCGGATTAAATTCAAGATACAGGCTCATTTATCTTAAATGATGCAGCATGTATCTCATTTTTCTATATGCCTCCTATACTGAAGTCTTAAGTAACTGAATTTTGACTAAGACAAGTCGCCCATGATTGCTGCCTAAATGTTCAAGCAGTTATAAAAGCACTTGTCTTTCCAAAAAATCTTAGCTAGTATTCATGACGCCTGAACTTATTGATAATTAAAGTTTTCAGCATATAGGGCCTATAGCTCAGTTGGTTAGAGCAGCGGACTCATAATCCGTTGGTCGACAGTTCAAGTCTGTCTGGGCCCACCAGTTTTTTGTAATCATATGCACAGTTTTGTAATGATTTAATATATAAGCCCATGAATTATAATGATTCATGGGTTTTTTATTTCTGCTTTTTGCACAACTATGTTTGGCTATGCACAGCTTTATTTGACCCTCTTGTGTATCCAATCTTGTATCCGATACTCTTTCTACATTACTCGGATACAAGAGATTTTGTTATGAAAAGAGCGGCTTTAGATAACATCAAACAAATTAAAGATACCCATCTTCTTAATCTTGAACCTGAGGAAAAGGAGTATCGTATTTCATGTGATGCTGGGCTTTATTTTCGTGTATCACCAAAAGGAAAAAAAACTTGGCAAGTCCGCTTTAAGGATGAGGTAGGGAAGTGGAAATGGCACAGTATTGGAAGTTATCCGCAGTTATCGCTTGTAGCAGCTAAACTTGAAGCTTCAACTATTTTTCTCAAGTTACAGCAAAATGAAAAAGTATTAACAAAAAAAGAAATTGAATTACAAAAGATTGAGGAGCAACAACTTAATTTAAAAAGTTTAATGTATGACTGGCTTGATACTAAAAAAACAACTTGGGCTGCAATAACAATAAAGAAAGAAACTCAATCAATTGAAAAACGTATCTTATCTGTTTTTGGTGAATTGGATTTCACCAAAATTTCACCTCAACAATGGCTGACATTTTTTCAGGATATGCTTAGAAGTGAAAGTATTTACAATCGTGTAGAGAAACTAGTTTCACATTGTCGCAATGCCTATGATCTTGCAAAGTTTCATGGACAAATAGAGTCGAACCCTTTGGATGGAATTTTGAAGTATCTTGATAAAGGTAGTAAAGGGAATATGAAGCATGTCAGTCTTCAGGAACTGCCCGAGTTGGTGCAGTCTATTCGAAGCTATAGAAATTCGCATACAGCAATTGCTTTAGAGTTACTTGTTATTCTTTTCCCGCGACCACAAGAATTGCGCTATGCAAAATGGCAAGATTTTGACTTTGAGAAAAAAATCTGGATAAAGCCTGCCGAAACAATGAAATGTGGTATTACCCATGTTGTACCTTTACCAAAACAGGCAATAGAACTGTTATTTAAATTAAAAGAAATTAGGACAGTATCGGATTTTTTATTTCCTAGCAGAGATAGCCTTATACAGCCAATGAGTGAAGCAACTTTAAATAATGCTTTGAAAAATCTAGGCTATCGAGGTCGGCAAAGCCCGCATGGTTTTCGGCATATAGCAAGTACTGCTTTAAATAATCAATTTAGTGATAAAGAACAAGTTATTGAAGCTTGTTTGGCTCATAAAAAACATGGTGTAAAAGCTGTGTATGATAAATCCACGCATTTAGATGAACGAATTGATGTTATGCAGTGGTGGGCTGATTTCATATCAACAATCCTACCAAATCATAATTTTAATTGAGAAAGCTAATCTACGTTCGGTAAATCTTTTATAAAAAACTTTAAGCAAAGATTATAAATTACGTTATTTTCAAATAAGTTATTAATTTAACGAAATAAACATTAAAAAAGTATATCATATGCTCACTTGTGTAGCGCGAATGGTAACTCAACCTTGACTACTAACTATATAGATCTTTTTTTCGATTTAGATTCATAATATTGAATTACTAGGTTGGTACACAAGTTAAAATTTACATAATTTGTAAGAGTTAGTAGTCGAGTTAACAGACGTTAAGTTTTTAATAGGGGGGCTTATTTTGTTAAATCAGTCATTTTCAGTAAGAAATTTTCGACAAATATACGATATTGATAGAAAAAATAAAGGAACAATTGAAAGAGACCATTTCCCAGAAGCCTATGCTATTAGATTGAAAATTAATCGAGTTAAAAATCTTATAAAAGTGCTTCAATTAAAACATAAAAAAAATAAATTAACTTATGATGAATTAGAAAGACGAAAAACAAAGCTTAATGAAATTATACAGAAGAGAAAAGAGAAATATAATTACATAATTGATGAGAAACTTGGAACAATGTTAACGATAGTCAATGCTAAGGGTTATACTCTCCCATTGTCACTTCTGCCTTATCAAGTTAAGAATAAAGATGTATTTTCAATTGGAAATAAAGTTGAAGATATATTTGTTTCAAAACAAATACAAACAGTTCTTAGTACTTTATTTGAGACTAAAATAAATAACCGCGATATAATTATCAGTCGTCTTAGTACATTGGCCAAAGAGCTAAGCCCTAAATATATTATTAGAGCTGATGTGGCAAATTTTTACGAATCAATAGATCATAAAAAATTATTAGATATCTTACATTCATCATCTAAGTTATCAGTAGCACCAAGAAGAATAATAACACAGTTGATTCGTCAATATAGATCAATCACAGGTAATGAAAAGGGCCTGCCAAGGGGGATCGGCATAAGTGCGCATTTATCTGAAATCTATATGAGTGATATTGATAAGAATATGCAGTCAATACATGACATTACTTATTATGAGAGATATGTAGATGATATGATTTTTATATTCTCCCCAAGAAAAAAAGAAAATACTTTAAGTTACTTAAAGTCAATTTCAAATATTTTGAATAATTTTGGATTATCATTAAATAGTAAAACGAAAGAAATTGACCTATATAATCAAAGCAATAAGAACTTTGAATATTTGGGATATAAATTTGAAGTTACATCTAGTTCTTGTTCAGTAAAGATAAGCTCAGCTAAATTACAAAAAGTTAGGAAAAGAATTGATAAGTCTTTTGATGAATATAATAAAAATCTAAAAAAAATACCAAATAAATCTTATCAACTAATTCTATTAAGATTAAAGTTTTTAACTGGAAATACGCAATTACATAATAGTAAATCAAAAGCCTTTATAGGTGTTTATTTTAGTAATAGATTTATAACTGAAACATCAGATTTACTTGGTCTTGATTATTACTTAGCGAATAAATTAAATGGTATATGTGATCAAAAATTAAAAAATAGAATTAGTAAGTTGTCTTTTAAGGAAGGTTTTGAAGAAAAGGTTTTTCGTAATTTTACAGTGGAAGAATTAGGTATATTATCAAATGGGTGGAAAAATGTCTAAAAAGGCTTTGTCTATTAATTTTCCTATTGAACGTGTAGTTCTTTCTGAATTTTTACCATATGAAGTACCTATTATATTTTCAAATAGGCATTTCTATAATTTTATTATTAAACATCAAATTAAACATGATGGTTTAAATTTTAAATGGATAAAAGGAACTGATGAATTAACTAAACTAATTCTTTTGCTTTTAGGGCTAGATCAATCAACTAAATTAATTTTAATTTCTGAAAATAATATTGATTATATAAAAACTGATATAACACACTCGAAGCTACCAAGTATTGCTTTTACATTTCCAATTTCACATAAGCATAATGAGTTTAGATACCTTTCCATTATGCATCCGAAAAGTCAAATATTAGGTATTGATTTTTATCATAACTTTAAAGACTTAATTACCTATTATTCTAATAGAAGTCCTATTAGTCTACGATCTGCAAAACGTGTTGCAGGATGTACTTATATTGATTCAAAAGCACTTATTGAATGTTTTGATAAAGGTAACTTAGGAATTGAGATGGAGGGGCAAAATTATGAAAATTTAAAATCCTTTTTTGTATATAGAAAATATAGGAACATTTTTGAATTTTATGAGTCTAGGGATCATCACTGGTGTGAAAAAAGGTTTAATTATTTATCAAAATTAGATGTTTCTCACTGTTTTGATTCTATTTATACACATTCTATAGCGTGGGCTGTATTTCAGAAAGATTATTCAAAAATGCAACTCAATAAAACAAAATTAACTTTTCCATTTAAGTTTGATCAATTAATGCAACGTTCTAACCACAATGAAACTAATGGAATATTGATTGGTCCTGAACTTTCTAGAATTTTTGCTGAAATCATAATGCAATCTATAGACAATAACATTATTCAGGATTTAGATAAGCATGGTCTAACCCTAGGACAGGATTATCAAGTATTTCGATATGTTGATGACTACTTTTTATTTTATAATGAAGAGGAAGTTTTTGCTAAAATTAAAAATAATATTCAGATTAATTTAAAAAAATATAAGCTAAGTCTAAATAAACATAAAGAAGAAAAGTATTCTAGGCCGATCATAACGCCGATTACGATAGCTAAAAAGAAAATAGCTAAATTGATATCTGATAATTTAAGCTATAATTTATCAGAGGATAAAAATCCAATTGAAAAAACTAAAGATGGAAGTATTTATATCAATCAAAATAGTTTATCTACAGATTTTAAAACTATTCTTTTTGATTCGGGAATAACATATTCTGATGTCTTGAATTACTCCTTATCAATAATAGAAAGTAAAGTAAAGAAAATACTAAAAGACTATAAAGAGTTGAATGTAAATGAAAATACTGGTAGGAGTTTAATTAATGCTCTTATTTCTATAATAAATTTTACTTATTTTATTTATGCTGTTACGCCACGAGTAAATAGTACTATTAAGCTATGTAGAATTATTCAACAAATAATCTTGTTTGTTAAAGATCAAAAGCTAGGATCAGAGAATCAACATATTATTTTTAAGTGTGTTTTTGATAACACATGTTCTATTTTAGATAAACACTCACTACAAAGTATTACACCGATAGAGACATTATATTTATTAGTTTTGATCAGGCAACTAGGGAAATACTATTGGTTAGATGAGTCTGCAATTTTAAAATATTTTAACATTAGATATAATGATGGGTATGTGTTTGATGAAAATTTAAACTATTTTTCAATTACTACATTGCTTTTTTATATTTGTGATAAAAAGAGGTACGAATCGATTAAAAAGCATTTATTAATTTATATAAATAATCTATATGAATTAAAGAAAGACACTCTTTTAGATGATTCGGAATTAGTTCATTTAACTCTCGATTTAATTACTTGTCCATATATAGATATTTCTTTTAAAAAATCTTTATTGGCCAAATATGGTATTGAGAAGTCCTATGTAAAAAGAATTGCTGCCTTGAACCAGTTCTGGTTCACAAAATGGCATAAATTTGATTTCACTAAAGAATTGGACGCAAAGCTTAGTAATTCAGTATACTAGTTAACAATGCATCAGACACCCGCTATGGTTGTTGGCAACTACACACACCAGCATTAAGGGGTACAATTGTCCTATGCATGGAAATTGTACTTGAAGAGATTTGTCTGAGTCTTTTCATTGAGACACCTTCCTGAAACTCAGCTAATGGCCCATGTGACAGGAAGGTGTCAAAATTTAATTAACTCAAAATATATAATATAATTAAGATACATATATTTAATGAATATGTTTAATTTATAACAAAGTAAGGCTCGTCCCTAAGGGATCGAGCCTAATGCATTTGTTAACGCTCCTTGTTGAGCAGATGATTACGCCTGTACTGGCGGTTCAATTTTTTCATGCCGACTTAGGCCATATTCCATTTCATATTTCTACTGCGAGGCAGTAGTTTTATACTTGTCTAATCTGGAAGAACAAGCCACGATTTTTTCATGCTGGTGTAGCATTATCCCGATTTATGTCTCAGGCAAACCCGTATAAGTTTATTTCATCAGTGACCAAACTTCAGAATACTTACACTGTACCAATCTCGGCCTAGTCAGAGAGACCAATCCCCGACTAAGAAACACGACCAGTGTTCCATTAACCTTTCTTTTCTACATATTGTCCAACATGCTCACGCATGTGCCGACTCAAGTTTTCGCAATGAGCATCCCGACTGAAAAAAATCGAAATGTTTTAGGATTCGCTTTAAGCTAGCTATCTCATTTAATACAAATCTTACTATGAAGATTGGTATCACAATTTCCGCAAGTAAATACTTGCTTTATATGCGCTACTCACCATCGCTCCCACACTGAAAAAATACAGCAGACTTTTAACCAATTTAAGCCTTTTTATTCAGTGCTTCCCAAGTTATTTCAAAGTGTCTTAATGTGCAGACCGTTTATCCTCTCGCCTGTATACATGCTTCCTGTTTCCCCCGACCGTAGTTCCTTAAAAAATATCGGGATATGATGTATACACAACTTTGTAAAGGGTAAAACTCTTACACTCCAATCAGCATCTATCGATTAATGCCGTTACACGTTTAAGCTATCCAGCGACCCATTCAGCTTGCGCAAAATGGTGCCAGCTTTTCCAGCGTTAGCCTCAAAGCCCTAGTACCTTACGGCACTCTCAGCAGCCATCGTGATTGGAAATGAGCATACTTTTCCAAGTAAAAAAACTTGTTCGATCAAGCATACACATTCAGCTATTAACGGAGACTATCGCACATCCTATGCTGCTCCTGACTGTATCACTTTAAACAGGGTTTCAATGATCCACTATTTTCATAATTTCACACCTAATCTGGCTATTACTAACCAAATGACCATTTCACGATAAATCGCTTATAGGCTCCCGTTTCCTTGTCGCCCAACCACTTTTTATTTGCTTGGAACTCTTAAAAAGTGAATGAACGGATAGAAAAAGGATATTGCAATCCTCTAGCCCCCGTTGCAACGTACCGAGCGAGGTTTCCCCAGCAGTCCGCTACATCGGCAGTATGAAGATGGTTAGTCTTATACTCAGGGCAATATGTATCAAAGTTTTTGAATGGTGGTCAGCCATTCAAACCACTTCAAAAAAGAAAGTTGGAATGGATGGTCAATCCACAATTCGATTGATATGCCGTCATATTATCAGAATAAATTTAATATATCAATATTATTGATATATTATTTAAACAAGTATAAGATTTGTTGATCAAGTTTCGTAATGCGCACTTGGAACTACTTTATTGTCACCTTACAACGTGAGGTGACAGTGCTAGCGCAATTTGATCAATGCTGATTGCTGACGCGCTCAGCAAAATGGGAAATGTAGAGAAAATTATTGTTGATGAACAATTCAAAAATGAATGAAGAAATTTGGATTTAAGTGGATTGTTGATTGACATCAAAAGTGCATAGTTGGATGACATAAAATGATTGATTACAGCCCCCACACAAAATACACCGCACAAAAAATTCAAGATAAGGTCACCAGAGGATCATATTTTTATTGCAAATTTATAGTGCAAACTAAGTTAGGTGAAATTGATATTGAAAAGATTATTCATAAATTAACCGAAAGATACTTATTAAATTTAACCAGTCGGCAAAGAACATATCGATTAAAACAAGGATTACCTGTCGCTGATCTTATTGTTCAAGACATTCTTTATAAAGATGCATGGTTATTTGTCTTGTTGATCAAAACCCCTAATAGCCATCGTCACAGCAAAGAAACCATAGGTAAAGTGACTTCAACAACTAGTTCAGCATATACATCAAAAGATAAAATTGCTGAACTTGAACCTGTCATCTGGGACAAAATTACAGTCGGGCAAGAATTAACTTTTATCCGTCATTACTATAAAGACAATGAACAGTTTAATTTCATATTGAATAAACCCTATCTATGCTTAGATTTCGGGAAATGTGAGGCTGAATTAGTACGGTTAAGCCATAAAAAGTATGCTGAACATCAAACTAAGTTTTACCGTAAAAGTAATAAGAATTTCTCATGGACGTGGCGATTTAAGAAAACTGAAATAGAAAAACAAAAAAGAGAATTAACACATATTCTCAATCGAGTTATTTCACAAAAAGATCAGACTAAAGCGGTAAATGATCTTCTTGCATGGCAGAATTATTTTAAAGTTTATGCTGTATTCAGAGGCAATCGACAACAGGCGGGACGTTTATATACCTTCGGGAAACTATTCTTTTTCAGTCGGAAAAGACAACGATGGGATCAGGTGCAAATGCCTGTGATGAACTTAACAATCATCGCGCGATATGAAACCTATGCGGATTCTTATACTGAATATTGTATGCGTAGATATTTTTATGAATCCTTTGAAGTTGAACTTCCACGAGAGATTTCAAAAGCGGAAAATTGGCAGTTAATCAGTGACTACATTGAAGCGCAGGGTTTATAAATTTAATATCAGGTTTGAGCTAGTACAACTAATCCTAGCATGTTTTACAGAGCTCACTTGTCTTAAACATATGACTTTACTTCCACTTAGTAATCAGTGAAATTAGTCTCTATAGCAAGAAATATGATCACTCATGATTAAAAATATGGATTCATTCAAACTGACTTATATATATTTCTTTCCAGTGGTCTTTTTTCCATTTTTAAATATTTATCAATTTAGAAATGATATGGACATTAAATCTTGGTTATTTAGAAATTTGCTTGTCAGTTTTATAGTTATTTTGATCCCACTATTTCTTAATTTAAGTATGATCATTACCAAGTTTTTATACAAGGATCAGGATAAAAATACAGAATATCGTGTAATAGGTTTAGGGTTACTATGTTTTGTATTTCTCACAGGAAGCAACTATTATCAATTTCATAAATTCACAGTCGGAACAGACCTATCCATTGACTATTATCGTATGGCATTGATGCTAAGCTTTCTAACTGCCTGTTTCATATCTAGCCTATACTTCACATTGAAATATAAAAAATATTCACAAACATACTTAGTAAACTTCAATACAAAAACAATGAGATTGATGGCAAGTACAGCTATAACATTCCTAATTACAATGATTGCTTTTTTTGTTGTCTAGGGCTTATTCGTAATTAGAAATCATTCTTTTTAAAATCCTATTATTTTTAGGGGAGGAGATTGCCAGCTTCCACGTCATATCTCAAAAACTGAGGATTAGAAATTAATTAATGCATATATTGATGCTGAAGATGACCAACTTTAACAAACTGCCTTATTATTTATTTTAGTTATAACTATTTGTTTAAGAATCTATAATTCTGATATTAGGCTTAATTTAAATTATGATTATATAAGCCTGTTAATCATTTTAAAACCCAAATTAAACGAAATATATCAATATTATTGATATAGGGTTGGTACGACAAATTTTGTCTTTCTATTTCCAATTTTGCTGAAAAAACTTTAATTTTCGGTACACTAGTCATGTTTTATTCTTTTCATCGGACTTCTATAACAATGACCCAGGTGCAACTACAACAGTTACAAAAACAACTCTGGAATATTGCCAATACTTTGCGCGGCACCATGGGGGCAGATGAATTCCGTGATTACATTTTGGGTTTTATTTTCTTTAAATATTTATCAGAAAAGTCGGTTAATTTTGCTAATGAATTGCTGGATGGTGAAGACATCAGCTTTCTTGAACTGGATGAAAACAATCCTGAGCATGTGCCTTATATCGAAGAAATCAAAAAGAATGCCATTGCCGAAGTTGGTTATGCACTGACCCCGAAACAGCTGTTCCATACGCTGGCCGAGCGTGGCCGTCAGGGCGAATTCATTCTGGATGATTTAACTGCGACCTTAAAATCGATTGAGCAAAGTACTTTGGGAACCGACTCTGCCGATGACTTTGCCAATCTGTTTGAAGATCTGGATCTGAACTCAACCAAGCTCGGTAACAATGCCAGCGACCGTAATGCACTGGTGGCCAAAGTCCTCAGCCATTTAGATGATATTGATTTTGATATTTCCAATACCGAAGCCGATGTACTGGGTGATGCCTACGAATACCTTATTGGTGAATTTGCTTCTGGTGCCGGGAAAAAAGCTGGTGAGTTCTATACTCCGCAAACAGTATCAACCTTACTGGCCAAGATTGTCACCCAAGGCAAGGAGCGTTTACGTTCGGTCTATGACCCGACCTGTGGTTCAGGTTCTTTATTGCTGCGAGTGAAGCGTGAAGTTAAAGATGTGGACATGATTTACGGTCAGGAGATGAACCGTACCACCTACAACTTGGCGCGGATGAACATGATTCTGCATGATGTGCATTTTGCCAAGTTTGACATCAAGCAGGAAAACACTTTAACCCGTCCGCAGCATTTAGATAAAAAGTTTGATGCAGTAGTCGCCAACCCTCCATTCTCTGCTAACTGGTCAGCCGATCCTTTATTTCTACAAGATGAACGCTTTGCCGCTTATGGCAAACTGGCACCGAGTTCCAAAGCGGATATGGCCTTTGTACAGCACATGCTGTATCAACTGGATGACAATGGCACCATGGCAGTCGTCTTGCCGCATGGCGTTTTGTTCCGTGGTTCCAGTGAAGGTGTGATTCGTCAGTACCTGATTGAGCAGATGAACGTGGTGGATACCATCATCGGTCTGCCTGCCAATATCTTCTATGGCACATCAATTCCGACCTGTATTTTGGTGCTGAAGAAAAACCGTGAGCATAGCGGTAATATTCTGTTTATTGACGCCAGCAACGAGTTTGAAAAGCAGAAGAATCAAAACAAGCTGTTGCCTGAGCATTTAGACAATATTATTGCGGCCGTTGAAAAGCGTCAAGAAATTGAAAAATACGCGCATGTAGCAACTTTACAGCAAGTCAAAGACAACGATTACAACCTGAATATTCCGCGTTATGTGGATACCTTTGAAGCGGAAGCTGAGATTGATCTGGATGCGATTGCCCAACAGCTTCAACAGCTGGAAAAAGACAGTCAAAAAACCGATGCGGTAATTGCGGAGTTTTGCAAAGAGCTTGGGATTGCTTCACCGTTTGCGGAGGTGAAGTGATGACTACACCAAAGTTAAGATTTAAAGAGTTTAATGGGGATTGGGACATCAACCACCTAGGAGATAGTTTTAGCTTGTTTTCAGGTTATGCTTTTCCTAGTACAGCATCATCAGATAAAGGTGTGCGTTGGTTAAAGATTGCTGATGTCGGTATTCAAGAAATGACCCCTAATAATATGTCATTTTTACCAGAAGAATATTTAGAAAAATATTCTCAGTTTGTTGTAGATAAAAATGATTATGTCATTGCTCTTACACGTCCTATTTTGAATAAAAAATTAAAAATATCAAAAGTTGGAGAAATGTATCATGGTGCATTGCTAAACCAACGTGTTGCAAAGATTGTTAGCAAAAATAATAACTTGAATTTTATTTATTCGCTTTTACAAAAATCAAAAACCGTTGAAGAGTTAGAAAATTCTATTTCAGGAACTGATCCACCTAATTTATCGCTTAATGATGTTAAGGACATTCGACTTGGGTTTCCTTCCATAAAAGAACAAACCAAAATAGCCACTTTCCTTTCCGCGGTAGATGAAAAGATCAGCCAACTGACTCAAAAACATCAGCTGCTTAGCCAATATAAACAAGGCATGATGCAAAAGCTGTTTAGTCAGCAGCTTCGTTTTAAAGCGGATGATAGAAGTGAGTTTGGGAAGTGGGAGGAGAAAAAAATTGGTGATATTTTTAAGGTGACATCAGGTGCTACTCCTTTGCGTAGTGATGAGCGTTTTTTTAAAGATGCAGATATTGATTGGGTGAAAACAACGGATCTTAATAATGGTAAGATCCTACAAACTGAAGAAAAAATTTCTCAGTTTGCTCTCAAAGAGACGTCTGTAAAAATATTACCAAAAGGAACTGTTTTTGTTGCGATGTATGGCGGTTTTAATCAAATTGGTCGGACTGGACTTTTAGTTAAAGAAGCTGCTTGTAATCAAGCATTATCAGCAATTTATCCAAATGAAAAAATCAATTCATATTTTCTTTTAACTTATTTTAATTATAAAGTCCTAGATTGGAAAAATTTTGCAGCTAGTAGCCGAAAGGATCCTAACATTACGAAAAGTGATGTTCTAGCTTTTCCTTTTATATATCCAACAGATTTAGAAGAACAAACCAAAATCGCCAATTTCTTATCGAGTATCGACCAAAAAATTGAAGTCGTGACGCAACAAATTGAACAGGCCAAGACTTGGAAAAAAGGCTTGTTACAGCAGATGTTTGTGTAGGGGGGAGAATGAACTCATTTTTTTTGGAAAAATTAGCGATAGTAGCTGGTCATGCTAGTTTAAACGTAATAGATAATTTTACCTTGAATGCTGGCTCAACTATTAAAAATGCGATATCAGATGTTGTAGATTATACGCGTAAATGTAACGATGCTCTGTTATATCTTAGAATTAAAACATTTATTGAATCTACTACATTAGATGAAGAGGAAGTAAATACATTTTTAGCTGAAAATTCGGATAACTTTTTACTGGGGTTGGAAGTTTTAAAAACATTAGAACAAACAATAACTAACCAGCAAGCTGAAATGACTGCAAGAAATTTTACATTAATGGTTAGACGTAGAATATCTTTGGAAATGTATTATAAAGTCCAGCATATAATATTAAGGCTCAATGGTTACCTCTTAACGGAATTAAGAAAAGATGCTCCTAATTTCGAAGATTCACTAATGAGATATGGTCTAGATTATCAATACTATGATCCAGCTTTTATGTTTAATCATGATCCATCTGAGGATGAAAAATTAATTTATAGATTTGAGAATAATATCCGTAAATATTTATCAGAAGATATTAAAAGTAGTTCAATACAGGATTATCTTGCTTTTGATTTTGTAACACAGATCACTACAGAAGCAATGGCTGGAGCAACACATATTCCATTGCCTAAATATCGTAAGACACCTTTTTTATTATGGTTCTACTTTAATATTTTTGAAACAAGGTTTTAGAATGACACATGGTAAAAGTATTAAATTGTTCCTTGTAGATGGTTCTCCAAATGGAATTCTCACAGCTGAAATCATTAACTGGACTGGTCATGTGCTTTCAGCACCACGAACTAAACTGTCAGAGCTGATACAGCGTGAGGAGTGCTCTAGGACGGGTGTTTACTTTCTTGTAAGTTATGATCCTGAAAATCCGCTGTATCCCAAAGTTTATATTGGCGAATCGGATGATGTTGCAAATCGCTTAAAACAGCATAACCGTACTGAAGAAGCCGGTGGAAAAGACTTTTGGGAAAAGGTCTGTTTAGTTACAGGAAAAGATCAGAACATTACCAAGACACATATCAAGTATTTGGAAAGCCATCTTATCGAAATTGCGAAAAAGAATGGTCAATGCCAGTTATTAAATGGAACTGCACACCAGTATTGTCGTTTACCAGAATCTGACACGGCGGACATGGAGTATTTTCTTGAACAAATACAGGTAGTACTACCCGTATTGGGTTATGAGTTCTTAAAAGAAATGAAGCATCCAAGTGATGTATTGAAAGTCCAAGATAAATTGATAAATCCTCGAATTGAGGATGCGATATTTTACCTATCTGTAAAAGATGTAGATGCGAAAGCCCAGGTCATAGATGGTGAATTTTATGTTTTGAAAGGATCTAAAGTGCGTCCAGAAGTTAGTCAACCAAATCACAATTACATGAAGAACTTACGTCCTGTATTGTTGGCAAATGGGGTCATTGATCCAAATATATTCGAATTTACACAAGACTATTTGTTTTCAAGCCCATCTGCTGCTGGTGCAGTGATTTTAGGCCGTGCATCAAATGGTCGTAAAGAATGGAAAAATAGCTCTAATCATTTGTCATATGAAGAATGGCAGCAGAATCAAGTAGAACAAATTTCACTTTAGTAAATAGATTAGATTGAGTTTTAATAATGAATGATGATGTATTGGGGCATTATAAAAAATTATTAGAGGCAGCCAAAAAATATAAAGTGCCACCTCGTGAAAAAACATTTTTTGATACGGCAATTCGTAAGCATTATGAAAACCCAACTACAGAGTTGCTTAGCTATTTTCTGAATCCAGAGAATGATCATGGTCTGGGTTCTGTATTTTTTGATGGCTTGACTGATGCTGTGAATGCACTCAATCCATCTGTCGAAGCAGATGATTATGGATCGGCGAAAAAAATTTCAACTGAAGTTCCGACAGCTTCTGGGAGTCGTATCGATTTACTTATTGAAAGTGATAAAGCTATATTTTTAATTGAATGTAAAGTCAAACATATTCAAAACAATCCTTTTACAGATTATGAGACTCATATTGCTGACAAGTTTGCCGAGTTAAAGCCATTTAAAATCGTATTTTGTATCGATGGAAAAACCAATGTAGAAGGTTGGTCTGGGCTTGCGTTTAGTGTGTATGCAGAATATGTAAGAACGTATTTATCACAAGTAATGCTGAAAAATCCTTACAACAAATGGGGACTGTTCGCGAGAGAGTTTTTAATGCATTTAGAGCATTTTGGGGAAAAGAGAATGAATGATCAAGAATATAATTTTGTGCAGAACAGCTATAAAGATATATCTGCTTTAATTCAATTAAAGGAAGACTTTCTGAATGAAACGGCTAGTCTAATAAATACAAAATTGGAAACTAGTATTGAAAGCTATGAACCATATAGTCGGTCATATACATGGGGTACCGATCAACAAAAATATGATGCTATCGATTTCTCAAGTGACCAATGGAAACAAACAAATAGTTCAGCAGTTCTAAGCTTTTTTATTGATACATGTCCTTTAAAATGTTCCATCTATTTGTTCCTTCATCATCCCACTGATGATTTAATTAATAAGATCAAAGAGTCACTTAATATTAATATCCTCCAAGCATCGAACTATAATGAATTTTTAAAAAAGAAAGCTGAGTGGTGGTTAGGTTGGGAGAATATCCCTTTTGAAATTGATGAAATATCTAACAAAATTCTAGAAATCAGTAAGATTTTACACAAAGTTGAAACAGTTTGGCGAAATGCAAAGGTTCAAAAGGTATGAGTGTTCAAAGCGAATACCAACTTGAAAATGAACTGATTGGCCAGTTACAGCAACTGGGTTATGCCTCAGTCACGCTCAAGGACGAAAGCCAGCTACTGTCTAACCTGAAAACCCAGATTGAACGTGCCAATGGAATAGCACCACTGTCGACAACCGAGTGGAAACAGGTCATCAGCTTTTTGAATACTGGCACAGTGTTTGAACGGGCCAAGAATCTGCGCGATCTGTTCCCGGTCAAATTTGATGATGGCAGCAGTAAGCACATCTTTTTCCTGTCAGATGATCCAAGCAAAAACATCTATCAGGTGACCACTCAAATCACCATCGATCACCGCGACCATAACGGCCGTACCAGCCGTTTCGATGTGACCTTATTGGTCAATGGTCTGCCGCTGGTTCAGATTGAGCTGAAAAAACGCGGCATGGAAATCGCCGAAGCCTTTAACCAGACCCAGCGTTATACCCGTGAAGCCTATTGGGCCGGACAGGGCCTGTTTGGCTTTGTCCAGTTATTTGTCATCAGTAATGGTGCCAATACCCGTTATTACTCCAACGGCACTACCTGCATCGAGTTTGCCTTTCCTTGGGCCGATGTCAGCAACAAACATATCAATGAAATTGTCGATTTTGCTGATGCTTTTCTGAATCAGCAACATCTGACCCAAATGCTGACCCAGTATATGGTCATGCTGGAAACCACGAAAAGCTTGATGGTGCTGCGTCCTTATCAGATCTATGCGGTACAGAAAATTATCCAGCATGTTCAAAACTCGGATCAGAATGGCTACATCTGGCATACGACCGGTTCAGGCAAGACCCTGACTTCGTTTAAAGCCAGCCAGATTATCATGCAGATGCCGGATGTAGAAAAGGTTCTGTTTGTGGTAGACCGGAATGATCTGGATACACAAACTTCCCGCGAATTTAATGCCTTTAAAGCCGAGAGTGTTGATAGCACCGATAGCACCCATACTCTGGTTAAGCAGCTCGATCAACGCCATGACAAGCTGATTGTGACCACCATCCAAAAGTTGAACAGGGCCATCAGCACTGACCGCTATCTGGAATATATCGACTACCTGAAAGACAAAAAAGTGGTGTTTATTTTTGATGAATGTCACCGCAGCCAGTTTGGTGAAACCCATCAGAATATCAAGAAGTTCTTTGGCAATGCCCAGATGTTTGGCTTTACCGGAACCCCGATCTTTGAAGAAAACAGCCAGTCTAAAGCCGGGTTGAAACTCACCACAGACTACCTGTTCAATGAATGCCTACATCAGTACGTGATCGTGGATGCTATACGTGACCGTAACGTGCTGCAGTTCCAGATTGATTATCGGGGCAAATATACCGCTAAGGGCATGCAGAACAACCTCAAATATAATGATGAAGTCGAAGGGATTGATACCCGAGAGCTATACGACAATCCGCAGCGTCTGGAAATGATTGTGAGTTATATTGTCGATACCCATGACACTAAAACCCGTAACCGTGAATTTACCGCGATGTTCTGTGTCAGCTCGGTTGATACTCTGACCCAGTACTACGAACTGTTTGAAAAGGTCCAGGCGGAGAAGCAGCAACAGGATGAAGAGCAGGGCAGGCTATTTAAACCGCTAACCATAGCCACTATTTTCTCCTACGAGGCCAATGAAGTCGTGCCGGTAGATGAGCAAAACGGACTGATCTATGAAGAAGCAGCGGATATTCCCACCCAGATCAATCCGTCCAGCCGTGACAAGCTGGATCGCTATATTGCCCAGTACAACCAGCAGTTTAAAACTAACTACAACTCTGGTGATCAGTTCTATGCCTATTACCGGGATATTGCAGATCGGGTCAAGAAAAAGCAGATCGATATTCTGCTTGTGGTGAATATGTTCCTGACCGGTTTTGATTCCAAGCCACTGAATACGCTGTATGTCGATAAAAATTTAAAATATCATGGCCTGATTCAGGCCTTTTCACGCACCAATCGCGTCTTTAACGACAAAAAACCTTTCGGCAACATCATTTGTTTCCGTAACCTGAAACGCGCCACCGATGAAGCACTGGCACTATTTTCCAATAAAGAAGCGCAAAAAGTAGTGCTGGTGCCGAGCTATGAAAAAATCCAGCAGGACTATGAAGCAGCGGTACAGAAGCTGCTGAAGATCACCCCGGATTATCAAAGTGTCGACGAGCTCATCACTGAAGATCAGCAGCTGGCATTCATTAAAGCCTTTCGTGAAGTGATGCGTTACAACGCCCAGCTGCAAACCTTTATTGAATATGACCAGGACCAGACCGCACTGGATAAACAGCACTTTGCCAACTTTGCCTCCAAGTATGCCGACCTATGTCGAGATGTGCGTAAGACCACCAAAAAAGAAAAAGTCTCGGTACTGGACGATGTCGATTTTCAGCTGGACTTGCTACACAGTGACCGCATCAATGTCGGCTATATCATCAACTTGCTTCAACTGGCTGTTAACAGTGAAGATGAGGGTAAACGTAAAAAGTACGAAGCACAGGTGCATGATTTGATCAGTAATGAAGTTACCCTGCATGACAAGCAAGAATTGATTCAGAAGTTCATTGAAGAAAACATGCCGAAGATAATTAATGGGCAGAGCGTGCAAACCGCCTTTGCTGCTTTCTGGGACACTGAAAAAGAACAGGCCTATCAGCATCTCTGCAAAGAAGAAAACCTGAAACCGGAAGCAATGAAGCAGGTTCTGAAACATTATGAGTTCACCAAACGCTTACCACGGAAGGAAGAACTGAAAGACTTGCCAAACTATAAGGTTAAGCTGTTTGAGCGGGAGAGCATTTTTAGCAATTTGCTGGTCAAGACACGCAAGTTGATTGAAAAATTTTATACTGGTTTATAAATCAGTAACGCAGAATTTTAATTTGAGATAATTAAATGGAAAGAGTTAGACAAGAAGACAAAGAAGAAGTAGCTATATTTCTAAAAAAATATAACAAAATTAATAGTAAATTTATGAAAACTAAATTTATAAGTAATAATGTAAAATTTAAAACTTACCTTAGTATTGAGGAAAAGGATTTCTATGTTGAGAAAATTTATTTATTGTTGGAGGATGAGCCTTTTAGAAAAATATTGGAATGTGATTTAAAGCTAAGTGATTTAATTCTTTTTTCTAAAAAATATTATGCATCAATAGAGTATAAGAAAAAATTAGATAGTGGTGCAGCATATAGTGGAACAGAATTAAAAAATTGGCTCAGCAAGCTTGAGTCAGCAAAAAATAAAATGACAAATTTATTAAATACATCGCCGCTATTGAAAACTAGGACAGCAGTTTTTTATTTAAGTTCAAGCTATGTTAATAAAATTGTGAATTATTTGAGAAAAGAAAAAATAATTGCTGTTATAGATATGGAAATGATAGATGTAAGATTTCATGAACTAAAAGAATATGCAAAAAAATATGATAATAAAGATGTTGATGATTTTATTAATTTTATGAAAGATAATAATTATATTTCTCCTTTAAGTGGGATGGAAGATGATGTAAAAACACCAGAAAATAAATTTTTAAAAAAATTTAATGATAGTGTGGTGAGTGGAAAAATATATAATAAATTAATTGATTATGTTGAGTTTGTGGATAGTGATTTGCTTGATTTTTTTTACAAAAAAATAGAAACAGAAATATTAAATATGAACTCTCCACGAGTTGATAATACATCGCATAGAACATTCTTTATTAAAAGCATGTGGGATATTGATGGGAAGGCAGAGATTTTCCCAAATAAAAGACCATACAATATAAATATAATTTCTAAATTAATTCAAATTTTTTACACCGATTTAGATGTACTAAATGATGATGCCGCAAAGGCTAAAGTTAATGAAATATTAAAAATAAAATAATTTATTTCAATTGCTTAGGTTTTTTTTGGAAAAACATTAAAAAAACCTAGGGGCTTATAACTTCAAAAAAAACCATGATGGTTCTAGCATTGTTATTGGAGCTCACAAATGCTTTTGAAGATTAAAGATGTTTGCCGTATTCTAAAAATTAGTAGAAATACGCTATATAACTTGCAACAAAAAGATTCTTCATTTCCGAAGCCAATAAAATTTGGAGATAAAAAACAAGCTAGAATTTTTTATCGTGAAAATGAAATAAAAAATTGGGTTTTGAGTTTAAATCCTTCAAATTCTGAGCTGGAGGGTGAAAAATGAATGCAAAAATCATTTTTAACGCACCATTTGCAGCAAGCACCGATCCGGTGACAGGCAATACAACCGAATATCATTCGATTGAAGATTTTGCAAAAGGCTGTATTGATGAGCAGAATCTCAAAGTTAAGCCTGAAAGCTATATCCATCCTGAATTGCCGGAATATAACTGCGAAGAAAGCACTGTTTTTCCTTTTGTAAACCCCCAGCAGCTTAATGAGGTTATTGGTTATCGAGTTGGTGGAATTGCGAAGAAATGGGATATAAGTCAGACACCACACAAAGAGATTGATTCTAAAAAAGTATCTTTTTTAATTGGTAAAGAAGGAATCCTTGCAAGTATTAAAAATACTACCTATATGCCATATGTTTTAGGTACTGATAGCACGGAGTTATTTGTAAAACTTGCTAAGGCTGGTGAATCAGTCGTATTCCATTCTGATATTGATGTAGCGTATCGGATTATCAATAACGGTATGCCTGAAACAATACTTAAAATGCTGGTGGGCGAAAAAACTCCAGTCAATAATGCACATTTATTTATTCAGGCGGATGATGATTTAAAAAATTTAAGTTCCAATCTTATTAAACGCTTTTTCTACAAGGAAAGAGAGCGGATTTTAAAATCACTTGAATCTGATCCAATCGCACAGCCTCAAGTTGAGGAAATGCCAGCGGATCGGAAGGCTGCAAATTTGAATAGCTGGCAAGCTCCAGTGAGTTTAAGAAATGATACTTTGATTCAGTCAAAACCTTATCCGATTAATGAGCTACCGGAAGTCTTGAGAAATGCAATTCTTGCAACCGCTGAATATGTCCAAGCTCCGGTTGCAATGGCTGCTCAATGTGTTTTAGCCAGTATTTCATTTTTAGCACAAGGTAAGGTGAATGCCCCCAAAGAAACCAACAGGGAAGGGATGCCGTCATCATTATTCTTTTTAACTGAGGGCGGTAGCGGTGGGCGTAAGTCATCGTGTCAAAAGTTGGTTGAATTACCAATTAGGGAGCATGAACGCCAGCAAAATGATGAGTACAACAAAAAGCTGGATGATTGGAATGCGACTTCAAAAACAATTGAATCAAAAGAGTTCACGCAATGGCTTTTAGATAATCCAAGACCAACGGATCCGACCAGCATCTTTTCCGACATTACTATCGAAACCTTAATCAAGTTTTATATTAAAGGAATTGTAAAAAATGCCTCACTCAGTAGCGATGAGGCAGGGCAATTCTTCGATGGGCACACAATGAAGGGCGACACGGCCAAAAGCGCTTTAGGTGCACTTACCAAATTATTTGATGATGGATATTGCCAAAGAAACCGCGCTTCATCTGATGATAATGGAACGGCTTATGATGTTCGCCTTACTTTCAACTTACTTGGGCAACGTGCGGTACTGGCTGGAGCTTTAAATGATCCGATATTAAGAGGGCAGGGCTTTTTACCACGATTTATTTTAGCTGCTCCAGAGAGCATTGCTGGGCAAAGAACGCATACAGTTGAATTTAGGCAAAAGTTGAAAAATTCACACAATGACCCACGGCTAACAAAATTTTGGAATCGCTGTAGAGATATTTTAAAAGATGAGTTGCCAGTCCTCTTAAATGATTCAGGAGAGGTTCCATATTTTCCAGTTATGCAGCTATCTAGTGAAGCAGAGTTATTAGAGCTTGAGTTCTACAATGAGTGTGAGATTTTGCAGGGTAGCGGAAAACAGTTTGAATTTATGCAGCCTTTTGCCAGTCGTGCAAACGAGCTTGCCAGACGTTTGGGCGCTGTCTTAGCTTACTTTGAAAACAAGTCTGAAATTGATGTGGAAGTTATGCAAGCAGCTTGCGCCATCATTCGACATTCATTGTCTGAGTGGTTCCGATATTCAGATATTGAGGTAGCTGATGAGAGCGATTCTGAGAAGCTGCTCAAGTATCTTTTGATCAAGTGCAAGAAGGGAAAAACCAACCGACTGCAAAAAACGGTAGCAATGAAAGGTGCACCGCTTCAGATAAGAAAAGCGAAGGAATTTGACCCATGTTTAAATGAGTTGATCGAGTTTAATTATGTGCGTCTGGTGACAATTAACCGCTCCACTTACATCGAATTAAATCCGGCATTGCTGAAATAGTTGCGATTTTTCGATTTATGGCTGAAACCCCCATGGCACAAGGTTATCCATGTTGCAAAGGGTGTGCGATTCCAATGCGGAGTATGCGACATGAACGGCTAGATATCGCATGTGTCGCATACGAATCGCAAGGATAATGCGATGCGGAAAGCTAGACAAGGAAAGGATTACAGAGGAAAATCGCAAAATCTAAAATTTAGGAAGATATGAGACAATCTACATTCATTTTAAATACTAAAATCACTTCTAGGATAAAATCTAAAAGGGCTAATTTAGAAAAATAGCTAACATCTGTCAGAATATTATCTATTGAACGATGATATTAAATTAGTGCTGAATAAGTTCAACTATTAGTTTTAAGAAAAAATGAAAATAAATACAAAAAGTAACAAAAAACTCATGTATCCGTGTTTGTACCTTCTTCACAACATTAAAAATAAATAACTATAAAACAACTACTTAAATTAAAGTATGGTAACGTCTGGGCCCACCATATAAAACAACCCCTTACGTGCATTAATCGTAAGGGGTTTTTTGTTTTTGGATATTATGAAATCTGAAGTAAGCAATTCACTTAATTGATCGTCGTTCTTATCTCGAAGGACTTAAAATGGGTTGCCTCCACTGATAATGAACTTTTCTAGTTTGCCTTTCAATAAAGATTCTTCGTTACCAGCTTAATAAAAAAGCATCTCCCTCAGATATTACTTTTGTTATCTAAATTCCATAAACATCCTCTTTAATCAAAAAAAAGTCATATTTATGAAATAATTGTGATGTAGTTCAAAGAATATCTGCAAAAAAAGTGAAAAGTAGATGAAATGCATTTTACAACTGAAAAAATTATGCTAATTAATATGAGATGATTTTTTAGTCAAAAATCATGATGTTTCAGGACGGAATATCTTAAGAAGCGTATTAAAAAAATGATTAAACAGGAGTTTCAATGATGCTTCAGCTTTTAAGAAAATTGTTTTGTTTGCATATTTATGAATATGAGCAAATGCAAGAAATCGGGGAACACAGGGAGTGTCGTAAGTGCGGTACGAATAAGGACTAAAGTTTTTGCAAGAAAAGTGAGCAATGGCTCACTTTTTTATGCTTGTTATGGGCTAATTTCCGTTAAAATTAAAGGGAAATTTCATCACGATGAACAGGCATATGAGTAAAGATTTTCATGCAGATACCTATATCGTCGACAGCAACCTGGCAGATACGCTGCACTGGCTCAGCCTGCATCAAGATAGTTATGACTCCTTTAGCTATGATGCAGTCACGCAAGCGCTGATGGTGCATCATGCCAATGGAGTAGATCAAATCCGAGTCGGAGATTATCTGAATGCCCGTTATGGCATTTTAATTACTGCACATAACTTTTCTGCGAGTTCATCAACTTAAACAGTGATTAGCTTGCCATTGCATCTGTAGCCAGACTGCGAACACTTGGTTTTGGCTGTTCTGCAACTAAACCTAATTTTGCAAAAAGTTGCTGATCCCGGCCTTGGGATGTATTAGGGGTCGTCAGCAGTTTTTCACCAGAAAAAATAGAATTGGCACCAGCCATAAATGCCAAAGCCTGATCCGAATCGCTTAAGGATTCACGCCCTGCAGAAAGGCGAATATAGCTTTTAGGCATCAACAAGCGTGCTACAGCAATGGTACGAATCCATTCAATCACATCCAGTTTTTCTACATCTGCCATCGGTGTGCCTTCAATCGGCACCAACATATTAATTGGCACAGATTCAGGATGGATTGCCAGAGTTGCAAGCTCATATAACAAACCAATCCGGTCATCACGACTTTCGCCCAGACCCACAATACCGCCACTACAGACTTTCATACCAGCTTGACGCACATGATCCAGAGTATCCAGACGATCATCAAAGCTACGCGTGCTGATGATATGTGAATAGTATTCACGAGAAGTGTCCAGATTATGGTTGTAATAATCCAGTCCTGCATCTTTCAAGCGTTCAGCCTGTGATCCATTTAGCATCCCCAGTGTCATGCAGGTTTCCAGACCGAGTGCTTTAACTTCACGTACCATTTCCAGCACATAAGGCATATCGCGTTCATGCGGGTTGCGCCATGCAGCCCCCATACAAAAGCGTGAACTGCCTGATGCCAGCGCCTGTTTGGCTTCCTGAATCACTTTATCGACTGCAATGCGTTTTTCAGCTTCCAGTTTGGAATCATAATGCGCTGATTGTGAACAGTATTTACAGTCTTCAGGACATTTACCGGTTTTAATCGAAAGCAGGGTGCTCACCTGAACGGTATTCGCAGTGAAATGTTCACGATGAACCTGTTGCGCCTGGAACACTAAATCCATTAAAGGCTGTTGATATAGAGCTTGTATTTCTTCACGTGACCAATCATTACGTACCGCATCACTACTGTTCATCTCTTTCCCTATCTGTGCTTATTTATCATTCGGTTCATCTTAATAAAAATAAGCTTTTGCTTCACTAGCAAAATATGACCTTATATAAATGACAAAGCCCACACGAGGTGAGCTTTGTTTTTCAGTTGCCAGATTATTTATTACTGTGATTTCCATAAATATCCTGGCCATGCAGATCACTACGGTGCTGCTTGTTAAACACGCGCTGATCCTGTTCATGCTGATTGTTTTTTGGGGAATTAATCGGGCCATGTTGCGGCTGCTGCTGTTGTTGCTTCTGCTGGTCATGCTGAAGCTGCTCCAACAGTTCTTGATTTGGATTTTTTGATGACATCATCTTTCCTCCACTTCATTTCTGACTATTTTTATTTATGCCATAGTCTGAAACACGGGTGTGTAAGGCTTTTAAGTGAAACTGTGAATCTAGGTAAAGTTGAAATATATTTTTAAGGGCGATAAAAAATTAGCTGGATTTTGCCAGTTGTTCTTGAATAGCCCAATCGATATGTACCTGCACAATTTCATCATGTTGATTACGCTGTTGCTGAAGGGCCGGAATAATCTGCCCATCAAAGGGTGCATTGCCCAAACCAATGGCGATATTGCGCATAAAGCTTTGATAACCCGTACGACGCATCGGACTGCCTTCAGTCGCACTTAAAAAGGTGGCTTCATCCCATTGCCATAAATCCAGTAAACTCACTTGATCCAGTCCATGCCGCGGATGAAAATCCTCTATCGAGGTCACTTGGGCAAAACTGTTCCATGGACATATCAGCTGGCAATCGTCACAACCAAAAACCCGGTTACCAATTCCGCGTCGCAAATCTTCTGGAATAATGCCTTTATATTCGATGGTCAGATAGGCGATACAGCGGCGAGCATCTAACATATAAGGCTCGACAATGGCTTGAGTCGGACAGATGTCGATACACGCAGTACAGGAGCCACAATGTTTGGTCGCGGGTTCATCAAAGGGCAGTTCCAGTGAAGTAAACAGTTCACCCAGTACAAAGAATGAGCCTGATGTTTTATGAATCAGCAGGGTGTGTTTACCTGTCCAGCCCATGCCGGCACTTTCAGCCAGCGATTTTTCAAAAATGGGTGCAGAATCCGCAAAAGGACGTGATTCAAAATCTCCGATTTTTCCCCGGATTTTTGTCGCCAAGGTTTTCAGGCGACCGCGCATGGTTTTGTGATAATCTCGGCCACGAGCATAACGCGCGATAATGGCAGAGTTGGGTGCATAAGGGATATAACGTGGTTCTGGTGCGTCGACCAGATAATCCATACGCACACATATAATGCTACGTGTGCCGGGAACCAGTAAGGCGGGATTGGCACGTTTTTCCAGATTCTCTTCCAGAAACTTCATGTCACCATGATAACCACGATCCAGATATTCCTGTAAGCATGCTAATTCTGCTTGAGCATCTGGTTTGGCAATGACACAATCAGAAAAACCCAATTCTAAAGCCTGCGCTTTAATCCATGCTTTTAGCTCTGCTGGATCTTGTTGATAAACTTTAATTTGCGCTTGAGAATCGGGAGTTGCCATAAACCAAAGACAGGGAATAAGAAATGCAGCAACAAGTTTACCATAGCCGTGATCTACAAGCATGGGAGCAGCGCTGGTTTCAACAGCAAAATAGTTCCTACGGTTTAATGCAACAAGTCGCCTGGGGGATTAGTCAGCGGCTGATCACTTTATTTTCCCAGCAAAAAATAAAAAAAATCGCTGTCTGCTGTGGTCAGGGTAATAATGCCGGCGATGGCTATCTTGTGGCCAAATATCTCAAACAGGCGGGCTTCAGTGTTGATATTTATGCAGTTGAGTTGGGTAATTCCAAAGATTTAGCATCGGCTGTGCAGGAAGCTCAGCAAGCTGGCTTGCAGCCTTATTCGCATTTTGATTTTCAATCTGAATGTGAGGTCTATATCGATGCATTATTCGGAATTGGTCTGAACCGTCAGCTGGACTTTGACTGGCAAAATGTTATTCAAACGATCAATCAGCAAACTGGATTAAAAATCTCAATTGATATTCCGAGTGGATTGGATGCCAATACCGGCCAGCCTTTGCCTGTTGCGATTAAAGCTGACTACACTTTCACGGGTTTAGGGCTTAAGGCAGGATTGTTTACTGGACAAGGCAAAGAATATGCGGGCAAGATCGAACTGATTTCTGCTATCCCGACAGATACAGAGCTTCAACCGATTGCCCAGCTTGCCTCACATCAGATTCAATTGCCCAAGCGTGAAGCCTTTGGTCATAAAGGCAGTTATGGTCATGTTCTGGTGATTGGTGGACATGCTGATATGGGCGGTGCAGTGATCATGGCGGCAGAAGCAGCATTTGCTGCAGGAGCAGGTAAAGTGACGATCGTCTGTGATGCAAAACACCATACTGCGATTTTGTCACGTGCACCGAATATCATGCTGCGTGATATCAATCTTTTAACTCAGGAGCAACGCCAAGCACTGATTCAGCAGGTCGATGCAGTCTGTTTTGGCATGGGATTAGGTCGTGATTCTTGGTCAGAGCAACAATATACAGCTTGGTTTGAGCTGACTCAGCAATCTGATCTGGAGGTTGTTTTGGATGCGGATGCCTTATGGTTTCTGGCCAAGCAGCCTCAAGTTTTGAATTCCCAGACTTATGCTACACCACATCCAGGAGAAGCTGCAACTTTGCTAGCATGTAGCACTGCGGAAGTTGAAATGGATCGGATTGCAGCCATTCATGCCCTGCAACAAAAATATCAGGGACAGTGGGTGCTAAAAGGTTCAGGCAGCCTGATTCTGGAAGAAAGGCTTTACATCTGCAATGCCGGGAATGCCGGTATGGGAACTGGCGGAATGGGGGATGTGCTGGCCGGCATGATTGCCAGTCTAAAGGCGCAATTTGCGCAAAAAATTTATTTGCATGAAATTGTGACGCTGCATGCACTTGCAGGTGATGAACTGGCCAAAAATGGCGAACGTGGCTTGCAGGCACAGGATATGAAACATGCGATTTATCAGGTCGTGAATCGCTAAGGAGAATAGTGTGCCAGTCATCAAAATGAATATTTCAGGCCAAGTTCAAGGAGTCGGATACCGTTACTGGTTTGCCGAGCAGGCTCAGGCGCTTGGACTGAAAGGATATGTGAAGAACTTGAGCACAGGTGAGGTGGAGGCCGTTATTGCTGGAACAGACTCCCAACTTCAGGAAATGATTACACGAAGTTGGAAAGGGCCTGCTCGTGCAATCGTACAAGCGGTTATTCAAGAGTATCTGGAATCTGAGCTAGATGCTCAAGACTTTATAATATTGCGTTAAACCTTATCGACGACGGCTACTGACGCGACTCCGGCCGCGTGCCATACCACCCAACGCATTCAATACCGCCATTTTACTCATACTGCCTGAGGCGTGGGCATGACAAATAGCAGCAGCTAAAGCATCGGCGGCATCCTGCTGCGGTTTGATGCTGAGTTTTAGAATATTCATTACCATCATCTGCACCTGTTCTTTATCCGCAGCGCCATAACCCACTACCGACTGCTTGATCTGGCGCGCAGTATATTCAGCGACTTTCAAATCCAGATTGACCAGTGCCGCAACAGCAGCACCACGGGCCTGACCGAGTTTTAAGGCAGAATCCGGATTTTGTGCCATAAAGACCTGTTCTACCGCAGCTTCAGTGGGACCATAAAATTTTACAATGCGCTCCACGCCGGCAAAGATCCGTTTTAAACGTTCAGGCATTTCTGTCGTTTCTGTTCTGATGGTGCCGGCATCAACAAAAGTCAGTTTGGAGCCGTCTTTTTCGATAATTCCGTAACCGGTTAAACGAGAACCGGGGTCAATCCCAATAATTAATGACATGCCCGCACTTTAAAAATAGAATAATGCCCATATTGTTACATAAGCGTATCAAAAAAGCTTGATCCTGATGAAGCAGTTGATTCCAGCATCCTATTATTTATTTTACTGAGATTAGATTAATTTTCATGAAATTATTTCTTATTATCCTTGCAGGCTTAATCCTAGAAGTATTTGTCTGGATTGGCGTGGGTGACCTCGTCGGGAGCATGTGGTACGTATTTTTCTGGTTTGTGGCCGCATTTTTTATTGGTATGAATCTGATCCGTAAATACTCGGCCGGTGTAATGCCACAAATGCAGCAAATGCAGATGGGACAGATAAGTGCAGATCCTGCATTAACAGGAAATTTACCTAAAATTCTGGCAGGTTTCTTTCTGCTTATTCCTGGATTGATTACCGACGTATTGGCAGTATTGATGCTCATTCCAGCGGTTCAGCAGGTTTTTAAGGCTGCTATAATGAAAGCGATGATGAAACGTCAGCAACTCATGATGGAAAAAATGATGGGTGGCATGATGGGCGATATGGGTGGTGCACAAGGCCAGAACCCATTTGCCGAGATGATGCGTCAAATGCAGGATATGCAAAATCAGCAATCAGGTCGCGGTGATTCCACCATTATTGATGGTGAAGCACGTGAAGTGAGACCTGAGGCGAAAAAAATTGAAATGAAAGATATCAATCCAAAATAAATGTTTTATTTAAAAAATTCTATTTAAGCCGAATCTGATGATTCGGTTTTTTATTGGAGCTTTCTAATCTCTTTGAACAAACGTTATAATATATTTTTATAAATTTACCTTATTTTAATGTCTCTGCTTTTTACGATCTGTCTCCTGCATTTTGTTGCTCAATTGAGTCCCGGCCCCGATATCTTACTTATTGCCAAAAGTGCTGCATCCACCACACGCCAGAATGCCCTGAAAATTATTGCCGGGATCTCTGCCGGTATCGTGGTTTGGGTAGTACTGACACTTGCGGGTTTTACTGTGTTAATTGGCCAGTTTCCATGGATCCAGCAAGCCTTAATGCTTTTGGGTGGCATGTTCCTGGCGAAGATGGGATGGGCCATGTTAAAGGGTGGTGTGCATAGCTTTAAAAATAGACATCAGACCGACGACGATACGAATGGACAGGTGCAAGCTAAAAACTATTTTATGTTGGGCTTATGGACCAACCTTTCTAATCCAAAAACACTGATTTATTTTAGTAGCGTATTTTCACTGGCCTTAAGCTCGTCTGCTTCCGATTATTTGAAAGCACAGTTGGCGGTGATTATTCCCTTGCAGACCTTTGTTACCTTTGCTTTATTGATGCTGTTGATTTCCCAACCAAAAATTAAAACCTTGTACCAGCGTTCGGGGAGTTATATTGATATGATTTCAGGTGGACTATTTCTGCTATTTGCGTTGTGGTTATGGTATGACGCACTTATTCTGATGAATTAAGGGGTATATCTTCATTTAATGCTGGAGATGTTGGTGAGGTCGGGGCAGGAGAGGGTAAATGGTCTGGTGTTTTAACCGCCGTTTGATAACGATTAGGCTTTAAGGTGGTTTCAGTATTTTCAGAGCCTTGATAACTGCGACTACGGTTGGCACGTTCGCGTAATCCACCTTTTTTAATTAACTGAACCATGGCACATCTCTCATTCAAATCCACAACTATTGTAAATCAAATCTGGATTTGATGAGGCTATTTTCCGCCTAGCTATTTGAACTATTCAAGATTAATAAAAAGACCTGTTTGAACCAACAGGTCTTTGCTGTGAGGTAAAGAAATTAGCGAAGTCCTTTATCTTCTTCTTTTAAAACGTCCAGTATAGAGTGTTGTACGGGAACTTCTTGTTGTGACTGCACATACAAATGCACCACTTTAAACACAATTGCTGTAACGAGACAGGCGATTAGACACAAAACCCAGAAACCAAAAGGGCTGCGAATATGATGTGAGCCGCAGTTTGAGCATGATTTTTCTGTAGAGTCGACTACTTTTTCACAGCAGGCACAATGATACTGGTAACGTAGCATGATGATCTCCTTGAATTCACAGCATTCCAGTGAATAATTTATTTTTCTAATGTACATCAGCATTTTTTACACATTAGATTCTAAATCAATGCATGAACTATGCCTATGGGGTTTAACAAAAAAATTACTGAAGCATTGTTTGCATAATAAATATACAGTTAAAAATAATTAATTTAACAGAATTTTTAGAGCTGACGAGTGATGTTGTTTGAACAGTCTAGATTCTGTATAAACAATCATAAGTGCTGAAATTAATTCATGAATTTTAATTAAAATCAGTCGTATATAATGGAAATTCATGCATGAAAGTATGTTTAATATTTAAACAATTATGATAGTTTATGTTATGTAAAGATAAATACTAGAACAAAGAGCAACAGCATGAAAAAAATGGCAGTGTTACTTGCAGCATTATGTACGATGGGGCAAGTTTTTTCACAAACTGATCTAGAAAAAAAAGTAATCACACAGTTTCATCAAGACTTTAACGCGGCTGCATATGAAGCAATGTATCAACGTTTTTCTCCTAAAATGCAAGAAGCTTTTCCTGTTACCGTGCTAAAAAAAGTATCTGAAGATATCAAAAAGCAGCTAGGATCTATTCAAAATATTGAGTTCATTGAGAACAAAGGTAAATCTACAGCGATTTATAAAGTGATGTTTGAAAAGGATCGTCTTAAATTATCTTTGAGCCTGAATGATCAACAGCAAATGACAGGTTTATTATTTAGCCCATATATTGAATCAAATGCTGCTAATAACACAACGGAAAACTATATTCAAAGCTATCCAAAAAACCTTGCAGAGAAAATTTTTGCAGCCACACGTACTTTTCCTGAAAATACTCAAGTAGCGATTGCTGTGTTAGACCCTAGCAAAACACAATATTTGGGTGTGCATAAACATGACAATAAAATTCATGAGAAAGCTAATCAAGATCTTGTTTTTGGCATTGGTTCCATCACCAAGGTGTTTACAGCGACAGTCTTAGCGGAATTGGTCACCCAAAAGAAAATTGGGTTGGAAGATAGTATCAACCGTTATTATCCATTTCAGTTTAAAGATAATATTCAACTGAAATTCAAAGATTTATCCAACCATACTTCAGGATTGGAGCGTTTACCAAGTAACTTGGCAACGGATGACGATTCAAATCCTTATAAAGATTATGATGTAGAAAAACTAAATGCGTATCTGAAAAATAATTTGACCTTATATGCAGACCAGTTAAACAGCAAAGCACCAATTTATTCTAATTTAGGAATAGGTTTACTTGGGCATACATTGGCTTCGGCAGAAAAAACCACACTAGAAAACTTGTATCAGCAATATATTTTTAAGCCATACGGCATGCAAAGTAGCTTTGTGAATCAAGTGCAAGCGGACAAACGTCTTGTACCTGCTTTGGATGTAACTGGCAAACAAATTCCAACTTGGGATTTCGACGTGTTTTTAGGTGCGGGCGGGCTGCTTTCTACGGTTGAAGATATGAAACGTTTTGCGCAAGCCCAACTTGAGGCAAAAAATCCTGCCATTCAGCTGACCCAGCAACCCACTTCAGCCAAAGTTGGGAATTACCAAATGGGATTGGGTTGGTTTATTCGTGAAGGCGAAAATGGCCAGAAAATGATTTGGCATGGGGGGAATACCGCAGGGCATACCTCAATTTTGGTATTGGATCTAAATAAGAAAAAAGCAGTGACCATCTTAGCCAACGTATCTGCCGCTCATCCAGAAATGGCTAATATCGAGCAGTTAGCAGTCGAGTTATTGAAATAGAAACTGTACTTAAAACAAAAAAAGCCAGTCATGATGACTGGCTTTTTTATCGCTGAGATTACTGCCCTGAACGGATAATGTAATCAAATGCAGACAGTGACGCCTTGGCACCTTCACCGGTGGCGATGATGATCTGCTTGTACGGCACTGTGGTACAGTCACCTGCCGCAAACACACCTTTCACATTGGTTTCGTTGCGGTCGTTAATCACAATCTCGCCACGGTTAGTCAGCTCAACTTGGGTTTCTTTCAGGAAGTCCGTGTTTGGTAACAAACCAATTTGTACAAAGATCCCCGCAAGTTCTACCGTATGCTCTTCATCCGTAGCACGGTCTTTGTATTTCAGTGCAGTCACTTGTGAACCATCACCAACCACTTCTGTAGATAAAGCATTTTTGATCACGGTGGTATTCGGCAAGCTGTTCAGCTTGTCTTGCAGCACCTGATCCGCACGCAGCTTGGTATCAAATTCCACCAAAGTTACATGCTCCACAATCCCCGCCAGGTCAATCGCGGCTTCAACACCCGAGTTACCACCGCCAATCACAGCGACGCGTTTGCCTTTGAACAGTGGACCGTCACAGTGCGGGCAGTATGCCACACCACGGGTTTTGTATTCCTGCTCACCCGGAACATTCATCTCTCTCCAGCGTGCACCAGTCGACAGAATCACGGTTTTCGATTCCAGTTTGGCACCATTCTCTAAAGTCACTTCCACCAGACCATTGGCCGTTTCATCAGCCCCTTTGATGTCAGACACGCGTTGCAGGTTCATGATGTCGACCCCGTATTCACGCACGTGGGCTTCCATTTCCGCTGCAAATTTAGGACCTTGGGTTTTTTGTACTGACGTGAAGTTTTCAATATCCATGGTGTCCATGACCTGACCGCCCATGCGCTCCGCCACGATCCCGGTTTTAATGCCTTTACGCGCTGCATAGATGGCTGAAGTATTCCCCGCAGGTCCACCACCAATCACCAGAACATCAAAGGCGTCTTTGGTATTCAGCTTTTCCGCATCTTTGGCAGCGGCATTGCTATCCAGCTTGGCAATGATTTCTTCCAGTGTCATACGACCCTGACCGATATGCTGGTTGTCCTGGAATACCATCGGCACCGCCATGATTTTGCGTTCTTCGACTTCTTCCTGGAAGAAAGCCCCATCAATCATGGTCGCTGTGGTCCCCGGGTTATAAATGGCAATCAGGTTGAGTGCCTGAACCACATCCGGACAGTTATGGCAGCTTAACGATACAAATACATCGAAATTAGATTGAACCCCCAGGCTCTTGATATTCGCCAGAACTTCATCAGAGACTTTCGGTGCATAACCTGATGTTTGCAACAATGCCAGGATCAGTGAGGTGAACTCATGGCCCATTGGCAAGCCTGCAAAGAACACACGCGGTTCCTCACCTTGTTTGGCAATCCCGAAACTTGGCGCACGTGCATTGGTCCCGTCAAAGCGTGCAGTGACCAGGTCAGACAGTGCAGCCACTTCGGCAACCAGTTCCTGGATTTTGGCTGATTTGTCAGAACTATCCAGAGTGGCGACCAGTTCAATTGGGCCTTCCAGGCGTTCTAATAGGGTTTTAAGTTGAGCTGAAGTATTTTGGTCTAACATTGCTAACGTCTCCAAAGGAGTAAATGTTTACTTGATAACAGGATATTAAATGAATTGAATAAATAGGTAAAACAGTTTGTTTTTATTTTATTGATCGGATTTACAGATTTGTTGAAAAATTCATTATTAATTTCAAAGTTCTATATGGGGTCGAAAGATTAATCTTCAAGTAGTTTAGAGCAAGAATAAGGATTTTCAGCTAAGATTAAAACAAGGTATTTGAGAATTGAATGATGGAATTACAACGCGGTATTTATCAACATTATAAGGGACAGCTTTATCAGGTGTTTCATGTTGCCACGCACAGTGAAACTGAAGAAAAGCTAGTGGTTTATCAATGTCTCTACGGGGATTATTCAATTTGGGTACGTCCTTTAACGATGTTCACTGAAACCATTACCACTAACGATGATCGTGAAGTGGAGCGTTTTAAATTGATTCAGGCACTTTAAGCCAAACAGACTCAGGGAAAAGTGATGCAAAACTCAGATGAATTTGAAAGATTCATGCAGGAATTATATGAAAAGTTTCATAGGCATGATCTTAAGCAGGCAGATCGCCGGCACCGATATCGCAATATAGAACCAGAATCCGGTCGATTTTTATCTATGCTGATTCGTACGCAACAATCGAAAAGTATTCTGGAAATTGGGACTTCTACTGGTTATTCCACTTTATGGCTAGCAGAAGCGGCTCGGCAGACTCAAGCCATGATTACAACACTTGAAGTTGATGCAGAACGGGTTACTCAGGCAAAGCAATATGCGACAAAAATAGATTTTGCAGATTTAATCAATTTTAAAGTAATTGATGCACAAGTTTATCTGGAGGCAGAACAGGAATTATTTGATTTTATCCTGTTAGATGCTGAACGAGATGCTTATGTCAGTTACTGGCCACATTTGAGTCGATTACTTAAAGCAAAGGGCGGGTTACTGGTAGTTGATAATGTCATTTCACATGCAGCAGAAGTCGAAGAGTTTATTGCCTTAATTCAGCAAGACCCACGTTTTATCATGAGTATTGTACCCATAGGCGCAGGTTTGCTGATGGTGGGATTTCGTTAAATGGATTCACTTCAATCCATGCAAATTTTATTAAAATGTAAATTATATTCGAGATACTTTTCTACGAATGCGGCTTTGTCTTGGCGTCTTAACAGGTTGTCATAAATAAATTCAGGTACGGGATGATACAGCTCGGTATGACCATTACTGTATACAATTTTCAGGTGGCGGCTTGAGGGATTGTATTTCCAAGAAATCACGGTAAGCAGTTTTTGCATATGCGTTCCTCCACTGAATATTTCTTATCTTATCATTTGAACTTATGCCATATGGCTCTGCAGATGTATAGCTCAATTGTAAGAATGGGTAAGGATTATGGGAAAGTGAAGCAAAAGATATGTCTGAATTTTTATATGATGGATCAAGAAAAAAATAGGACTATAATATTTTAAGTTCTAATAAAATAATTTTAAAAAATAAAATCCAGTATTGTACTGACATAAAAGTTCAAACTATAAAAAACCACGCTAAAAAGCGTGGTTTTTTGAATCAGTTCAATCTAATTAAAATTAGATTTTACCAACTAGGTCGATAGAAGGAGCAAGAGTTGCATCGCCTTCTTTCCATTTAGCTGGGCAAACTTCGCCTGGGTGAGCATGTACATACTGAGCTGCTTTAACTTTACGAAGAAGTTCTTGAGCATCACGGCCGATACCACCAGCGTTGATTTCAACGATTTGGATTTTACCTTCTGGATCGATCACGAAAGTACCACGATCAGCAAGGCCGTCAGCTTCGATTAATACGTCAAAGTTTTTAGCAAGAGTCCAGTTTGCATCACCAACCATTACATACTGGATTTTTTTGATTTCTTCTGAAGAATCGTGCCAAGCTTTGTGAGTGAAATGCGTGTCAGTAGAAACTGAGTAGATTTCAACGCCTAGTTTTTGGAATTCAGCGTAGTTGTCAGCAAGGTCACCAAGTTCAGTCGGGCAAACGAAAGTGAAGTCAGCTGGGTAGAAGAATACAACAGACCATTTGCCTTTCAGGTCAGCTTCAGTAACTTCAATGAATTTGCCGTTTTGGAATGCAGTTGCTTTAAATGGTTTAACTTCAGTATTAATTAAGCTCATCATTGTCTCCATGATTGAGGTAGTCTTTGATTTTGAATAAGAGTATCGAAATTTTGGTTGATGCTAAAATGGTATTTTTACATTACAAACATCGGAAAAACCGAATTAAGTAAAAACGCGCCACTTTGGCAAAATCGCTTTGTTCATTGAGCAGCATCAAGATGATGGCCTGATGACAAAATTATCTCTTTTTCCTCGTGCTAGCAAACATGATGTTGAAACCAAAAAATTCAAGGGTCAATTCGGAAAAAAGCATAATTTCCACAAAATAATTTAAATATCAATTCCAAACTTGGACTTATGATTAAATCTAATCAGGGAAACTCATGCGTGTCATTTAGATATTTTGACAGGTTTATAGTGCGGAATTGAGAGAAATCAGGCAGCCAAAGCCAATTTGTCCGGCACTTAACAGAACTACGACTATCTGAAATCTAATGAACCAAGTAAAATAAACCTTTCCGGTTTTTTGATGTGGGTGTTTTCTCTGTGCAGAGTCATTTAAATGTAGATCAATGGATAATGGCGCGTGACCGTCACCGTTTAAATCGACTGAAAAAAGGGAAAGACGCAGATGCTAAGCAGTATCAGGAATTATTTGAAAAATCCAATCTGAAAGTACGGCAACGGCTTGAGCGTCTTCCGAACATCAAGCTAAATCAGGATCTGCCGGTAACCCAGTATGCTGACAAGCTGATTACCGCGATTCAAAAGCATCAGGTTATTATTGTAGCTGGTGAAACCGGTTCTGGTAAAACCACCCAGTTACCGCAAATTGCTATGCTGGCTGGACGTGGCCTGACCGGAATGATCGGACATACCCAGCCGCGTCGACTGGCAGCCCGCAGCGTATCACAGCGTATTGCCGAAGAAGTTGGCGAAAAACTCGGTGAATCAATTTCCTTTAAAGTACGTTTTACGGAACAGGGTTCACAAGACTCAATTGTGCGTTTGATGACAGACGGTATTTTACTGGCCGAACTGACGCATGACCGATACCTGACCAAATATGACACGATTATTATTGATGAAGCGCATGAACGTTCACTGAATATCGACTTCATTATGGGTTATCTGAAGCAACTGTTGCCGCGTCGTCCCGATCTGAAAGTCATCATTACTTCTGCAACCCTGGATGTAAACCGTTTTAGCAGTTACTTCAATGGTGCACCAATTTTTGAAGTAGAAGGCCGCAGTTTCCCAGTCGAGCTACGTTATCGCCCGATCTCGGAAATGAGCATTGGCGGTAGTGATGATGACGAGTTTGATGACTTTGAAGAAAATCTGCCTCGCGCTGTGGTCAAAGCAGTCGAAGAATGCTTTCAGGATGCACAGGAAAAAGGCCATCCTGAACATGCCGACATCCTTATTTTTGCCAGTACCGAGCAGGAAATTCGCGAGTTACAGGAAACCCTGATCAAACATGGGCCACGCCATACGGAAGTACTAACTTTATATGCGCGTCTGGCGCTGGCTGAACAGCAAAAAATCTTTAATCCTTCTGGTGGTGGGCGACGCATTATTATTGCCACCAACGTAGCAGAAACGGCTTTAACCGTTCCGAATATCCGTTATGTAATTGACAGCGGTTTTGCCCGTATTTCGCGTTATAACTATCGTTCACGGGTGCAACGTTTACCAATTGAAGCCGTTTCTCAGGCAGCAGCCAATCAGCGTAAAGGTCGTTGTGGCCGTATTGCGCCGGGTGTCTGTATACGCCTGTATTCTGAAGATGATTTCCTCAGCCGTCCAGAGTTTACCGAACCGGAAATCAAGCGAACCAACCTGGCATCGGTAATTCTGCAAATGCAAAGTCTGGGGTTGGGTTCACTCGAAGACTTCGACTTCATTGAGCCACCAGATCGCCGTCTGGTGAATGATGGGCGTAAGTTATTGATTGAGCTGGGGGCTTTATCCGAGAAAAAACTTGAGCTTACCAAAATCGGTTATCAAATGGCGAAAATGCCGATCGATCCACGTCTGGCCCGTATGATTCTTGGTGGTGCACATTTCGGTGTTTTGAATGAAGTGCTGGTGATTGTGGCAGCGCTTGCGGTTCAGGATCCGCGTGAACGCCCTGCAGACAAGCAGATGCAGGCGGATCAGAAACATGCACTATTCCGTGAAGCCGATTCTGATTTCCTGTTCTATATCAAGCTCTGGGAGACGCTGCATAATAACCGCGACAGCATGAGTGAAAATAAGCGCCGTACTTTTGCGCGTAATCATTTCCTGAGCTGGTTGCGTTTACGCGAATGGAAAAAAACTCATGAGCAGCTGGTGGATTTGGCTAAGGGCTTAAAACTGTCATTTAATGAAAAGAAAGCCAGTTATGAAAATCTGCATCGTGCCTTGTTAACTGGTCTATTGTCCTTTATCGCCAATAAGACCGATGAGCGTAATGTCTTTATGGCAGTACGTCAGCAAAAAGCACGGATTTTCCCGGCTTCTACCTTGCACAAGACCAATACGCCATGGGTGATGGCTTTTGAGATGGTGGAAACCTCTCAGGTATATTTACGCACCCTAGCCAAGATTGAGCCGGAATGGATTCTGCTGGCCGCACGTGACTTGCTCAAGCATCATTATTTTGAACCGCACTGGTCGAAAAAAGCCGGTGTGGTGAATGCCTATGATCAGATTTCATTATTTGGTCTGATTATTGAGCCGAAACGCCCAATCAATTATGAAAAAGTGGATCAAGAAGCTGCACATGAAATTTTCTTACGCGATGCTTTAACCACTGGGCATTTAGGCATTACTCCACCATTTTTAAAGCATAACTTGCTTAAACTGGAAGAAGTCGAGCGAGTAGAAGACAAATTACGCCGTCGTGATCTGGTGGTTGATGAAGAAACCATTTACCAGTTCTATGCCTCGAAAGTGCCGCCTGAAGTGGCCAGCCGTCGTACTTTTGAAGACTGGCGTGCCACGGTTGAGCCTCAGAATCCGCGTTATTTATTTGTCGATGATGATGCGCTATGGCTGAATGACCGGCCGACGACACAACAATTTCCGGACTATTTGCACAATGGTAGCCTGCGTCTGGCTGCAACCTATCGTTTTGACCCGAGTCATGATGAAGATGGCGCGACAGTTAAAATTCCCCTGCAAGCCTTGGCCCAGGTCGATGAAGGTATCTGGTCATGGGGGATTCCGGGTTGGCGTCTGGATCTGATTGAAGCATTGCTAAAAGCTTTGCCGAAGGATAAGCGCCGTAATCTGGTGCCGATTCCGGATACTGCACAAAAACTCATAGCAAAAGTAGATGCGCAGGATTTACAGAAACATATTTTTAGTTTCTTGGCATTCCAGCTGCGAGGCGAACAAATCACGGAGAAAGATTTCAGCTTTGACCGGGTAGACCAATATCTGTTGCCTTTTATTAAAGTGACTGATGAAAAAGGTCGTGTCATTGAGCAGGGGCGTGATCTTGCCGAGCTGAAAGCGCGCTGTCGGACTGAAACGCATAGTCCGGTCAAACAGCTTAAAGGTGAATTTAAAACCTTCCCGGAAAGCTTTGTATTTGAAGCCTCACAAAAAGTCACCGGTGTCGTGGTCAAGCAGTACCAGGCGCTGGTTCCGACTAAAGCTTTTTCTGCCCTGGAGCAGAAAGATGAATCGGGTGTGGTGATTCAGACTTTTAATGATCAGGCTGAAGCGATCAAAAAACATCGTGAAGGAGTGATCCGACTGGTGCATATGCAACTCGGAGACTTGACCCGCCAGTTGAAAAAACAGATTTCCAAACCTCTGGCGCTGGCTTATTCACCACTCGGTGATAAGGCACAACTGGAACAAATGTTAGTTTATGCCACACTGCACATGTCTATTAATGAATTACCTGTCAATGCGCAAGAGTTCCAAAAACTGGTTGAAGATGTAAAAAAATCTTTCTTGACTTATGGCCAAGTTGCCCTGAAAGAGATCACGGATATTTATATCCAGTGGCAGGAAATCCGCCGGAAATTATTGGTTTTAGATCATTCTGTGTTTGAAAAAAATATCAATGATATTGAAGATCAACTTGATTTAATGAGCCTTTCTGACTTTGTGTATCGTAAACCTTCCGATGTATGGATCGAATTTCCACGTTATTTGAAAGCCTTGATCTTGCGTTTAGAGCGCTTGCCCAATAATCTACAAAGGGACAATTCCGCCATTGACCAAATTGATCAATGGATGGAAAAATTATTTCAGTTTAAAGATGACCCTCGCCTGAAAGAATTGTATTTCATGGTCGAGGAGTTAAGAATCTCATTGTTTTCACAACCGATGAAAACAAAAGCACCCGTGTCTCCAACTCGCTTGCAAAAAGTATGGGATCGTCTTGGAATCAGTTAAGATATAGGTAATTCAGATAAGGAATTTTACATGGGCATCCGCATTACGGGTACGGGCTTATTCCATCCGGAACATGTCATCACCAATGAAGAATTAGTTGAAAGTTTAAATGCTTATGTGGAACTGTTTAATCACGAAAATGCTGACAAAATCGCTGCAGGCGAAGTTGAAGCACGTCGTGGTTCTAGTGCAGACTTTATTGAAAAAGCATCTGGCGTACAACGCCGTTATGTCGTAGAAAAATCAGGCATTCTTGATCCAAAACGCTTACGTCCTAATTTACGTGAACGTGCAGATGATGAAATTTCACTGCAAGCAGAATGGGGCGTAATCGCAGCCAAGCAGGCGATGGAAAATGCCGGTGTGACTGCCGAAGACATTGATATCGTGATCTTGTCATGTTCGAATTTGCAACGTGCTTATCCTGCCGTAGCCATCGAGATTCAAACCGCTCTAGGTATCAAAGGCTATGCCTATGACATGAACGTGGCGTGTTCTGCAGCAACATTTGGTCTTAAACAGGCTTATGATGCGATCAAAGCTGGCGCGAGCCGTGTGTTATTGGTGAATGTGGAAATTACTTCTGCACATACCGATTTCCGTTCACGTGATTGTCACTTTATTTTTGGTGATGTGGCAACCGCTTCAATTATTGAAAATACTGACAGCAAAACCGGTTTTGAAATTCTGGATTCTGAGTTGTTTACCCAGTTCTCGAATAACATCCGCAATAACTTTGGTTTCTTGAATACTTCTGAAAATGCTGACATTGACGACAAACGTTTCCGTCAGGATGGTCGTAAGGTATTTAAAGAAGTCTGTCCACTGGTTTCGAAAATGATTACTGCGCAACTGGAAAAGAATCAGATTGAGCCGACAGGTGTTAAACGCTTCTGGTTACATCAGGCCAATGCCAGCATGAATGAGCTGATCTTGAAACTGGTGGTCGGCAAAGAAAATGCCAAACCTGGTCTGGTGCCGATCATTTTGAATGAGTTTGCCAACACTTCTTCTGCCGGGGTGATCATTGCCTTGCACCGTACTGCACATGAAGTTGAAGATGGTGAATACGGTGTATTGTGTTCATTTGGTGCCGGTTATTCGGTGGGTTCGATTCTGGTCCAAAAGCGCGTGGCATAGTCCGGAGTAGATAAGGAGCAGACAGCTTGCAGGTCAAACATGATGGGCAATGGATTAGACGCTTAAGTGGCTTATCCAAATTATATTTTACCCCTACCTTTTTAGGGGCTGAATATATTGATGCCAGTCGGCCTGCAATGTATGTCGGTAATCATTCCATGTACGGCATCTTTGATTCGCCGATGCTGATTGATTATCTCTATAACGAACATAAGGTGGCTGTGGTCAGTATTGCGGATCATAGCCATTTTTATGTACCGTTATGGCGTGAAGCCGTGAAGCCGTGAAGCCGTGAAGAAGTTTGGGGTAGTTGATGGCATCCAGCATTATGTACGTGCTGTGATGCAGCAGGGTTATTCTATTCTGGTCTTTCCGGGAGGTGGACGCGAAGTACTCAAATGTCAGGGTGAACAGTATCAACTGATCTGGAAGCAACGCTACGGATTTTTAAAGCTGGCTCAGGAATTCAACTATGATATTGTCCCTTTTGCTGCGCTTGGTGGGGATGAAGTCTATGAGATTGGCTTTGATGCCAATAAGATCATCCAGCATAAATATTTTCAAAAACTCCTCAAAGTACCACAACTCAATAAATTATTACGTCAGGGCGATGTGATTCCATCTTTGCCTAAACGATTATTCCCAAAACGCCTGCCATTTTATTTTCAGTTTATGCCGCGACAATCGATTGCTCAGGTTCAGACTCAGGAAGAGCTGATTGCATTTCGACACAGCTTGCAGCAACATATTTATACCGGCTTGGCCGAGCTTAAGGCGCTACGTCAGCAAGACTAAAAAAGAAAAATTCTTCCTGTAAAATCTAGGCTATGATCTATTGAAATGTTCTATTTTTAGTAATGAGGATGCATGGACGGTTTTATAGTGCAAGTGATGCCATAATGTATTTTTAAGTGTTCACTGATTGGCGATCAAGGACTCAGCATGATCCAATATAAAAATAAGATGATTCTAAGATGACCGAGGTGTACGTATGGAACAGGAAAGCTTGGTAGCATCTTTAAGGATATTGGCACAACAATGTTTACGGATTTCTCCAGAGCTGAACCAGCTTTATCTTGATCAGATGGCAATAATTGGTCATCTGAATGCACAAAATTTAATAAAAATTCAGCAGGATCAGTGCCGGATTGAATTGCTGGATGGTCTGTTTTATATCCAGTTTCATACTCCCTATGCACTAGACTCTGGAGCTGCACCTGCTTTGGTTGACAGTCATTTTTATTTTCAGCAATGTAAGGCAGAAGCCCTGGAGGAATTCTTTTTACAGGATATCTATTTCCTGACTGGCGATTTAAAACCACAGCATTCGCTGTATTTACGCGACAAAGCCAAACAGTTACGTCAGCTTATCCTGGCTCAGGTTTATGCGTGGGTTAATGGCCTGGAACGGGTGTCCGAATTTCTGCAGCAAATGTCGATTGTTCAAGCTGAGATTATCGACCAGCAGCTGATCAAGGCCGGGTTGTATACAGCACCTGTCATGCAAAACTTTATTCAGGATGAACAAGAGATTCCACAGCAGATTCTTGAAAGCTTGCAACAGGCTTTTTCTTTGGAGTGTCTACAGCAGGATGAATTCCTGTCGATCCAGTCATTGATGGACAGTCTGGATGAGTTCTGTTTTAGCGCCGCACAGTTTTTGCCTCCGGCACTGTTCCGGATTATGTCGCTGTCTTTCGAAGAGCGCTTTAATCTGCATGAATTGAATGATCATACTGATGATATCTGTTTGCTATATCGGCATGCTGAGGAGCAAAGTAATTTGCTCGGTTTTGTCCGATTGATGAACCGGGACGTGTGGCATCGGGATGATTTATTATCCAAACGGAATTTCCTGGAAAATCATCCGTATTTATGGCAGAAAAAAGTAGCCCGATTGCCACTATTTGATTGTCATCGTGCCGTGAACTGGATCTTCAAGCAACCGGCCGAGGTACTGGACTGGATCAGTAATAATATCCAGCATAGCAGTGTACGCGTTGCAGTAACTGCCTTAAGTTTTGTAGACAGCCATCATATTCATCCCCAGATTATTTTGGCGACTTTGCAATATTTTCAATATGTCTCGGCGCGACTGTTTATTCATAGCATGCATGAATATGCAATCCAGCATGACTGGTTTCAGCATCAGTATAATCAGGCGGTGGTATTAAAAGGCACACGCCAATCGATTGAGGATCAGCGGATTGCGATTAGCCCTTCAATTCTGTATCTGGACGAATGGATGGAGCTGCTGCGCAATGTGGTTAAAATGGATGATCAGCTGACTAAAAAGGTTTATCTGAACTTGAGCCGGATGATGCAGGCTTATATGCAGCATTTATATAAAATTACGGCGCATTTACCCGATGAGGTTCTGGTGTATATTCAGCCTCAAAGCCAGCAGAATCGTGATTTCTATAATGTTCTGCACCGCTATCGCATTCCTTTTACTGAGTTCAGGCAGCTGTTTTATTTGCAAAGCGGGCATGTACGTGAGTCGCTATTTGACAGTTATGTGCGTGACTATCTGGTAGAGTATTTTTCCAGCCATACAGAAATACCGAAAAATCTGAGCTGGACCAGTTTGTTTAATCAGGCGGTCGTCTGGCATGATCAGGTTCAAAAGCAGGAAATGATCGCCAAGCTGAAAAAACAGTTCGCACTGGTGAACTGGACACCAATCACTCAGGTTTCATTTTTACTGTATTTCAACTGGCGTTTTGAAGAACTTAAAACTTTGGATCGGATTTTAGAGGAATCTAAAATTTTCAGGAACTGTCTGGCGGCAAGCTATGCTCAGCAAATTTTGGAAGGGCAGTATGTGGCCTTTCGTATGTCTCATCCTGCTGTGCGCCTACCCTTGATCTTGGGGTGTCAATTAGTGAATGGACAGGTGATTTTTGATCAGCTGGAATATCCGAATAACCAGAAAGCAGAAGCTGAATACAGTAATATCGCCATGCATTTTATTAACTGGCTCAACTTGCAGGCCTGACAGTTCAATACAGCTTGTTTTCCTCCATGACGCTTAACTTTTCCGCTAAAAATCGTTAGGCTATAGCCGTTCTTTTACGGTATTGCTCTTATGAAACAGGAAACTGCCCTTAAGTTACTCAAAGCAGGAGAAAATGTCTTTTTAACCGGCTCTGCCGGTGCAGGAAAAACTTATACGCTGAATCAATATATTAATTATTTAAAGGCGCGTAAAGTCGCCGTCGCCATTACTGCATCGACCGGGATTGCAGCCACGCATATGAACGGTATGACTATTCATACTTGGGCAGGCATTGGTATTAAAGACTTTTTGTCTGAAGAAGACTTAAAGCGGATGAAAGAGCGCAAATACTTAAAAGAACATCTGGAAAATGCGCAAGTCCTGATTATTGACGAAATTTCAATGCTGCATGCCAAGCAGCTGAATCTGGTCAATCAGGTACTGAAATATTTCAAGGAAAGTGATGAAGCCTTCGGTGGCATTCAGGTGATTGTGGCAGGGGACTTTTTCCAGTTACCCCCAGTCGGTAAAAATGATGAGCGCAACCGCGACAAATTCTGCTTTATGTCGGATGCCTGGGTCGAAGCCAAGTTTCGTGTCTGTTACCTGACCGAGCAGCATCGTCAGGGTAATGATTATCTGAATGATATCCTGAACGCGATTCGTGCGCAGGCGATTAGCCATGAACATCGCACGGCTTTACAGGCCACCCGACATCAAGAAATCGGCGAGACCTACACGCGCCTGTATACGCATAATATGGATGTGGACAGTATTAACTTTAAACATCTGAATGAAATTGACAATGATCCGCGTCAGTTTGATGCGCAGTGCGATGGCAATGAAAAGCTGATCGAGACCTTAAAATCCTCAGTGCGAGCACCTGAAGCATTGACCCTGAAAAAACATGCCAAAGTCATGTTTGTGAAAAACAACTTTGATATGGGGTATATCAATGGCAGTCTGGGCGAAGTGATCAGTTTTGAAGAGGATGATGAATATGGCGTGCTGCCCAAAGTCAAACTGACCGATGGCACTACATTGGTGGTTGAGCCTGAAACCTGGTCGGTAGACAATGAGGCCGGTAAAACCATTGCCAGTTTCCAGCAGATTCCATTGCGTCTGGCCTGGGCGATTACCATTCATAAATCACAAGGCATGACTTTGGAAGCCGCTGAAATTGATCTGAGTCATACGTTTGAAAAAGGACAGGGCTATGTCGCCTTATCCCGTTTGAAAAGCTTAAATGGCTTACGTTTAAAAGGCTTTAATGAACAGGCTTTGGAGCTCGACAGTCTGGCGATTAAAGCCGATCGCCGTTTTCAGGAACTTTCTGATAAAGCCGAAGCGAATTTCGAAAATGTCGATTTGACTGCGCAGCACAAAGCCTTTATCCGACATTGTGGCGGGACTTTGAATGAAGTTGAAATCCAGCGCAATGAGAAGAAAATTTCCAAGAATGGGGGTAAGCAAAGCTATGCCGCTGCAACGCTAGACGAAACGCGTGAACTGTTTGAAGAAGGTTATGAAATTGCCGATATCGCGACTGAACGTGGTTTGACCCCGGCAACCATCATCAATCATTTGGGACGTTTGCATAAAGAGCAGGGACTGGATATCTCGCTGGCACATCCGGGTGAGGAAGTGGTGGAGCAGGTTCGCAAGATTTATAAACGCCTGACCAAGCGTCAAAACTCGGAGCATTTTAATGATGACGGTTCTATTAAGTTGCGTCCGATTGTGGAATTGACCACGCCTAAAATGGCTTATGACCAGGTGCGTCTAGCACTACTATTTGTAGAATAATCATTAAAAGTGATGTTTAAGAGTTCTTAAGATGCACAGTTTATTCGTATACGGCACGCTTCGTCCGCAGCAACCCAATGCCCCTGTCATGGAGCGGATTGGGGGGAGCTGGAAAGCCGGTTATATTCGTGGGTATTTGCAGCAGCGTGGTTGGGGTGCTGAGCTGGGTAGCCCGGGTATTCAGCTCAGTGATTCGGGAGAGATTGTTCCGGGTTATGTATTCATATCCGAGAATCTTCCCCAATATTGGGATGAGCTGGATGCATTTGAAGGCGATGAATATCAACGTATCCCGGTTAAAGTATATTTGGAAAATGGTCAGACGATAGAAAGTTTGGTCTATGCTTTGAAAGATTAGACTGGGGTGTGTCATTTATTGAATTTCAAATTTTTATCAGGTCAGAGCTTCAAAGATCATAACTTTCCTTTGACTTGGTTTCAAAAGATTGAATTAATAAAGTATTCCGTTGATCTGATAGTATCTTCTGAGCAAGCCTGAAGCATTGCTTTAGAGCTTAGCGCAAGATAATCAACGGGTGGTCTGCATATTTCCGGTCATGTGATGTATTTTTGAGAAATTATTGCATACTGGGAATACGCGCTGATGATTTGTACATTTATTGTGTACTAATCAATAACGATAAAATCCCAGCCGCAATTAAAGGACCGACTGGAACACCGCGTAATACTGCTACACCAGCCACTGTGCCTAATAACAGTCCGGCCACCACATCTGGCTGATTTGACATCAGCTTCACTCCACGTCCGCCCAGCCAAGCAACAAAAACCCCAATCGCGATTGCCAGCAAAGACTTCCAGCTCAGGAAAGATTTGAGAATACTTTCTCCTGAAATTTTGCCACTGGCAATCGGTGTCAGAACACCAATGGTCAGAATAATAATGCCGATATTTAAACCATGCGCCTGTACATAAGGCAATAAACTGCTGAGAGGCGTGATTTTCAAAACGATTAACACCGCTGCAGCAATGGTGACGGCGCTATTGTGACTGAAAATACCGCAAGCCAGTAAAACCAAAAGAACAATCAGATTCAGATCAAGTTGCGACATAAGCGGGAGAGAAAGAATGAAAAATAAAGCTATTGTAGAGCTTTTCAACGCATGATACCTAGAAAACAGCGGAAGAAACCAAATTCATGACTGTTTCAGGATAGAATGCACAGGTCTTCACTCGATACAGGTATAAACAGATGCTATTGGAAAAAATGTTGCAGTCACAAGGTTTCGGCTCCCGCAAGCATTGTCAGCAACTGATTAAAAATGGTGCTGTTTCAATTCAAGATGAAGTGGTTGACAATCCTAAATATAACCTGGATTTAAATCATTTAAATTTCGAGGTTTATGGTAAAAGTCATACCTATCGGGAAAAAGTTTATATCGCCTTAAACAAACCACAAGGCTACGAGTGTTCGCATCAGGCGACGCATCATTTTAGTGTGTTTGACCTGTTTGATGACATTTTGCTGAATCGGGGGATTCAGTGTGTAGGCCGTCTGGATCAGGATACCACCGGACTATTATTGCTGACCGATGATGGACAGTTTCTGCAAGCGCTCACCCATCCGAAAAAGCATGTCGCCAAAGTTTATCAGATGCAAACTGCGGATGCCGTCACGGATGAACAGATTCAGCAACTAGAACAAGGTGTTGAATTAAGAAATGAAAAAGGCATTTTTTCAGCTACCGAAGTGACACGATTGGCTGAAAATCGTCTGCAAATGACCATTCATCAGGGCGTCTATCATCAGGTGAAGCGCATGTTGGCTGCCGTAGGCAATAAAGTTGAACAATTGCACCGTGCACAGATTGGTGCTTTGGCCTTGCCTGAACTGGTTGAAGGGGAATGGCTGTATTTAAATGCTGAACAGGTGGCGCAGGCCAAATTCCGCTCGGAATAATAAATTTTTTATTCGCTTGAAATGTGATGAAAAGATTAGGACTTATTTCAGGAAACAGTGATAAGTCTGAAATTCATCATCCTTGATAAATCCCATGGATTCGTACAATTTATGCGATTGATAATTGTTTTTTTGGGTTTCCAGGGTGATTCTTAAGGCCTGTTCATGTTTGGCAAATAAAATCGCGGTATCAATCAGTTGTTTGGCTGCGCCCTGACGCCGAAAAACCGGCGTGATATAAACATCATCCAGAATATAATAGGTCGAGCAGGCCACTGAGGAAAAACCCAGATACAGGATAATAAAGCCGGTAAAAGTATCATCTTTGGTATTAATGAAAATGACGGTCTGCCCATCTTCAAAACGCTGTTTTAAAAATTGGTAAGAGAGTTCAGGATTGGAAGACGTACCATAAAACTGTCGATATTCATCAAATAATACCGCCAGCTGATTCAGGTCTGCTGACTGGGCGCGTCGTACAAGCATTGCATGCTCCATGCTAATTTTTTATTGATTATCAGCATCAAGCATAGCGAAGTTTATGAGTGGCAGGCTTTAGAAATTGTTCGGAAATGCAACAATGTTAAATTTTGTCGCTTTCACCCAAAATGGCATTCAGTTCTTCAAATAAATCAAGATGATCATCATCCATCTGGATCTCCTGATCATCGAGTAGATTCAGGGCAGAACTGGAAAGCGCATTTTGCTCGGTTTTCGCTTCATTTTGTTTCAGCTTGCGCAGTCGGATCAGCTGTTCCAGATTGATATTCTGGTTTTCAATCGAGAAGGGGATCGATTTGGTAATCACCACCTGCTTGAAAAAAAGACGCACGGCCTGAGCTGGCGTAATCCCCAATTGCTTAAATACCGCAAAGGCTTGTTTCTTCTCTTGCGAGTCCAAGCGAATTTGATAAACTTCAGTTTTTCTCATAATATTTTTAAAGCTTTAAATTACTTAACTTTTCGCCTTTATTCTAATCAATTACGTTTGAAATTCAATCTTAAAGCGACCGATTTTAGAAAATAATCTGTAATGACAAGTGATTTACAGTGTCAATTCAAGTTGCGAGCTGAAATTCATGCTTTTCTGCGTGATCGGATCAACAAATTGAATATGTTTGGCCAATAAACTTAAAGGTGCAGAAAAATCATCTTCCGCCTTGTGCACTACTTGGGGGTAAAAGGGATCGTGCTGAATCGGAATACCCAGATGATTCAAGTGCACCCGTAATTGATGCTGCTTGCCAGTATGCGGTTTTAGCTCGTATTTGGCCCATTCTGTATTATGTTCCAGCAGATCAATCGCCGTCTCGCTATTCGGCGTTCCGTCTAGCACGTGCATGATATAAAAGGGCTGTCCCTTTTCCATTCTTAATCGCGTGATCAATGGAAATTTTAAATCAGGTTGATAAGCTGCAATCGCATGATAGGTTTTTTGCACCTGCCGTGTAGCAAATAATTGCTGATACAGACCACGCGATTCCACGCATTTTGAAATCAGAACTACACCTGCCGTTTCACGATCCAGCCGGTGAATGGGCGTTAAATGTTCATTACCGGTTTGTTTTTTAAGACGAACCAATAGCGTTTCCTGCACATATTGTCCGGTCGGACTCATGGTCAAAAAATGCGGTTTATCGACCACCATGAAATGCTCATTTTCAAATAAAATCTGATGTTGAAAAGGAACATGCACTTCATGTGCCAAAAAACGGTAATAAAAACAGTGACTATTGGCCTGAAATGGACTTTCTGTGTTTAATTGATTGCCCTGAGCATCATAGACCAGACCCTCGTTGAAACGGGATTGCCATTCATCTGCTGCGATATGCGCAAATTGCGTGCATAAATAAGCAAAAACTGTCAGGGACGCATCCGGACTGGCTGGCAAAAATACTTTACTGGCACTGACCCCATTGAGCATGGGCGGGTTAAATTCAACAGTTGGTTGCATGGCAGGCAGATTAACCTCTTAAGGAACAGATGCTGTGAAAAAATACAGTTTCTCACACGGGTGAATAGGCTTTTAAAGCGTGGCGATGCTATCATATTTATTCTTTTGCATCATGTCGTGAGTAATATGCCTTATTCATTTAATGTCACTTTAAATCATGAAGACGATACCCAAAAACTAGCCAAGGTTCTGGCGGAGAATTTCCCTGCGGGGGTCGTGTATCTGATTGGTGACCTAGGGGCAGGAAAAACGACGTTAACACGTTATTATTTGCAACAGCTGGGTCATCAAGGTTCAGTGAAAAGTCCAACTTATACACTGGTCGAACCCTATCAAATTAATGGTCAGGATATTTTTCATTTTGACTTGTATCGTCTGAATGATCCGTATGAACTGGAACTGATGGGAATCCGGGATTATCTGGAAACACCGAATGCGCTATTTTTGTTTGAATGGCCATCCAAAGGTGGCGATGAAATTCCGCAAGCTGACCTGATTATTGAAATTTTAAAATCTGAAGATGAACTTACCCGTACTGCAAGCCTGATTTCATCGAATCTTGCTTTACGAGAGGCTCTGGAGCGTCAATTTTCACATGTCGAATGATTTAAGTCTGCGCCGTATTCGTGCCCTTGATCCTGCACTTGCCAACCAGATTGCCGCAGGTGAGGTGATTGAACGTCCGGCTTCTGTGGTCAAGGAGTTACTGGAAAACTCGATTGATGCGGGGGCGACAGAGCTGATCATTCGGGTCGAACAGGGCGGCAGTACTTTAATTGAAATCATCGACAATGGACGCGGAATTCATCATGAGGATTTACCGCTGGCCGTGATGCGTCATGCCACCAGCAAAATCCAGAGTGCTGATGAGCTGTATGCGATTAGCAGTCTGGGCTTTCGTGGCGAAGCACTGGCGTCGATAGCAGCAGTTTCACGCCTGACCATGATCAGCAGTCAAAGTGACGAGGGCATCGGTTATCAGGTCGAAGTCAATGGCACGGCTTTTGATCATCAGGAAATTCAGGCTGTTGCGGCCTCAAAAGGGACGCATATCCGGGTTCAGGATTTGTTTTTTAATGTGCCTGCACGGCGTAAATTCCTGAAAAAACCGGGCACTGAATTTAGTCATATCGAAGAAATTGTGCGCCGTATGGCACTGACGCATTTTGATATCCGTTTTGTGCTAGAACATAATGAAAGCATCAAACTGAATTTACCCGTGGCGGATAGCGGCGCTTTGCGTTTTCAGCGGGTACAGCAATTGCTTGGCCGCCAGTTTACTGAAAATGCCTACTGGATGGATGCAGACAGTATCAACATGCGTTTGTCTGGCTGGCTTGGCCATCCTTCAGATGCACGTGCACAGGCTGATTTGCAGTATGTCTATGTAAATGGCCGGATTATCAAAGACAAAACCATTTCCCATGCCTTGCGTATGGCCTATGACGGCATTTTGCATGGCCATCAGCATGCAGCCTATTTACTGTTTTTAGAAGTTGATCCAGAAAATATCGATGTGAACGTCCATCCGACCAAGCATGAAATTCGCTTCCTGAATCAACGTGAAGTACACGAGTTTGTGCGGTATTATGCCAAGGAAACGCTGGCACAATTCCAGACTGCAACTGCGGATCTGGCCGAGGCGATGAAACAGGATCAACAGCCTAATTTTGTGACGTCACAACCACGTTATCAGGAGCAGTTCAGCCTGCATCAGACTGCGCATTCTCAGCCACAGGTGGTGAGAACGACATCTGCCTTAAGTGAAAATGAAACTTCAGATGTGCTGACCGATTTTGCATCTTCAGGTCCACAAACAGTGCATTATTCCCAAGATTACCGTAAATCTTATTCTGGTTCACAGCAGCTGAATAATGCCTTGCAAAGTTATTTAGCACCGCTCAGAGAAAGTTCGGAAACCGAAATATTCAGCCCTGAGCAGTCTTTTCAGACACATGTAAACACTAAAGTGGATGAGCATCCATTGGGCATTGCCATTGCCCAGTTACATGGTATCTACATTCTGGCACAAAATACCGAAGGTCTGATTATTGTCGATATGCATGCGGCGCATGAACGTATTGTTTTGCAGCAAATGAAATCAGCCTGGGATAAACCTGAATTCTGGACGTCACAGCAACTACTGATTCCAAAGGTCGTAAACATTAGCCGGATGCAGGCGATGCGGGTAGAAGAGCTGAAAGAGCAACTCGCACGTTTGGGTCTGGAAATTGATCAGTATGGTGATGAGCAAGTCATTGTACGTGGTGTGCCGGCTATTCTACACAAGGCGGATTTTGATGCCCTGATTCCTGAATTATTGAATGATTTAGATCCGGGTGATCAGGCACAAAGTCTATTGCAGAAGCGTGACCAGATTCTGGCAGGCATGGCCTGTCATGGTGCAGTGCGAGCGCATCGTATCCTAAGTTTGTCTGAAATGAATGCCTTGCTGCGTCAGATGGAACAAACCGAATTTGCCAGTCAATGTAATCATGGTCGTCCGACTTGGCGCGCCTTTCCATTGGCTCAACTAGATAAACTTTTTGCTCGAGGAGAGTAGTTTTACATGTCCAATCAATTGCCGGTCATCAATTTAATGGGGCCAACTGCAAGTGGTAAAACCGCTTTGGCATGTGAACTGTATGAGCAAGGGGGATTTGAGCTGATTTCGGTCGATTCTGCACTGGTTTATCGGGAAATGGACATTGGTACAGCCAAACCTTCTAAAGAGGAACTGGCGCGCTATCCGCATCATCTGATTGATATTATTAGTCCACTTGAAGTGTATTCTGCAGCCAACTTTGTCGAAGATGCTTGCCGCCTGATTGATGATATTCATGTGCGTGGTAAAACCCCGATTCTGGTTGGCGGAACCATGCTGTATTTTAAGGCCTTGCTTGAAGGTTTGTCAGATAACCTACCAAGTGCAGACTATGCTATCCGGGCAGAGATTGAAGCCAAGGGTGAGCAGGAGGGCTGGGAAGCGGTTTATGCAGAATTATGTGCAGTCGATCCGATTGCCGGTGAAAAATTCAAGGTTAGCGACAAGCAGCGCATTATTCGAGCCTTGGAAGTTTTTAAATTGACTGGTGAGCCGATTACAAAACTACAGGCAGAACAACCTAAAAACTTACCATATCGTTACAGTTTCCATAATTATGCACTGATGCCAGATCGGTTAGAATTACATGGGCGTATTGAACAACGTCTGGAAATTATGTGGAAAAGCGGTTTTTTAAATGAAGTTGTGAATTTAATTGAAAAATACGATTTTAATGAAAATTTACCTTCCATGCGTTCAGTGGGTTATCGTCAGGCTATGGAATTCTTAAAAAATGCTGATAAAACCAAGGAAAAGCAACGGGAAATGGAGGATAAAGCTTTATTTGCGACACGACAACTTGCAAAACGTCAATATACGTGGTTAAGGTCTTTGCAAGAAAAGCATAAATTTACAACATATTTTACGCTACAGCAGGCTCAAGAAGACTTGCGAAACTGTCACGGATAAAGCAAAATTTAGGAACTATCTTTTTTATAATTTTTAATTGAAAAATAGAGATAGTTTTTGCGCTGATTTTTAATTTTTTTTGGAGTTATAACATGTCTAAAGGTCAAACTTTACAAGATCCATTCTTGAATTCTCTCCGTAAGGAACGTATCCCAGTATCTATCTTCCTGGTAAACGGTATTAAATTACAAGGTCATATCGAATCTTTTGACCAATACGTGGTTTTATTAAAAAATACAGTAAGCCAAATGGTTTATAAGCATGCAATTTCAACTGTAGTACCTGCACGTAATCCACGTCCTGCTGGCGCGCCTGCTGGTCCACAAGGTGCGGGCTTCGGTGGTCAAGGTGCTGCAGGTGGCTTTGGTGGCGGTCAAGGTGCTGGCGGCTTCGGTGGTCAAGGTGGCTTCGGCGGTCAAGGTGGCTTCGGCGGTCAAGGTGGCTTTGGCGGTCAAAGCGGTGGCTTCGGCGGTCAAGGCGGCTTCGGTGGTCAAGGTGCTGGTTTTGGTGGTCAAGGCGGCTTCAGTGGTCAAGGTGCTGGCTTTGGTGGTCAAGGTGCTGGTTTTGACAACGATACTAAATTTGAAGACTCTTCAGACGATGAAAACAATCGTTAATTGAGTTTGAAAATTAAAAAACCTCTCAATGAGAGGTTTTTTTATATCTGTACGTTTTAAGCTGTTTAAATAAAAAAGCCAACGAGATGTCGTTGGCTTTTTAAGATTCTGGTAAGGCTTAACGGTTACGTTTAGGATCCAGTTGAGGATCTTTGATTTCTACATAAGCATTATTGCGCGTTTCACGTAACCAGCTGTCTAATTCGGCATCAAATTGACGTTCACCCAGTAATTGACGGGCCATACGTTCTTGATATTCTTGTGTCATATCTTGTTGACGTGTTTCACTCACTTGCAGAATATGCCAGCCAAACTGGGATTGAAACGGTTTACTGAACTGACCTACTGGGGTGCTTTTCATTTGCTGTTCAAATTCAGGCACCATCACACCTGGGCTAACCCAACCAAGACTTCCGCCATCACGAGCCGAGCCAGTATCATTAGAGAAAGTTGAAGCTAAAACAGTAAAATCTTCACCTTGTTTCAGGCGATTATACAGACTGTCAATCATCTGCTTGGCATTTTCAGGACTGACCACTTCAGACGGTTGAATCAGAATGTGTCGTGTTAAATATTGAGGAACCAAGGCTTTCTGTTCACCACCTTTACGTTCCAAGAGCTTCAGAACATGTACACCATCAGCCACAGGAATCAGTTCAGACGTCTGACCCGGTTGCAGGGTGGTCACGCGCGCAGCCAGTTCTGCTGGAATTTCTGACAGGTTTCTCACACCCATATCAGCAGCTTCGACTTTAACGCCGCCAGTGCTGTACTTTTTGCTGATCGCCTGAATGTCATTGCTGCTATTTAATTCTTGCTTTACCTTTGTTGCAATTTGTTCAGCATTTTCACCGCTTACCCGTAAATGCAGTACATGGACCTGACTGCCAAGCAAAGCTTGACCTTGCGGGGTATTTAGGAAGTTTTTAACATCTTGATCTGTAATTTGAATACGTGAAGTCACGATTTGTTGACGTAAACGATTCAGTGCTAAATCTTCAGCGATACGGTTACGTAAAGAAGCATAGGTATTGGGCGCCATGGCATCCAGTTTCTGCTGGAATGCTTCCAGACTCGGTGAACCAGAATCACGGGCAACTTTCAGGACGGCTTCATTTAAAGCTTTTTCATCTGGACGAATATTATAACGTTTAACTTGTTCAAGCTGTGCCTGACGAATAATCAGTTGCTCTAAAGCTTGTTGCTCAAGATATTGTTGTAGTGGAACTGCCTTTTTCTGTTTTTGCAGCTGATGTGAGATTTCGGCTACACCTTGAGCCAGGTCACTACGTAGAATGATACTATTGTCGACTACAGCTACAACTTCATCTTTAGGTTGGGCAACAGCAAAAGTCGTCATCGCTGAAGAAAGGCATAGCGCAAGTGCGGTTGCTTTAAAAATTTGTTTTAACTGTTTTGTCTTCATTAACGTTCTGTCCAAGTTTGATTGATATTGTTAAAACCTAGAATACGATTTTCTAGTAATGAGGTGAGTTTGCTGCTTAACCCACCTAAGCCTTTCAGGCTGACTTCGGCCATAATAGCGCGTTTGGCTTTGACGCTTGAATCATTAACGTCGTCTAAGTCATTGTAATATGAGCGACCGTAAACAGAAACTCCCCAACAGCATGACTCATAGTTCACGCCAAGTAAATATTCCCGTGCGACACTATTGTCGAGGTCAAACTGGGCATGTCCAACCAGACGCCAGTTGTTGGCAATCGGCTGAATAAATGAACCCACCACATGATCATAGCTCTTTTGACGGTTCGGAATATCTTTGCGATAGAAATAGCCTAGGTTATAAAGATTGCCTTGCTCACCGGTATAATAAACCTGCAAATCTCGTTGGGCATTCGATCCATTCGACATCCAGCTTGAGTTCAGATTAACGTGAACATTATTTGACAGCTGGCTGGTCAGTTGAATTACAGGGCCAGTATGACTTTCACGGTCGAATTCATCTGCATCATTTTCCAACGTTACACGGCGATCTTCAAAGAAAAAGCTCTGTCCAACGCTGGCACGCAGGCGCTCCAGACCCTCTTCATTAAATAGGCTATAGCTCAGACCTAAGGAGGCAAAGTTGTTGTCTTCCAGGCGGTCATTACCATAAAAGCGACGCGCACTGAAAAGTTGATCATAATTAATCGAAGCGACGACTGAATCAAAATTCGGCTGATTCTGTTGGTTCTCATAAGGTGAATACGCATAGAACAGACGAGGCGTTAAGGTCTGTAGATACGTACCTTCTTTTTCAAAAATTAAGCCGGTGTCCAGTGTAAATTGTGGCACCACAATCGAATTATTTTCACTAGACGCGCTACGGCTTTGGGTTTTTTCATCATAGAAAGTATTGATGTTGCGTACAGTCGCCTGAGGAATGAAGAATGACCACGGGGTAAAATGATTATAACGCACGGAAAACTCGTTATAGATCCGTGTACCACTTGGCTGATATACCTTCTCACCCGTTGGATCAGTATCGGCGAAATTTCTCAGGTCTTTCTGGAAATAAGCCGTATCGTTATTAAATTCAAGCTGTAATCCCAATGGATTGCCAGTTTTGTAATTGACTAAAAGCTGTGGCAAACGTGCATAAGGACGGTCTTCATCCAGTACAGTTGGATCTAGGGTTTGGAAGTCTTCGACTTTGAATTGTGCCTTTAAGCCAGGAATACCATTTTTATAATTGACTTCCCAGGCACGGCGTAAGTTCAGGTCAGTTTTAGAGTTCGGGTTATTGTCCAGATCGGCAAAGTAATCTTTGTCTGAAGCGTAGTTATATTCAAGGTTGGTGGAAAGCTGATTATTGATCTGCCAGTTATGTAAGAAATGCAGGCTTTTACGGTCTTCGTCGCTATAGCTTTCATCGGAAGGTAAATAACCTCCCCAAATACGGCCTTCACCATAATTCTCAGTCAGATAACGGAACTCGCCATCCAGCATTACCCCACGATCGCCAATATAACGCGGCGTAATTGTCGCATCATATTGTGGTGCTAAATTCAGGTAAACCGGAACACCCAGTTCCAGACCACCATCATTGGTAAAGCCAAATGTCGGCGTCAGAATACCGGTAGTGCGGCGGTCATCAATCGGGAAGTTGAAATAGGGAACCGCTAAAACCGGAACATCTTTAACATACAACTTGGTATTCCGGGTTTCACCCCGTCCGGTTTCCTGATTCAGCTTGATCTTTTCTGCCTGGATTTTCCAAGTCGGTTTTTGCTCAGGTGGACAGGTGGTATAGGTCGCATTTTCCAGTTCTACCGTCTCGGTCGAGGTTCTGGCGATCTTTTCTGCCCGACCATGCGCATGTTGCTGCTCGGCAATATAGAAGCTGTTATTCAGGTCGCCTTCTTGGGTCTTTAAATTATAATTAATATCATCACTTTGTGAGAGCAGGCCACCCTGAGCAAGTTGTACCCGACCTTCTGCTTTGGCATAGGTCTGGGTTTGATCAATCGTTACGCGTTCAGCACGAATCTGGCGACCTTGCTGGTCAATGATGACATTGCCTTCTAAATAAGAGTCACCTGCTGGATTGTAGTGACCATAATCTGCAGTAATGGTGGATGTAGCCTGATCTGGCGCAACGGTTGCTGCATCTGGAGCAATCGGGGTCACCCAGGTGCCTTCACAATAAGCTGAACTTAAGTATTTTTCCTGCCGCTGCTGTGCCTCAGCTGAGGATTTGTCGACATAGTATTGCGAAAAGAATGCTTCACCTGGATAGGTCTCATTTATGCGCTGTTTGAGTTGTTCTGCATTTACATCGGACGAGACATTTGATGCAGCATAGCCGGAGGCTGAGCTGCCACATAAAAGGGTTAAGATCGCAGTCGCTAGAGGATTTATTTTAAAGTGATGCTTCATTTGTCTCATTAACCAATCATGCTTTTATCGCAATTAATTATTGTCGCATCATAGAGAAAAAGTTGATAAGTAGCTACACTTAGCACTTTAAAAACTCAGCCTGTATTAGAATTAATTGCAAATGAATACACAACGCGAACAATTGATACAATCTTGGATTGCCTCTGTACTCGGTTCAGATCAATTTGAAACTCATTTTTTAGCAGGTGATGCCAGCTTTCGTCGTTATGCACGAATCAAACTGAATAATAAAACATTTATGCTGATGGATGCACCACCAGAAAAAGAAGATTGTGTGCCTTTTGTGACGATAGATGATTTTTTTGATGCACATGGCGTACGTGTTCCGCATATCGTGGCAAAAGACCTGGAAAATGGCTTTTTACTGCTCGAAGACTTTGGTGATGTATTGCTGTCGAATCTGCTGAATGACGAGACTGTAGATGCCTATTATGAGCAAAGTTTTAAACAGCTGATTCAGCTGCAATCGATCGCTGGAGAAGGATATTTCCCGGCATATTCTTATGAAAAACTGATCTCAGAAATGGAATTACTGACTGACTGGATGTTGCCAGCGTTAAAGGTTCAACCGACTGAATCAGAAAGCGCCTTGATCAAGCGTACCTTTGCAATTCTGGCCAATGCCGCTTTGGCACAACCTCAGGTCATTGTACATCGGGATTTCCATAGTCGTAACTTGATGAAAATCGACAATGAAACCGAACTCGGTGTGATTGATTTTCAGGATGCTGTGATTGGTGCGGATACTTATGACTTGATCTCGATTACCCGTGATGCCTATGTACAGTGGAATGCCGATCGTGTGTATCGCTGGTTCAAAAACTTTTATGACTTGTTGCCAGCATCTGCTAAAGAAGAGCGTGACTTTGAACAGTTTAAAAAAGACGCCGACATGATGGCGATTCAGCGTCATATCAAGATTTTAGGTATTTTTGTGCGTCTGTTTGAACGTGATGGCAAGTCGGGTTATCTGAAAGATTTACCACGTGTGATGTGGTATCTGCTTGAAGAATCTAAGGCTTATGCAGAACTAGAGCCATTCATGCAGTTTATGCGTGACAGAGTGATGCCTGCATTTGAAGCTAAATATGGCTCATATGAGGTGGCTGCCTGAATGAAAGCGATGATTTTGGCCGCAGGACTCGGTAATCGTATGCGGCCGCTAACGCTGCATACGCCAAAGCCTTTGCTGGAAGTTGGGGGCAAGCCCTTAATTGTCTGGCATATAGAGAAACTGGCTGCGATCGGTGTTACTGAAATTGTCATCAATACGGCTTGGCTCGGTGAAAAACTCGCAGAAGCTTTGGGCGATGGTTCACGATTTGGCATTAACATCCTTTGGTCACATGAGGGTGAAGGTCTGGAAACCGCTGGTGGAATCATTAATGCCTTGCCGCTACTCGGTGATGAACCTTTTATTCTGTTAAATGGTGATGTCTGGACCACGATGGATTTTGCACCTTTACTGGATATTGATCTAAAGGATAATTTGGCGCATCTCGTACTTGTGCAGAACCCTGAACAACACCCAGAGGGTGATTTCACGCTTGCAGAAGGTAAAGCTTATACCTTTGATCAGCAAGTCGGAGGTGAGAACCTGACTTTTAGTGGTGTATCCGTACTTGATCCGAAGATGTTCCAAGTCTTAGAGACTGGCAAACGTCCTTTGGCTCCGTTGCTAAAAGCAGCAATGCAGAATCAGCAGGTTGCAGCTTCTAAACTGGCAGGTATTTGGGTTGATGTGGGAACCCCAGAGCGTTTAACGGCACTGGATACGGCGATCCGTGAAGGGAAGTTTGCTTAAGTGAATATTCGCTAAGCACTGCCTACTGTGCCAATATAGAGAAAACGGTATACTTCCACCTAACTTTTTCGAGCGTAGATTGTTTATGCACATGTTTTTTCAAGAACTAAAGCAGGGTAGCCAGGCTTTGGGTTTAGAGCTATCTGATGAAGCTTTAAATTTATTACTCAAGTATCAGGATGCTTTGGTGCTGTGGAACAAAGCATACAATTTGACTGCAATCCGTGATCCTAAGGAAATGCTAGTCAAGCATCTGCTCGACAGTTTAAGTATTTTAAAGGACTTGCCAGCGGGTCGATTACTGGATATCGGTACCGGTGGTGGTATGCCGGGCATGATCATTGCTTTATGTCAGCCTGAGCGTGAATGTGTATTACTGGATTCTAACGGTAAAAAAATTCGTTTCCTCAAACAGTTTATTGCTGACTTAAAACTTAAAAATGTTATTGCTGTGCAAACGCGTGTAGAAAACGAAGACAGCATCAATGAGCTGGGTCAATTTGATGTGATTACCAGTCGTGCCTTTGCATCATTAACAGACTTTGTCGATGCTTCTAAGCCATATATGCACGAACAAACGATTATTGCCTCAATGAAAGGCTTAATTCCTGAAGATGAAGTTGCTACTTTAAAAAATGAATTTAGTTGTGAGATTATTGAACTTAAAGTTCCGCGCTTAGACGAACAGCGTCATTTACTTCTATTAAAACGTATTTAAGATTTTTAAAGGGATTGGGGGCAACATGGCACAAATTATTGCGATTGCAAACCAAAAAGGTGGTGTAGGTAAAACCACAACCGCAGTAAATTTGGCGGCATCTTTAGCTGTGTTAAAAAAACGTGTTTTGCTGGTCGATATGGATTCGCAAGGCAATGCGACCATGGGGTCTGGCATTCAGAAGAATGATCTGCTTTATTCGGTCACTGATGTACTGCTGGGTGAAGTGCCGATTGAAACGGCGATCTCTAAGGCGGAAGTGGGTTACAAGGTTCTTGGGGCAAACCGTGATCTGGCTGGGGTTGAGCTTGCGATTGCAGAGCAGGAAGGGCGCGAGTTCATTTTGCGTGATGCATTGCAGGAAATTGAAGGTTCGTTCGACTATATCATTGTTGACTGTGCGCCGAGTCTTAGCCTGATTACAGTGAATGCGTTGGCAGCCGTGGATGGTGTGCTGATTCCGATGCAATGTGAATACTATGCACTGGAAGGTCTGGCGGATTTAACCCAGACGATTGACCGGATTCAGCAAGCATTGAATCCAGACCTGCAAATTGTTGGTGTATTACGTACGATGTACGATGCACGCAATGCCTTGACCCGTGATGTCTCTGAAGAATTAGAACAATATTTCGGTAAAAAGCTGTATGAAACCGTGATTCCACGGAATATCCGTCTGGCTGAAGCGCCAGCACACGGTTTGCCGGTGATTTATTTTGAAAAAAGCTCAAAGGGTGCAGTTGCTTACTTAAATCTGGCAGCTGAAGTATTAAAGAAAAGCAAAGTGAAAAAAGGAAGTAAAGCATGACCGTCAAGAAACGTGGACTCGCCAAAGGTCGTGGCTTGGATGCCTTGCTGGGATCAATTCAAAAAGAAAAATTACAGATGGAAGCCCAAGGCATTGATCATGGTCAGCTAAAACAGATCGATGTAAACTTGCTCAAGCGCGGTGAATACCAGCCACGCCGTTATATTAACGAGCAGGATTTGCAAGAACTGGCGGCATCGATTGAAAAGCATGGCATCATGCAGCCAATCGTGATCCGACCGGTTGACGATGAGCGCTATCCGTATGAAATTATTGCAGGTGAGCGTCGCTGGCGTGCGGCACAGTTAGCGGGTTTAACCGAAATTCCTGCGATTGTACGGGATCTGAATGATCAGGTTGCCATTGCACTGGCGCTGATTGAAAACATTCAGCGTCAAGATCTGAATCCGATTGATCAGGCGCTGGCCTTACAGCGTTTCCATGAAGAATTTGGTTTAAGCCATCAGGAGATTGCAGATACCGTTGGTAAAGCGCGTACGACAGTGAGTAACCTACTTCGCCTGCTCAGCTTGGCTGAAGAAGTGAAAGACTTTATGCAACAAGGTTTGCTGGATATGGGGCATGCACGTGCGATCTTAACCTTAAAAGCTAAAGATCAGCTCAAAGTTGTAGATATCGTAATTGAAAAAAGTCTGTCTGTGCGTCAAACCGAGCAGTTAGTCCGTGATTTCAATACACCTAAACAAGAAAAAGTAAAAGAAGCCGTAGCACCGGATATTCAGCAATTGACTCAGCGCCTTTCAGAGCGTTTCAGTGCAGATGTTAAAATTGACTATAACAAGCAAGGTAAAGGGAAACTGGTTATTAGCTATCACTCTTTAGAAGAGCTGGATGGCATTCTTTCTATTTTAGAAGATGAATAATTTATATATTTTTTTTATTGGGGAATAAATTAGATGTGGGAATTGGTTAAAGCAGGTGGGTGGCTCATGCTGCCACTGGTCTTGTGTTCTATTTTTATGCTGGCGATTTCGATCGAGCGTCTGATTCGCCTGAAAAAGAATGCAGTACTGCCGTTGATCCTGTTGATAGGGCCTTCTCAAAATACAGCACAAGTCATGCAAAAAATGAATCAAAGTGCGGCCTTAAAGCAAAGCACTTTGGGCCGGGTATTGGCTGCGGGCTATACTAGTAAGCCGCAAGGTGAGCAGTATGCGCGTGCGCAGATGGAGGTGGTGGCATCACAGGAAATCGGTTATCTGGAAAAAAATATTAATTTTCTGGGAACTTTAAGTGCAGTTGCACCTTTACTCGGTTTATTGGGAACTGTACTTGGGATTATTGAATCTTTCCTGATGATCGATGTGGGGACCGGGAGTGATCCGGTATTGATGATGCCGGGTATTTCCAAGGCTTTAATTACCACGGCAGCCGGTATGCTGATTGCAATTCCTGCACTGTTTGCTCACCGTTATTTCCAGCGCTTGGTTCAGGAATATGTGGCTGAACTTGAACAGCAAGCGACTTTGTTTCATGCGGATCTTTTTTATCGCAATCATGCAGACATAGACCAAGACATGCAAAAAGCCAGCTAGGAGGCGGATGATGAAATTCAAACGCAACCAGGTGGAAGATGTACATATTAATCTGACACCGATGATTGATTGTCTGCTGTTTATTCTGGTCTTTTTGCTGTTATCGACGACTTTTAGCCAAATGAGCCGAATGAATCTGACCTTGCCTGATGCGCAGGGTGTACCGCCTAAAAGCTATGATCAAAAAGTCGAAGTGATTGTGGATGCCAATGGTCATTACGCAGTCAATGGTCAATCCTTGGCCAGTAAGGAAGTCGCGGATTTAAATACTGCAATTAAACAGATTTCTAATGAACGCCGTGATTTAATGTTTGTCATTGCAGCTGACGCAAAAGCCAGCCATCAGGACGTGATTCGTGTCATGGACGTGGCCGGTCAGCTCGGATTTGTAAATATTAATATCAGTACCAAAGTACCCACCCGAGGTTATTAGTGAAGCACGATTTTAAGGTCTATCTTCGCCTTTTAAGTTATTTAAAACCGTTTTGGGGCATTGCATTGCTTGTCCTGTTGGGTTTTTCTATTAATGCGGCTACGGAAGTTTCTGTCGCTAAATTACTGGAATATATTATTGAGGCGATTCAAAATAAAGACCAGAGTTTCACATCACTTTTCCCGTTTTTAGTGGTCATACTCATGTTCTTCCGGGGCTTGGGTTTGTTCATGGGTGGATATTTTACTGCGGTAATTTCCCGGAATCTGGTATTCAATATCCGTCAGGAAGTTTTTGCAAAATTGCTGCGTTTACCTTCCCAGTATTATCTGGACAATACCAGCGGGCATATTACTGCCAAAATCATGTATAACGTTGAACAGCTAACCGCTGCTTCAACTGAAGCCCTAAGAACCTTGTTGCAACAAGGTTTGATCACCCTGGCATTATTAGGCTACCTGTTGTATACCAACTGGCGTCTGACCATGTGTATCCTGATTTTTGCACCCGTCATAGGTTTTATTATCAGTAAAGCTGCAAGACGGATGCGTAAATTATCGCAACAAGTACAAGACACCATGGGTGATGTGAACCATGTAGTGCAGGAAACGGTGAATGCCAACCTGATCGTCAAGGGTTTTGGCGGGCAAAGTTCTGAGCAGGAACGCTTTAAACAGAACTCGCTTGAAAACTTGCGTCGTGGCTTGAAAATGGTCGCTGTGCAACAGTTGAATAGTCCTGTCGTTCAGTTGATCATGTCCATTTCACTGAGTATCGTGATGTTTATTGCCTTGCGCCCACAAATCTTGGGTGACACCTCTGCCGGTGAATTTGTTGCTTATATTACTGCGGCGGGTATGCTGGCAAGACCAATCAAAGCCTTGACGGATATCAATGAAAAGATTCAACGGGGTATGGCCGCAGCACATTCAGTATTTGAATTGCTGGATATGCCTGAGGAAAAAAATACCGGGACGTTGACTGATAGCCTAAAAGGCGATATCGAGTTTAAAGATGTTAACTTGATTTATGATGATGGCCATCATGCTATTCATGACTTTAATTTGCAGGTCAAGGCCTGTGAAACAGTAGCGCTGGTAGGACGTTCTGGTGCAGGAAAAAGTTCTCTGGTGAATCTGCTGGTGCGTTATCAGGATGCAACTTCTGGGCAGATCTTGCTGGATCAGAAACCGATTGAAGATTTTGAAATTACCGCCTTGCGAACCCAAATTGCCATGGTGAACCAGCAAGTAGTACTGTTTAACCGAACTGTGCGGGAAAATATTGCTTATGGTCAGCTTGAAGGTGCCTCCGATGAAGATATTATCGCGGCAGCAAAGGCAGCCTATGCGCATGATTTTATTATGGCATTGCCGCAAGGTTATGATACTCAGCTGGGTGCCCAGGGTTTAAACCTGTCTGGTGGCCAGCGTCAGCGCATCGCGATCGCACGCGCAATTTTGAAAAATGCCTCTATCCTGATTCTGGATGAAGCGACCAGTGCGCTGGATAACGAGTCGGAATACTTTATTCAGCGTGCCTTTGATAAAGCCATGCAGGACCGTACGACCATCGTAATTGCACATCGTCTATCGACGATTGAAAACGCGGATCGTATTGTGGTTATGGATCAGGGCCGTATTGTTGAGCAGGGCAGTCATGCCGAACTGATTGCGCTACATGGTGCTTATTATCAGTTGCATCAGCGTAACTTTGAGGAACAGTAACTCATGGCATTAGCACAAATCATTCAGGATGCTTGGAATGCACAGGCAAAGTGGCTGGTGGTGCTGCGTCCTTTGTCATGGTTGTATCGCCTGGGTTTTGTCAGCAATCACTGGCTTTATCAAAAAGGCATTAAGAAAAGTTATAGTGCACCGATTCCCGTTATGGTAATTGGCAATATCACGGTCGGTGGTAGCGGTAAAACACCTTTGTTGATTCATCTGGTGGATTATTTAACCGAGAAAAATGTTCGTGTAGGCGTGATCAGTCGAGGCTATGGCGGCCAAGGTCCATTTCCGGCCTATGTCGACTTTAATACCTTGCCGGAGATTGTCGGAGATGAGCCTGCCTTGATTGTGCAGGCAACAGGCGTGCCGATGGCAGTTGGCCCCAACCGGCAGAAAAGTATCGAGCTATTGCTGCACAGACATGAGCTGGATCTGATTATCTGTGATGATGGATTACAGCACTGGGCCTTGAACCGCCAGATTGAGTGGATTGTGCTGGATAATAATCGCGGTCTAGGCAATCAGAAACTGCTTCCAGAAGGTTATCTACGTGAACCAGTGACCCGTTTGAAAACGGGAACCGTAATTGAGCATGCAGCCCATCCAGGTTCTGAACTGAATATGCATCTGGCTGCATCACAGCCTTATTTGCTCAATCAGGACGGCACTAAAATCTTTAATCCTCAAGCGGCTTTTTATGCGGTAGTCGGCATTGGCTTTCCACAGCGGTTTTATCAGACCTTGCAAAATTTAGGCATAGAACAATTTCAGTGTCATGAGTTTCCAGACCATCATGACTATGACATTGAAGATTTACAGTTCGATGATAACAATCCGATTATTACCACTGAAAAAGACGCAGTAAAAATTATGGCGCTACTTAAACAATATCCAGATTTTAAACAGGATATCTGGGTGGTGCCAGTCGATGCAGTCCTATCGCCAGCCTGCTATACAGTCTTGCAGCAACAGTTACAACAATACGGTATTCAAATTTCTTAAGGCTCATTCATTATGAAACACATTGTTATTCCTGCACGTTTCGCCAGTTCACGTTTACCGGGTAAACCTTTGCTGGACATTCATGGTCGTCCCATGATTCTGCGGGTAGTGGACCAAGCCAAAAAAGTGCAAGGTTTTGACGATCTGTGTGTGGCAACTGATGATGAGCGTATTGCAGCCGTTTGCCGTGCTGAAGGCATTGATGTGGTGATTACCTCAGCGGATCATCCTTCAGGCACAGACCGCTTGAGTGAAGTGGCTCGAACTAAAGGCTGGGCCAGTGATGACATCATTGTCAATGTACAGGGGGATGAACCTTTACTGCCGGCGCAACTGGTAAAACAGGTTGCTCAACTCTTGGAAGATCAGCCTGAATCTTCCATGTCGACGCTATGTGAGCCGATCCATCAACTGGATGAATTCAAACGCGACAGCATTGTAAAAGTCGTAATGTCAAAACAGCAGCAGGCACTGTATTTTAGCCGTGCTACCATTCCTTATGACCGTGATGGCGCGAAACTCGCTGAACCGAAGCTGCATGATCAGGCCTATCGTCATTTAGGTCTATATGCCTATCGGGTAAAACTGTTGCAAGAATATGTGACCTGGGAAATGGGTGTGCTGGAGAAACTGGAATCTCTAGAACAGTTACGGGTACTGGAAAATGGACACCGTATTGCCATTGCGGTGGCTGAAGCCAATTTGCCGCCAGGGGTAGATACTCAGGAAGATCTGGATCGCCTGAATCAGATGGATCTTTCCCATTTTGCCTAAGAAGAGTCAAATACATGCCTTTTGATGTCAATGCACATATCTATCCATGGCAGCAACAGGTTTGGGAAACCCTGACCGGGCGCTTTCCCAAGCTTGGACATGGTTTATTGTTTTATGGAAAAAAAGGCTGTGGTAAAGAAGCGTTTACCCAACAGTTTCTGGCTTGGGTGTTATGCCTGAATCGTCAGCCTGCCGGGCCATGTGGTGAATGCAGTAGCTGTCAATGGTTAAAGGCAGACACCCATCCCAACTATGTGCATATCAGTACCGATGACGACAATAAAAAACAGAATGCCAAAATCAAGATCGAGAAGATTCGCGATCTGCTGCCTTTTGTGCAACAGACTGTAGATGGCTGGCGCGTGATTGTGATTGAGCCGGCAGAAGCCTTGAATATTGCCTCTGCCAATGCCTTACTCAAAACACTGGAAGAACCCGGTGATAATACGGTCATTATTTTACTGGCGAATCATTATTTAAAATTGCCCGCGACTATACGCAGTCGTTTGCAGCATTTTGCTTTGGACCGGATTTCCGCAGAACAATTTAGCGATTATGTCCAGAATCAGCTCCCAGATGCAGGTGCTAGCCAACAACAGTTATTGATGAACCTGTCCAATCAGATGCCGTTACAGGCACTAGAGGTTGCACAAAGTGCCTGGCTGCCACTACGTCAGGAATTCCTGCAAGACTGGCAAAAACTGGTCATGCAAAAAAATATGCCGATGGCAATTGCGACCAAATGGAATAAAAACCTAAATTTTAGTGACTTTGCTCAAATGTTTGAATACTTGTTGTCCGATTTAATTTGTGTCAAGCTAAATCAGACGGTGAAAAACATTGACCTTGAATTCAATGTGCTTGCCGAACAATATTCATTAGAAGCACTTTTTAAAATTTATGAGTATTTTCAGCAAGCCAAGCAATACCTCGAGCAGAATGTCCAAAGCAATCTGGTTATTGATGAATTGTTTATCAAGCTGATGAATCTTTAATTAAGGGGAAATCACATGCAACCACGTATGGGCGGTATTATTCAGGCCAATATTCCTGACATCGAAACACTGTTTGCCAGCTATATGCCTTATGTTGTGGGTGGTGGGCTTTTTATTCCTTCCAAGCAGCCGGTCAAACTGGGCGAAGAAGTTTTTGTATTGACAACTTTGCCTGACCAGACCCAGAAAATTCCTTTAACTGGTAAAGTCATCTGGGTCTCGCAAAAGCAGAATGGCATCAAGCCCCAAGGCTTTGGCATCCAGTTAAGCGGTGAAAAAGGCGTTTATTTCAAAAATGAAGCAGATCGTCTGGTTGCGGGTCTTAAATCTGAAGGACGTAAAAGTTACACTATGTAGTTAATTTACCCTTGGTAGGAACGCATCGTGTTTGTAGATACTCATTGTCATTTAACCCTGCTTGATTTGACACCATATCATGGTGATCTGGACCAAGCATTGGCTCAGGCTCGTGAAGCCGGTGTTTCCAAATTCATGAGTATCTCGGTCGATCTGGATGATCATATCGAGCTGGCCAAAATTGCCGCGCGTCATGCAGATGTCGGCTATACCGTTGGCGTACATCCTTGTGAAGATGCTGCAACCATGGCGCGTGCCACGACTGAATATCTGGTCGAGCTGGCGCAACCGGAAAAAGTCTGGGCGCTCGGTGAAACCGGTCTGGATTATTATCACAGTACCGATTTTATCGCAGAGCAAAAGGCCTGCTTTGCCCGGCATATCCATGCGTCACAAATCACCAAAAAACCTGTAGTCGTTCATACCCGTTCCGCCAAGCATGATACCGTCGATATTATTCGCGCGGAAAAATCTACGCATGGCATCCTGCATTGTTTTACCGAGGACTGGGAAACCGCTAAAGCAGTACTGGATTGCGGCTATTATGTGTCATTTTCCGGCATTGTTTCATTTAAAAATGCGCAGGATCTGCGTGATGTCGCAAAACAGGTTCCGCTGGATCGTGTGCTGATTGAAACCGATAGTCCTTATCTTGCGCCAATGCCGTATCGTGGCAAATCTAATGAGCCTAAATACGTTCCTTATGTAGCCAAAGCGCTTTGCGATGTATATGATAAGTCGCTAGAAGAAATGGCTTTTATCACAAAGCAGAACTTTGAAAATCTTCTGAATTTAAAGTAAATAAAGTTATATAAAGTACAAAGAGAGTTTATAGGGTGAAGATGGATCGTCAGGCTCAGTTTCGAGCAAGAGAAACCTTGATTTTTCAAGTTGCAGAACAGCTCCTGTTGGAAAATGGTGAAGCAGGAATGACGCTAGATGCGCTTGCTGCCGAGCTTGATCTGGCCAAAGGGACACTTTATAAACATTTCCAGAGTAAAGATGAACTATACATGCTGCTGATTATCCGTAATGAGCGCATGTTGCTGGAAATGATTCAGGATAGTGATAAAGCCTTTCCTGAACATCTGGCCTTCTTTATGCTGCATCATTTGCATCATCCTGAGCGTACCGTGCTGTTTCACCAGATTGAAGAACGTCTGTCGACGACAGGTGTTGGAATCCAACACCTGTTTAGCGAACTTTATCAGGTGCGCAAACAGCGTTTACGCCTGATTATCCGTATGACAGAAAGTTATCTGGCTTCGATCAACAGCCGCATGTCGGTACGTGATTATCTGGCTTCGATCTGGTCGCTGACCCATGGTGCTGCGGCAATTCTCAATTCCAGTTTCTATCAGCGTTATTTGGGTTCGCGCGATACCTTACGTGTGGCCTATATCGATCAGGCACTAGCTTTGCCTAAGCAGGTTCATTCTGCAGAGCAGTTTGCCTAAGGTCGTCCTATGATTAGATCACCTCACAGTGCAGTTCGTGGCTTTACCTTAATCGAATTGATGGTGGTGATTGTGATTATGGGGATTATGGCGTCACTAGTGCTGCTCAATACTAGTGGTGTCGATCAGCGCAAAGCGATGCAGGCGCGTGAAATTTTATTGGTGGACTTACAACGGGTGCTACGCGAGGCCAATGACCAGTCCAGAATACTTGCGCTTGACGTTCAATCAGCGACAGATGTCACGCCATTTCGCTATGGAATTATAGAATATCGTTCAGCAGCGCAGACTGAACAGAACCTGCAAAATGAGAAATGGCAAAGTTATGTAGATTTTAAATTGCGTAGTTTGCCTGATCATGTTTCCTTTCAGATTCAGGCACTGGAACAGCAGCGTTACGCCAGGGCACAAAACCGTGACCTGACTCAGGCAAATTCACCTCAATTGATCTGGCTCGGCAATGGTGAAGTCAAGCCGGTGCGGATTCAGTTCTTTTTAGAAGACCGTGAAGTGGGTGCTGCGATTGAGATTGATCATCTGGGTAAAATCAATGAAATCTAGATATTTCAAGCAGAATACTGGATTTGGTGCTATCAGGCCGAGTATTACTCGGCTTAATCGTGTGCACTCTGAACAGAGTTCGTTATCTTGCGCTCGGACGAAACGTTGTTTCGTTTATCCTCGCTCAGGTTTTACCTTGTTGGAAGTCATGGTGGCCTTGGCAATTTTTGCGACCGCAGCCATGACCTTGACCAAAGTCGCAATGCAATATACCCAGTCGACCTCGAATGCCATTCTACGTACCAAAGCGCAGTTTGTTGCCTTAAATGAAGTGGCACAAATGGAAATCAATCAGGAATGGATGGAGGGTACAGCTTCTAAGCAGCTGACCCAGCAAGGTGAAACTTGGCAGATTGACAAGCGCAGCGAACCGACGGTCAGTCCGAATGTGCAGCGAATCGAATTGCAGGTGAGTCTGGTTAATCAGGACAGTGGTCAGGTTGAATCTGGCATCAGCAGCCTGATGTTCTTTAATCATCGCATGAACAATACTCCATGAAGCCTAAAGGATTTACCCTGGTTGAATTAATGGTCGCAATTGCGATCTTTGCGGTGCTGTCTGCTTTAGGTTGGAAAGTTTTTGATTATATTGTTAAAACCAAAGATCAGAATGTGATTCATGAGCAGCGTTTAGGTCAGCTACAGCAAACCTATCAGCAGATTCTGCGAGATACCGTACAGGCAGTACCCTTAACGGCCAACATTAATGGTGATATTCAGCCGGCTTTGGTGCTGCAGAACGGACGCTTTAATTTCAGTAAAACTGGGGTAACTGACCCTTTGGAAGAAGGAATTTCCCCAGATGAACGCATTGAATATCAGTATCGAGCCGATGAACAGAAACTTTATCGCTTGAAATACCGGAATCTGAATCAGACCGGTCAAGATCAGCCCGAATCCAGTTTTTTATTGTCGGAAGTGGAACAATTCCAGATCGTCGTACTTAATCCGAATGAACTCACGCAATGGCCGGATACTTCTGCTGATCTGAATCAGTTAGAGCATAAACAGCGTTTGCCTAAAGGGATTAAAATCAATTTAACTGTGAATGGCGTCAGTTATGAATGGATGTTTAGTTTATTAAATACTGACTTTTTGCTTGATACTCAGAACACCGGTCAACCCAGCGCAGAATAATAAGAAATGAAAATGAATAAAGCGATCATGATCAAGCAGCAGCAGGGCATTGCACTGATTACCATTCTGGTGATGGTAGCGCTAGCGACTATTTTGGCGGCTACGATTGCCCAACGTCAGGCTGCAACTGCTGAAAGCACTGCCTATTTGATGCGACAAAACCAGTCCCTTATGTATGCCAAAAGTGCCGAGGCCTTTTTTTCTGAATTGCTGGTCAATGATGCTGAAAATGCTGCAGAGGTCGATCATCTGCAGGAAACCTGGGCGCAGCCCATGCCGGCTTTTCCGGTAGATGATGGTTATGTCTCCGGAATTGTGCAGGATGAATCAGGCAAGTTTAATTTAAATAGCCTGATCACCGCCGAAGGCACAGTCAATGAAAATGCCAAGGCATGGTTTGAGTTGATTCTAAAACGTGCCGGTTTGCCGGAACAGCTGAGTGAAGCAGTCATTGACTGGCAGGATGCAGACGAGCTGGTCAGTGGGGGCATGGGCGCCGAATCTAACTATTATCAAGGCTTGCCAAATGCTGCTTTGCCACCGAATGCAAAGTTTCATAGTGTGGAAGAATTAAAGCTGGTACGCGGTTTTGAAGAGAATAAATATAAGTTGATAGCACCTTATCTGAGTACTTCACCGGTGCAGGAGAGTCCGGTCAATATTAATACGGCTTCAGCTTTTCTTTTGGCGAGTATAGATGAAAAGCTGGATGTGAATGCGGTGCAGCAATTGCTGGATCAGCGTCAGGCCAATTTGGAGTATTTTTCCAATGTATCTGATTTGTGGTCACTCGAGCCTTTCGCTCAGGTTGATGCGGATAAGCGTAATCTATTTAACAGCCTGCTTGGGGTTCAATCCAATTATTTTAAAGCCCGAATCGAAGTGGTTTTAAGTGAGCGTAAGCGCCAATTCAGCAGTGATCTGGTTCGTCAGGACAAACAGGTTTATGTAGCCTATCGTAGCATGGCGCCATTTTAATTTTAGCTCATGAATTGTACAGGCTGGATAAGCGCAAATGCCGGGCTGATGCCTTTTCCCTATCATGCTAAACAGCAAAATTAATCCTCAAAGCTTTACTTTTGCTTTATAATCAAAATTAATTCACCTATTTTTTGACGACATTACGGCATATGTTAATTCGTAAGTTATTTAAGTTTGAGAATGCTCATATTGTGCGTAACTGCACGTCAGATCGCTGTAAGCGTTCGATCCATGGCCATAGTTATAAAGTCGAGTTATTGCTAAAAGCCTCGAAGCTAGATCATGGTCAAATGGTCTATGACTTTGGTCTGCTTAAAGGTGTGATTAAGGATTTCTTTGATTCTTTCGATCATGCCATCTGCTTCTGGCAAAATGACGACCCGGAATATATTCAGGCCTGCAAGAATTTCAGCGCGCGCTGGGTATCTTTGCCGGTATCGCCATCAGCAGAGCAGTTTTCACGTATTTTCTTCTTTCTGGCACAGCAAGTGCTGGCATCGACCGTGACTCAAAATGGCGAAGGTGATGTCGAAGTCTATTCTGTGATTGTGCATGAAACTGACACCGGCTATGCACAAAGCTTTTTAGAAGATATTCAAAATGAACAGATGGGAATTTTGAGTCTGGAGCAACTTGAGTTCTCTGAACAGGTGCAAGCCGAATGGACAGATCCGGACATGTTCGCCAAGCTCAAACAGGGCACACCATTTCATAACCCTACAGTAGATTTACAGGTACAGATTTAAAGTCTGCGTGACTTTAAATCCATTGACATAGATTTAGGATTGAAGAATGTCTTTAAATGAACAGCAACTGGCCAAGCTGAATAAAGTTCAGTTGGATGAAAGCTGGAAATATGGATTGAGTGAATTTTTGCTCAGTCCAAAAATGGATGAATTAAAAGCATTTCTCGTTGAAGAAAAAAAAGCAGATAAAATCATTTATCCTCCCAATCATCTGATTTTTAATGCTTTGAATACCACGCCACTAGATCGGGTAAAAGTGGTGATTTTAGGGCAAGACCCTTATCATGGCCCAAATCAGGCGCATGGATTAAGCTTTTCCGTGCAAAAGGGGGTTGCATTACCACCATCTTTGCGTAATATTTTTCATGAGTTACATGCAGATGTTGGGGTTGAAAGACCGAAGCATGGTGACTTGACGCATTGGGCAGAGCAGGGTGTGCTTCTGTTAAATGCAGTACTGACCGTCGAAGCAGGTCAGCCGACTTCGCATCAAAAGCGCGGTTGGGAAGAATTTACTGATCACGTTATTGATGTATTAAATGAACAGCGTGAACATATTGTCTTTATTCTTTGGGGCGCATACGCACAGCGTAAAGGACAGCGCATTAATCAAGACAAGCATCTCGTGTTAAAGGCAGCACATCCATCGCCTTTGGCAGCAAACCGTGGTGGTTTTTTTGGTTGTAAAGTATTTTCAAAATCGAATAACTACCTCAAACAACATGGCATTGAGCCTATAGATTGGCAGCTGGACGCATGAAATATTCTCCCCTTACTAAACATTATCATCCGGATTTGATTGTTGAAGAAGCGCACAATGGTTGGCGTATCGTTCGTTTAAATCGCCCGAAATCTTTGCATGCTCTCGATGAATCGATTGCTTCCGCACTTCTGGAAGTATTTCAGGACTTTCATCATGATGATAGCGTCAAAGCCATCTGGCTGGATTCAACCACACCGAAAGCGTTCTGTGCGGGTGGGGATGTGCGTAAGCTGCGTCAGTTAGTGATTAATGATGAAGTCGCGGCTGCCAATAAATTCTTTGAACAAGAATATGCACTCGATCTGTTACTGCATAATTATGCCAAACCCGTTTTAGTCTGGGGTGAAGGTTATGTGATGGGTGGTGGCTTGGGCTTGTTTATGGCGGCGCCTTTCCGTTTAGTGACGCCATATTCACGTTTGGCAATGCCTGAAATCAATATCGGTTTGTATCCAGACGTGGGTGCAACCCGCTTCTTGGCAGATCGTGGTGCGATTGGTCTATTTACCGGCTTGACCGGTTCAATCATGACTGCTGCGGGCGCTTACGGGATTGGCTGGGCAACGCATATTTGTGATGCACAGCGTGATTCAGTTTTGGATAAAGTCATTAATATTGACTGGGAGCATTATCCTGCAGGTGACTTCCGTGCCATTGATGACACCCTGAATAGTATGCACCGTCCGGTCGGCCCGGGACCGTTGCAAAACTCTCTGGATGTGATTCATAGTGTTTGCCGTGGTGTCAACTTTGAGCATGATTATGAGTCGATTATTGGCCTGAGTGACGCACGCAGTGACTGGTTGCGTCAGGCCAGTGAAAACCTGAAAAAAGGTTCGCCAACTACTGCAGCCTTGACCTGGCTATTGTGGCAATGGGGTAAGCAGATACATTCCTGGAATGAAGTTTTCGAACTGGAAGTTCAGATCTCAGACTGGAAAATCCGTCATCATGACTTTGTCGAAGGTGTGCGCGCACGTCTGGTGGATAAAGACCTTTCTCCTGCATGGAAAAAGGGTGCAGATATGAGCTTAAAAGGTATTTTGTCTGCAAACCCTCCGGTGACCAATATTGAAAGCTGGAATGCCTTGCTAAAACAGTATGGTGTGATTTAAGTTTTACATGTCCGAAACACAATTGAGCGATGAATACTGGATGCAGCTTGCCTATGCGCAGGCTGCACTTGCTGCCGCACAGGGCGAAATTCCGGTGGGTGCGATTATTGTTAGTCAGAATCAGATCATTGGTCAGGGCTTTAATGCGCCGATTTCTTTAAATGATCCGACCGCGCATGCCGAGATTGTGGCGCTGCGTGATGCCTGTCAAAATATCCAGAATTATCGTTTACCTGATGATGCAGTGCTTTATGTGACTTTAGAGCCGTGCACCATGTGTGTTGGTGCGCTGGTGCATTCACGGGTTTCACGGGTAGTATTTGGCGCATTTGAAGCGAAAGCAGGTTCACTGGTGAGTGCGCGTCAACTGTTTGAAACCGGTTATTATAATCACGTATTTTCTTTCCAGGCAGGCTGCATGCAGCAGCAATGCTCTGAACAGCTCAGTGCATTTTTTAAGTTGCGTCGCGAGCAGAAACGACAATTCAAGTTACAAGAAAAGTTATTAAATACGCAGAAGTAAATTTACTTTATCCGCTAAAATTTTCCCACTTTCAAATATCTGCAATCTTCAGGAACAATAATGAACAGCATCCAAGTAAAAAAAGAATTCCCAGCAGCCCTTGATGATGTCTTCAATTTGATGTCCAAGCATGCCACCTATAATATTGCCTTCGCACCGATGCAGGTCGAACGAATCAAGGATTCTGCGGATGCTGAATATCCTGATGGACTCGGTTCAGTACGTGCAATGGGTATGGGGTCAGTGAAGCCGCTGAAAGAACAAATTACCTTGTTCGAGCCAAATAATCGCATCGAATATCAGATTATTAAAAATCCATTGATCAAGCATCATTTAGGCATTATTGAATTTGAAGCACTGGCTGATGACAAAACGTTAGTAACTTATACGATTGAATTGCAGGCACGTGCGCCTTTTGTGAGTAAATTAATCCTTGCACAGTTACAGGCAGCGATTAAACTAGGCCTGACAAAACTCGCAAAATCTGTTTAAACAACAACGGGAAAGCAATGACAGTTCAAATTATTACCATTGATGGTCCAAGTGGGTCTGGCAAGGGCACGTTAGCAGCGAAACTGGCTGCACATTATCAGTTTCACTTATTGGATTCTGGTGCTTTATACCGCCTTTTGGGTTTGTCATTGCATCACCATGATTTGCTGGATTCGCTAGACACGAAATTGCCAGAATGCGTACAAATCGCAACAAATTTAGATATCCAGTTTGTCAGTACCGACACCGGGGTGCAGGTGTGGCTGGATGGTGAAGATGTGTCCCAAACTATTCGAACTGAACGGGTAGGAGAGTTTGCTTCAAAAGTTGCAGCAATTCCTGAGCTTAGAACAGCGATGGTTTCACGTCAGCATGCCTTTGCACAGGCGCCTGGTCTGGTAGCAGACGGACGTGATATGGCGACAAGTATCTTCCCGAATGCTCAGGCAAAAATATATTTGACGGCCTCGGCTGAATCACGCGCGCAAAGACGTGTAAAGCAGTTGCAGGGCATGGGACTGGATGTTAAAATAAGCGACATTTTAGCTAATATCATCGCTCGCGATAAACGAGATACGGAACGCGCTGTCGCTCCACTCAAGCCTGCGGATGATGCTTACATTATTGATAGTTCAGATTTGAATATCGATGAAGTATTCCAGCTGATGACCACTTATGTGGATCAGCAGTTAGCAAATTAACCCAATTTTATCAGCAAACGCATAGCTTGATCAGTTTTATATGGACTATGTAGATGCTTAATTAAACCGGCCTTGTCTGATCCAAGACCGCTGACTTTATCGGAAATATCATGACCGAATCTTTTGCAGCCCTCTTTGAAGCAAGCGAATTAAACCTCAACGTTGAAAAGGGTGCAGTTATCCAGGGCGTTGTAGTAAGCATTGACTCTGATTGGGTAACTGTTGACACTGGCCTTAAATCTGAAGGCGTTGTTGACCGTGCTGAGTTCTTAAATGAACAGCGCGAACTTGAAGTTCAAGTTGGCGACACTGTAGACGTAGTTGTTGAAGCACTTGACAACGGTATGGGTCAAACAGTTCTTTCTCGCGAAAAAGCTAAACGCGCAGAAACTTGGACTAAACTTGAAAAAATCTTTGAAGACGGCGAAATCGTTACTGGTGTTATCTCTGGTAAAGTTAAAGGTGGTTTCACTGTTGACATCGGTCCAGTACGTGCGTTCCTTCCAGGTTCTTTAGTTGATACTCGTCCTATTCGTGATACTACTCACCTAGAAGGCAAAGAGTTAGAATTCAAAGTAATCAAACTTGACGCTAAACGTAACAACGTTGTTGTTTCACGTCGTGCTGTTATGGAAGCTGAATCTTCAGCTGACCGTGAAGCTCTTCTTGCTCAGCTTGAAGAAGGTCAAACAGTTACTGGTACGATCAAAAATCTTACTGACTACGGCGCATTCGTTGACCTTGGCGGTATTGATGGTCTTCTTCACATCACTGACATGGCTTGGAAACGTATCAAGCACCCTTCAGAAGTTGTTGAAGTGGGTCAAGAAGTTACTGTTAAAGTACTTAAATTCGACCGCGAACGTAACCGTGTTTCTCTAGGTCTTAAACAGCTTGGCGAAGATCCATGGTTAGCGATCATGAACCGTTACCCTAAAGGTTCAATCGTTAAAGCGCGCGTAACTAACCTGACTGACTACGGTTGTTTCGCTGAAATCGCTGAAGGCGTTGAAGGTTTAGTACACGTTTCAGAAATGGATCACACGAACAAAAACATCCACCCATCTAAAGTTGTTCAGATTGGTGATGAAGTTGATGTTATGGTTCTTGAAGTTGATGAAGAACGTCGTCGTATTTCTCTTGGTATCAAACAAACTCGTGCTAACCCATGGGAAGAGTTTGCTAAAGATCACGACAAAGGCGAAAAAGTTTCTGGTACGATCAAATCTATCACTGACTTCGGTATCTTCATCGGTTTACCAGGCGGTATCGACGGTCTAGTTCACTTGTCTGATATTTCTTGGAACGAACAAGGCGAAGAAGCGATTCGTCGTTACAAGAAAGGCGACACTGTTGAAGCGGTTATCCTTTCTGTAGACGCTGAAGGCAACCGTATCAGCCTTGGCATCAAGCAAATGAACAACGATCCGTTCAATGACTTCCTTGCTGCTAACGAACGCGGTGCTTTGGTTAAAGGTACTGTAACTGCAGTTGACGCTAAAGGCGCTACTGTTAAGTTAGCTGACGAAGTTGAAGCGACTTTGAAAGCATCTGAAATCAACCGCGATCGCGTTGAAGATGCAACTAAGTTCCTTGAAGTTGGTCAAGAAGTTGAAGCGAAGATCATCAACGTAGATCGTAAATCTCGCGCAATCAACTTGTCTATCAAAGCGAAAGACGAAGCTGAAGAGAAAGAAGCAGTTGCTAACTTGAAAACAGCTCCTGCTGGTCAAGACAATGGTCCTAAGACGATTGGTGACCTGATCAAAGCTCAAATGGGCAACTAAGTAAGCGTTTGAATTGTATTGTTAATGTAATTTAACTAATACTTTTTATACAAATACTGTAAACGGTAGCGTAGTATTTAATTATTGCGCTACCGTTTTGTATTTAAACAGGTTATTATCGGGAAATAGATCCCAAGTAGCTTGATAATTAAAGAGGTCGCAGATGACTACTGAAGCACTTAATAAGTCTGACTTAATAGAGCGTATTGCATTAAAAAATCCGCATTTGGCTGAGCCTTTAGTGGAAGAAGCCGTTAAAATTATGATCGATCAAATGATAGAAGCATTATCAACTGACAACCGTATCGAGATTCGTGGATTTGGTAGTTTTGCATTGCATCACCGTGAACCGCGCGTAGGTCGTAACCCTAAAACTGGTAAATCAGTAGAAGTGGCTGCAAAAGCAGTTCCGCACTTTAAACCAGGCAAGGCACTTCGTGACGCTGTGAACGAGTCTGCACAAAAATAATTGTAAATATTTTGCGGGGTGTTCATGCGTTACGTTCTGGTCATTCTTTTATTGGTACTGTTTGGTTATTCATTAGCTTTGGTTTTGCAAAACGGTACCGAATTGTCAGTGGACTTGTTATTTACTCAAGTTCCCGCAATGCGCCTGGGATTATTACTTCTCCTCACGTTATCTTTAGGTGTCGTTTTGGGCCTGTTATTGGGCGTTCAGATCTTCCGGGTTTTTCAGACGAATTGGGAAATTAAACGACTGCGTAAAGACATTGAACATCTACGTAAGGAACAGTTGAATACAGCCAAGTTAATGGCCGCTGAAGCAGCAGCCCATACCCGGCATGAAAAAACTGTATTAGATATTACCAATGAAAATCAAAGCCCATTATAATGGGCTTATTTTTTGCCTATATGAAGGGGTAATCTCTTGAGTATCATCGTCGCACTAGATGCCAAAAGCCAATTTGATGCCTTAGCCATTGCAGAACAGTTAGATCCTGCCTTGTGTCGACTTAAAGTTGGTAAAGAGTTATTTACCCATGAAGGTCCAATCATTGTCAAAGCGCTTCAAGATAGAGGCTTTGATGTATTTTTGGATCTGAAATTTCATGATATTCCAAATACAACAGCACAGGCAGTATGCGCGGCAGCAGATTTGGGTGTGTGGATGGTCAATGTGCATGCCTCAGGTGGCCGCAAGATGATGGAAACCTGTGTAGAGCGTTTACAAGCGGGTAATTATAAAACTCAGTTGATTGCAGTGACTGTATTGACGTCAATGGGCCGTGAAGACTTGAAAGATATTGGTCTGGATATTGAGCCAAATGAGCATGTAAAACGTCTGGCACAACTGACAAAAGACAGTGGTCTAGATGGGGTGGTTTGCTCAGCTCAAGAAGCGAAAATGTTACGTGAAACGATTGGAAAAGACTTTGCATTAGTGACACCCGGCATTCGTCCAGAAGGGTCGAATGCAGATGACCAGAAACGTATTGTGACACCGAAACAGGCAATGCTAGATGGCTCAACACATCTGGTAATTGGTCGCCCGATTACCCAGTCTAAAAATATGCGTCAGACTTTGAAAGATATTTTGGCAACGCTTTAATACGGTTTGAATGACAAAAAGCCTTTCAGTCGAAAGGCTTTTTTTATATATTGAAAAAATGGTTATAAAATAAAAAGGAAAAATGATGACTTCATCTGAACCACAATTATAAAAAGTACAGAATGACGTGATTCAAAATATTCAACAGGCAGAACAGCTTAAGCAACAAGAATAGCAACAACAGCAGGCAAGCTCAGCAGATCGGACAGCGGGGATCGATGTGGTCAGTTTGGCATCTGATGCCATCAGTCTTGCTTCGGATGTTATTGAAACAGTAGGCGATGCCTTAAGTGATATTGATTTAAGTTTTTAGTCAGCCCTCTCGGCCTACTTGCTTGTGCTTCGTTTTAAAATTCTGCTTTTAAACTGAATCAGGGAGGAGAGTTCCTTTTTATAAAAGAGGAATTTAGTGAGATTGAGAAAGTGATAAAGTAATTAAATCGCTGCCAATACACTCACCATGACTGGTGCTAACAGTGACAAAATAAAACCACTGACCATGGCATGTGGAATAAAATCATGCCCACAGGCCTGTTTAACCATCGGTAGAGTCACATCCATCGCAGTTGCACCCGCTGCGGAAATGGCGGATCTTGGGTATCTCCAGCCCATACAATACATGAGTAAGATGGCAAAAATTTCTCTAAACAGGTCATTCATTAGCGCGATACTGCCGAGTTCTGCATTTCTGAGTTCTGTTACGACAACACCTGACATTGAGTAAAATCCATAGCCTTGTGACAGCATGATCAAATCTTTTAGACTGATGTCTGTATTCCAGAATGAATAAAGCATGACTGCAAATAATGAACCAAAAATACAACCAATCGGAACTAAGAGAATTTTAAAATTTAACCAGGAACGATCTAAAGGTGAATAAGCCAGATCCAGGCCAATCATGAACATAAATACCAGCAACAAATGCCAGGTGCTGATTTGCACGGATAGATCAAATAGATTCAAGCCCGTATGTAAACAATATCCGCCTGCGAGAGCCAAAAAGGCATAGCTCATGTTCAGTAGGGATTTAAGCACCAGGTCGACGGATACCCGACCGGAACTGGGAGGATAACCTGCCCATTTAAATAGTAGATAGCAAAATGCAAAAGCACCGAGCGAGGTCAGAAAGGCAATGCTGATCGACGTACTCAAAATCTGGAGAGGATGCTGCAATTCATCTACCAATTGTGAAAATTCAAAGGCAATTGCAATCAATAAAACATAGCTAAAATAGGGCAATAGCTTGAAACAGATTTTAATAATCGAAAGCGGAATTTGTTTTGCCATGGCAAAACCGAGTGCTAGACAGAATAGAAGCTGAAAGATAAGCCAAAGCGATTGCATAAATTTAATGGATTGAAAAAATTACCTATAAATTATGCCACCGCTTGATGTCAGATGGTAAAAGCTTTTAGGCGACTTTATTCAATAATCGATAATCTGTGGCATTTGGCTTTTTGGTTTTGAGCCAGTATTTCCAGGTATAAGTTGGCCATAAGGCAAAGTTCTTGCCACCTTCCTGCTGATACCAGTTGACACAGCCAGATTGCCACACGGTCTTTTCAAACATATGTTGCACCTGCTGATTAAATGTATCTTGTGCCTGGTCTTTAACCATAATGGCATCGCTTTGGGATTGATCGACCAGTTGCATCAATTGCAAAATATATTCAACTTGTGCCTCAATCATAAAAATGACAGAATTGTGTGCCAATAGGGTATTTGGCCCCAGTAACTGAAACAGGTTTGGAAAGTCTTTCACGCAAATTCCATAATAGCTTTCAGCACCTTGTTTCCACATTTCATTCAGTTCTACGCCATCAAGCCCGGTACATTGAAAATTCTTCATATAGATACGTGGATCGGTAATGAATCCGGTGCCATAAATCAGACAGTCAATCGGCCGCTCTTTTCCATCTTGTGTAATGATACTGTGTTCAGTCAGTTCCTGAATCTTCTCGGTCACCAGTTCCACATTATGGCGGTTAAACGTCGGGAAGTATTTATTTGAAACCAGAATACGTTTGCAGCCCATGATGTAATCGGGAGTTAGTTTCTTGGCCAATTCAGGGTTTTTAACCTCATATTTAATGAATAGTTCTGCCAGTTTTTGGGTGAATTTCATAATGCCCGGTTTGACAATCGGTACCACACGCGATTCATTTGACCAATACAGGCGGGCACGGTGTAGCTTTCTAAACCAGTCATATTTTTTAAAGAGTTTCTTTTCAAGATTCGGGTAGGCACGTTCATCCCGAGGAATGACCCAAGCCGCAGTACGTTGCATGACATACAGTTGTTTGCATTTCGGGGCAATTTCCGGAATATATTGAATGGCGCTGCCACCTGTTCCAATCGATGCGACATTTTTGCCAGTCGGGTCATAAGTGTGATCCCATTGCGCAGAATGAAAGACTTTGCCTTGGAATTTCTCAATACCGAGAATATCTGGGATTTGCGGAATATGTAAAGGTCCGGAAGCGAATATAACAAACTGGGCTTCAAGGATACTTTGATCCTGTAGCTGTAATTGCCATAGACAGCGTTCTGCCTGGTAATGTGCTGCCAGTACTTCGGTATTTAAACGGCAAAAAGCACGCAGGTTATAATCGGTCACCAGATCCTGAATATAAGAAAATATCTCGGGTGCTTCCGCATAACGTTTGGACCAATTGCTTTTCGGTGCAAATGACAAGGAATATAAATGTGATTGCACATCACAGGCTGCTCCAGGGTACTGATTGTCCCGCCAGGTTCCGCCAAAATCGTTACCTTTTTCAAGAATAATAAAATCATAAATACCATGCTGTTGTAAACGTATTGCCATGGCAATCCCTCCGCAACTAGCTCCAATAATGGCAACTTTAGTATGGGGATGGGAACGTGTAGCGGTGGCATAATCTAGCATCAGTAAATTCCTTACTTATTTTAATGTTGGATATTTATCGTAATTTGCTCCTTGATGATTAGATAGAAAATTGATCTAAACGGCAATAGCCGACACATTATTTTTATAGTACAACTAGAATAATCACATTGTATTTGTATGGTTATGAAACGTTCTGTTCTCAGTCTGATGTATTTGATTCAAGGAATGCGCAAGGCTGGCATGGAGGTCGATCAGAAACTGCAAAACATTGGGCTGCGTGTAGATGCCTTTGATCCAAGCTCGGTGATCCATCCGAGTCTGGAACATGATGTGCTTAAGGTGGTGGGACAGGAAATCCAACCTGAACAGGGATTATTGATTGGCCAGCATTATGCTTTGGCAGGTTATGGTCCCTTACTCATGTTGCTGGTGACCAGTCCTACGGTACGTGATGCATTGAATCAGGTGATCCGTTTTCAGCAGTTGACGCATTTGACCGGTCAGTTGGCCTTGCAGCAAAGCGAGCATCATAGCGCGCTATGTTATCGAGCCAAGCAGCAGGATGATCATTTGAGAATGTTGCTGGCACAGGCAGAGATTTCCGGAACGTTTAAGTTTATCCGGGAAATCTACAAATTGATGGGCTTATCCAAACCTGATTTGCGGATCGAGTTGCCATTTGCCTATCCAGAAGATCTGAATACCTTAAAGGTCTATCATGATTATTATGGAACACAGGTACAGTTTGATGCATCTCGGGCAGCATTCTGGTTTGATGAAGCAGTGTTGGATATTAAAATTCCTTCTGCAGATGCGGTCACTTTTGCTGTCTATGAAGCCAAATGTCTGGCTGAACTGGAGCGTTTGCAACAGGATGAGCAGACGCCGACTGTGGTGCAGCGTGTGCAGGATTATCTGGAAATCCAAAGCGGCCTGATACCGAGCATGGCTGAAACGGCACAGGCGTTGAATATTCCGGAACGAACCTTGCGGCATCAGTTACAGCAGTGTGATACCAGTTATAAGCAGATTCGCGAAGAAATTATTAAAGATAAGGCTTTGCGACTGATTGAATATAAACAGTATTCGATTGAAATGATTGCAGAATTATTAGGCTATTCCGAGCCGGCCGCTTTTAACCATGCCTTTAAACGCTGGTTTGGGCAAAGTCCTCGGCAATATATAAAATAGCCTAAGTTAGTTTATGCCAAAGTGTTATAGCGTGTTGATTAAACTCCGCTATAATTAAATTGATCCCAAATAGTACGAAATTCTATGTCCGATTTTAATTCACAGCACAGCACCGCTTTTAGTCCGATTTCTCCTGCAGAACGTTATGCACAAGCGATCTCTTCGGGACAGTTTATGCCTGATGAAGCACAGGCAATGGCAGTACATGAACTGAATCGTGTCTGGCTGGAATTGATTCAGCGTTTTAAGGCATCGAAAAAAGCATTTCGCCGCTTTCGCCGTCAGACATCTCCGAAAGGGGTGTACATGTGGGGTGGTGTGGGGCGTGGAAAAACTTGGTTAATGGATCAGTTTTACGATTCGATTCCGTTTCGCCGTAAAACCCGGATGCATTTTCACCATTTTATGCAGCATGTGCATCGTGAGTTAAACAAATTATCCGGACAGCGTAATCCGCTAGATATCGTGGCGGATCGAATTTATAAAGAAGCGGTCATCATCTGTTTTGATGAATTTTTTGTGTCTAACGTGACGGATGCAATGATCCTGAGCGATCTGTTCCAGAAGCTGTTTGAACGTGGTATCACCTTGGTCGCTACTTCGAATATCGCACCGGACGGTTTATATAAGAACGGCATTCACCGTGACCGTTTTATGCCTACCATCGAACTGGTCAAGAAAAACTGTGTGGTCTTAAATGTTGATGCCGGAGTCGATTACCGTCTACGGGTTCTAAAACAGGCACAATTGTTTAAATTCCCGTTAACGCATGATCATAAAAACTGGATTGCTCAACGTTTTAGCGCTTTGACCCAGACTCAGACCTGTTCTGAAGAGCCGATTATTATCAACAACCGTATTGTTGAAACCGTGTCACATACTGAAGATGTATTGTGGTGTGAATTTTCTGAACTGTGTTTAAAGCCACGCAGTCCGGCTGATTTTATTGAAATCGCCAATATTTATAATACGGTTTTGGTGAGTAATGTGCCACACCTGACCGATTTCCTGAATGATGGAACGCGCCGTTTTATTTATCTGGTCGATGAATTTTATGACCGTGGCGTCAAGTTACTCTTAACCTCAGAAGATAATATCGTGGATATTTACCAGGGTGAAAAACTGGCCTTTGAAATTGAACGGACCCGTTCCCGTTTGCTGGAAATGCAGTCGGATGAATACCTGAATTCTGAACATCGCCAGATTGAGAAAATCGCCTCCGTGAACGGAGACTAAGAATAAAAGCGCTGGTCATTTACCAGCGCTTTTTTTATAAAAATAGGGACTTAAATTATCGACAAGCCTGATTAAACATGGCTTAATCTTGGTCTAAATGTGATCGTGTATAACTAGAATGCATAATTTTTACTCGAAAATCTGAACTTAAGTCTAATTTCTACATTTCGAAAACTTTATACACTGTCATTAGGGTATTTAGCAGAATGATATCTATTTGTAACTGAGAAAGATCAAATATGTTTATGAGGGTATTCATATTAGAAAAAATGCTCAGTATTTAGCAATGTGATAATACTATTCAGCTAGATTTTAATCGGTATACTAGAATCTCTTGTATAAAAAGTAGCAATATCAGGAAAGACAATGACTGCACGTATTCAAAAAGGCAAGTTAGCGATTGCTAAAGAACTTTACGATTTCATCGAAAATGAAGCACTACCAGGTTCTGGTTTAGACAGCGAAACATACTGGAAAAACTTTGAACAAGTCGTTGTTGATCTTAGCCCTAAAAATAAAGCACTTTTGGCTAAGCGTGATGACATTCAGGCGAAAATTGATGAATGGCACCACAATAACACATTTGAATTACAAGCTTACAAAGCTTTCTTGACTGAAATTGGCTACTTGTTACCAGAAGTAGAAGATTTTCAAATCAGCACTAAAAATGTAGACGAAGAAATTGCAATACTGGCAGGTCCACAGTTGGTGGTACCAGTACGTAATGCACGTTACTGCTTGAACGCTGCAAACGCACGTTGGGGTTCTTTGTACGATGCACTTTACGGTTTCGATGTCATCTCTGAAGAAGATGGTGCGGAAAAAGGCAAAGGTTATAACCCGAAACGTGGTGAAAAAGTTGTCGCATTTGCCAAGAATTTCCTCGACGAAACTTTCCCACTGGCACAAGGTTCGCATGCAGACGCAACTCAATACGCAGTTGAAGCTAATGCACTGGTTGTTACCCTAAAAGACGGTTCAAAAACAACTGTGGCAGATGCGGCTAAATTCGTTGGCTACAATGGCGAAGCTTCAGCACCGACTGAAATCGTATTTAAAAATAATGGTCTGCACGCTATTGTACAAATTGATGCTAGCAGCCCGATTGGCCAAACTGATGCCGCTGGTGTAAAAGATGTGGTTCTTGAAGCGGCGGTTACGACCATTCAGGACTTGGAAGACTCGATTGCAGCCGTTGACGCTGAAGAAAAAGTGGAAGGCTACCGTAACTGGTTAGGCCTAATGAAAGGTACTTTAGAGGAGTCTATTGAGAAAAACGGTAAAACTGTTACCCGTAAACTGAATGAAGACCGTACTTTCAAAAATGTAGAAGGTGGTGAAACTAAAGTTCACGGCCGTTCATTGATGTTGCTACGTAATGTTGGTCATTTAATGACGAACCCTGCGATTCTGGTAGATGGCGCAGAAATCTATGAAGGCATCATGGATGCATTGGTTACGCCATTATTGTCTTTTGCAGACATCAAAGGTGAAAACACCATCAAGAACTCGCGTCAAGGTTCAATGTATATCGTTAAGCCGAAAATGCATGGTCCTGAAGAAGTGGCATTTGCCGTTGAATTGTTTGAACGTGCAGAACAGGCACTCGGCTTACCTGCAAAAACTTTAAAAATCGGGATTATGGATGAAGAACGCCGTACTTCTGTGAACTTGAAGAACTGTATTGCACAAGCCAAAGATCGTACTATCTTCATCAATACAGGTTTCATGGACCGTACTGGTGACGAAATCCATACCTTTATGGAAGCTGGTCCATTCGTTCGTAAAGGCGAAGTAAAAGGCCAAATCTGGTTCCCGGCTTATGAAAACCGTAACGTGATGATTGGTCTGCAAGCGGGTTTACGTGGTAAAGCACAGATTGGTAAAGGCATGTGGCCAAAGCCAGACATGCTGCTTGACATGTACAAAACCAAAACTGAACATCCTGAAGCGGGTGCGAGCTGTGCATGGGTTCCATCACCTACAGGTGCGGTGATCCACGCGATTCACTATCACCAGATTAATGTTGCAGACCGTCAGCAAGAACTATTGTCGACTCAGCCTTTATCTCTAGATGATTTGTTGACACCGCCATTGGCGAAAGACACTAACTGGTCTGAAGAAGAAAAAACCAAAGAACTTGAAAATAACTGTCAAGGTATTTTAGGTTATGTGGTTCGTTGGGTAGATTTGGGTGTAGGTTGTTCTAAAGTGCCAGACATCAATGATGTCGGTTTAATGGAAGACCGTGCAACTCTACGTATTTCTTCACAACACGTTGCGAACTGGTTGCGTCACGGTATCGTAAGTCGTGAACAGGTAGAAGAAGTCATGCAACGTATGGCGAAAATTGTGGATGAGCAAAATGCCAACGATCCATTGTATACGCCAATGTCTGCTGACTTTGCCAACAATATTGCCTTCCAGGCGGCATCTGACCTGATCTTTAAAGGTGGCGAGCAGCCATCAGGTTATACCGAGCCGCTTCTGCATGCAGCACGTTTAAAGTTAAAAGGTTATACAGGTGACTAATCCTGTCTAGCTTAAAAAAGCCTCTTCGGAGGCTTTTTTATTGTCTAATGGTAAGCCGTCGTTGTTTTGACTAGAAATTTTCCAGTTGAACTCTTAAAGTGGGGGCAAAGCATGTGAGGAAACAATAAAATGACAACGGTATATCAAAATTTAGACCAGCAGTTTATTCATGGTCAGTGGCAAGCTGGTACTTCAACCAGAATAATAAAAAATATTAATCCCTATACCCAGAGTGAAATTTTTAGTATGGCAGCTGCCAGTTCTGTCGATGTCGACAGTGCTTATACCGCAGCAGAGCAGGCTTTTCAGCAGGGTGTTTTGAATCCCACTGAAGTACGAAAAACAGTGCTGCAAAATGTGATGACAATTATTCAGCAGCGTCGGGACGAAATCATTGACTGGCTCATTATTGAATCAGGCAGTACGCGCATTAAAGCCAGCGTTGAGGTGGATGCTGCTCTGGGCATCATTCAGGAAAGTCTGGCTTTTCCAGACTGGATCCAAACAGAACAGCTGGAAAGTAAGGATCCGGCACGTAAAAGTATGGTTTTGCGCAAGCCCTTAGGTGTGATTGCTGTCATTAGTCCATGGAACTTTCCATTTCATTTATCCTTACGTTCAGTGGCAACTGCAATTGCCTGTGGTAATACCGTTGTGCTGAAGCCAGCCAGTGATACACCAGTGACTGGCGGCACCTTAATTGGTAAATTATTTGAAGAGGCAGGTTTGCCTGCAGGTGCACTGAATATTGTTGCCGGTGCTGGCAGTGAAATCGGGGATTATTTTGTTGAGCATTCAGTGCCGAAAATGATTTCATTTACCGGCTCCACCGAAGTGGGAAAAAGTGTTGGCAGTAAGGCTCTAGCCAGTTCGAGAATCAAACGTCTGGCACTTGAACTGGGTGGCAATGCACCTTTGGTCATTCTGGATGATGCCGATCTTGATCTTGCGGTTGAACTAACGCTGATGGGGCGTTTTATGCATCAGGGACAAATTTGCATGAGTACTAACCGGGTCATTGTCGATGCCTCTATCCATGATGCTTATGTAGATAAGCTCCTGGATCGGATCAAAATGATTCCGGTGGGTGATCCAAATCTGGAAGATACCGTGATCGGTCCGATCATTAATCAGAGTCAGGTTGAAAAGCATCAACAGATCATTCAAACAGGCAGCGAGCAGGGCGCACAACTGGTGTATGAAGGAGGAATTGAAGGGAATCTGGTCTATCCGCATATTTTTATTGATGTCGCGGAAGATTCCGATCTGGCGCAGCAAGAAAGCTTCGGTCCGATTTTACCTATCTTAAAAGCCCGGAATGAAGCACATGCTTTAAACCTGGCCAATGCGACCGAGTTTGGTTTATCCAGTGCAGTATGTACCTCAAACATCGAGCGAGGCAGCGCGTTTGCCGCACAACTGGATATCGGTATGACACATATTAATGGCATTAGTGTGGCAGACCAGTCAAATGCGCCCTTTGGCGGCGAGAAAAATTCAGGATTGGGTCGTTTCAATGGTCGCTGGATTTTTGAAGAGTTTACCCGGACACATTGGTTGACGGTACCGAATTCATAACAGTCAACGCGCCTAAAACTATAGAAATACGACAGGCTTCGACTTGGCATCACGGTATAATGTTATGGTCGAATGATTTACATATATGAACCATGTGCGCCAATTTTAAGCCTTTAACCTTAGAGCAGTTGCATAATCTGGGATTGCCAGAAATTCCTTTTGAATATCCAGAGGAGGTCTATCCCAATTATGCTACACCGCTTTTATTTCATTCCGCTCAAGGACTGGAATGGCGTTCCGTGAATTTTGGACTCATTCCGAAATGGGCAGAAGACAAAACTATAGGCACCAAGACCTATAACGCCAGAAATGAAACCTTACTGCAAAAGCCCACTTTTGCTGAGGCCACTGCCAAATGTCATTTTGGCGTCATTCCGGTATCGGAATTTTATGAGTCCAAATATTTTGACAATAAACCGCAGCGTTGGGGTGTAAGACGTAAAGATGGTCAGGCGACTTTTATTGCAGCTGTGTATGAGATTGCTCGGGTACAAGGGGAAATTGTACGCTCTGCCAGTATGATTACCATGGATGCAATTGACCATCCCATGATGAAGGAGTTTCATGAGCCGGGTAATATCAAACGCTCGGTTATTGTGATTCCACAGCAGCGACTGCAAGAATGGCTAACGCTAAGGCATCCGGATATTCGTAGCTTTGTAGAGGGCTTTCCGGTAGAAGAGTTTGAATGTTCACATGTACCAAAGAAAAAATCAAAAAAGTCAGTCCACAACTGAACTTTTTTGATTTTTAGAAAGCTCTGGCGAATTATTTATTATTGTAAAGTATGCGCCAATTCGCCAGCGTCTATTTAAAATAAAAAGTAGGTCTCTTAACGAGCTAAATTTTTGAAAATATGACGTAAACTTTCCATGGTTTTTTCAATTTGCAAAGGCGTCAGGCCTTCAAATGACTGTTCCAGTACCACATTTGTCAGATCATTGATCTTATGCGTCATTTGCATGCCTTTGTCGGTCAAAAATACTCGGGTAATCCGTGCGTCATCCTCACATGAATAGGTTTCAACCAGACCTTCGTCTTTTAAGCGGTAGACAATTTTAGTCGTGGTCGACATTTTAGAAACAACCATCTCTGACAAATCAGAAACACTGGCATGCGGTTTGGCTTTTAGTGCAAGAAGGATGCGGCGGCGGGAATTGTCAACACCATACTTTTTTAGTGCATGATCGACATTAACGACGTATTGAGCATGAACCTGAGTTACCCAATAATATGGAAAGTTTTCTAAATTAAATTCTTCCGTACACGGCAAAAATTTTGCATATTTCTTAGTCATGAAATGTTCCTTGTATTTATTTTTCTAGGGCCCTTTCATTTTATGAAAAAGTTTATGCATATTTCAACCTTTATTTTAAAAATTTTAAAGCGCTAACACTTTTAGTTTTGCTTAACATCCCAAGGAGTTGATCAGTTCTGCATGTGAGCCTTATCTGACGCGGAGATTGTTCTTTAAAATCGGATGAAAGGCGATAATATTTTGTATAAATTTAATTCGTCATTATGTATTTCGCGATTAGAAATGTTTTCCGAGACTTTTTATTGTTCTTAAGCAGCCTGTCTGAATAAATTTTAATACAAACAATTGTATTTTAATAAATTAATCGATTTAAGATATATAGGATGATGGAGTGGTTTTAGTCAATGTAGTAAATGATTATCTAAAGCTATATTTTTAAGTGATTGTTCTTTCAATAAAAAAATAGTTTATGCTCTAATCTTTAAGTGACCTTAAAAATAATAGCCTAATCGAACTAAATGCTGTTTATTTTTAATTCATTTAGAATAAATGATGTAGAAAAAATTAAAATTAATCAGTTTCAGCATCAACCAGTCGGTCGTAAAAGTCTCAGTAAAATCATGATCATGTAATTTTTTTGTAAATTAATACATTACAAAATACTCAGTTTATGCATAATGGAATAGTCTTAAGTTGCATAGGTTTTATTTTAATGGATCCCTCGCCGTGCGTTGATCTTCCATCTCTATTTCTAGCTTACTCGAACGGGGTAATTCTCTAATGGAATTTTTATTAGATCCCGGAATCTGGGTAGGTTTAATTACTCTTATTATTCTTGAAATTGTTTTAGGTATTGATAACCTAGTCTTCATTGCCATTCTGGCTGAAAAACTTCCTCCTGAACAACGCGATAAAGCGCGTGTTGTCGGTTTGTCACTCGCATTATTCATGCGTCTAGGCCTGTTATTTGCCATTGCCTGGTTGGTCACTTTGACACAACCATTGATTACTGTGTTTGACTGGACCTTCTCCGGTCGGGACCTGATCTTGTTATTTGGTGGCTTGTTCCTGGTGTATAAGGCCGTTACTGAGCTGCATGAAAAGATTGAAGGTAAACCTGAAGTCACAGTGTCTACCAATGTGGTATATGCAAGTTTCACTGCTGTTGTTGCACAGATTGTTGTTTTAGATGCTGTTTTCTCTTTAGATTCAGTGATTACCGCCATTGGTATGGTCGACAATATTTATGTCATGATGGCTGCCATGATTGTCGCAATGGGCGTGATGCTACTGGCATCGAAACCATTGACCAACTTTGTGAATCGCCATCCAACCGTGGTGATTCTGTGTTTAAGCTTCCTACTTTTGATTGGTATCAGCCTGATTGCAGAAGGTTTTGGTTTCCATATTCCAAAAGGCTATATCTATTCAGGTATTGGTGTTGCGATCATAATCGAAGCATTCAACCAGTTCGGTCAGCGTAATGCTGCTAAACATGAATCCAAGATTCCTTTGCGTCATCGTACGGCTGACTCGATCCTGAAGTTAATGGGTGGCAAGCTAGAGACGACCGACAGTCAAAATAATGAGGCACAAGAAACCTTTGCAGATGAAGAACGCTATATGATTGGTGGGGTGCTTACCCTTGCAGAGCGTTCAGTCGCTTCGATCATGACGCCGCGCGGTCAGATTTCATGGGTTGATCTGGAAGATAGCCCAGAACAGATCCGTGAAAAAATTCTGTCTGTTCCACACAGTCTGTTCCCGGTATGTCGCGGTAGCCTAGATAAGGTGATTAGCGTAGTACGTGCCAAAGAATTATTGGATGTACTGGAAGAGCCGGAAGAATTAAAAGCACTGATTAAACGTCATCGCCCAATTTATATCTTTGAAAAGATGAAAGTTATTGACGCGATTAATACCTTGCGTACTTCTAAAGGTTCTTTGGTCTTGGTGAGTGACGAGTTTGGTAATGTACAGGGTCTGATTTCACCGCTAGATGTATTTGAAGCAATTGCTGGTGAATTCCCGGATGCAGACGAACAGCTAGATCTAGTTAAAATCGATGATACGCACTGGATTGCATCGGGCATGTTAGATCTTTATCAGCTTGAGCTTGAGCTTGGCATAATTGATCTGATTGATGAAGATGCCGGTTATATCAGTGTTGCGGGTTTGATTCTGGATAAAACCAACAGTACGGTTGACGTGGGCACCGAGTTAAATTATCAAGGTGTACAGTTCAAAGTCACTGAAATTGAAAGCAATCGTATCAAGTCGGTCAGCATTCATTACGCAGGTTAAACAGGTGTTTTAAACACGTTATTTATTCAAATCTTAAAAGTCAGTTGCTTTAGTGGCAGCTGGCTTTTTTAATGCATATTTGTAAAGCTGACTTATTGAAATCAAAGTTAGCTCATTGTTTGAACTGATTTTTATTAGTCTATTCATACTATTAGTCATGTTCCCGATTGAGCTGAATATCCTAGTATTGCACTGAAATTTTAAAGCCGAAAAAGTCAAATCAGCAATCAAAAATAAGCATGATCAGGCTTTAAATATTGATTTATGTAACCTGTTAATCAAAACTTAAAAGTCATATTTAAATACTGACAAAAAATTGAACTACAATTCACATGAACTAGATTTGCATGATGCAAACAGATCTTAAGTAAAATGGAAACCGTTTGTGTGGAAATCACTAGATAAGTTGCATGAAGCCTACTCAGTTCAGAATAAAACTACTCAAAAATGATCTCCGAAAGAGCTAGACAAAACATTTCTAATGAGGTCAATAGAGCAAATGAGCAGGATCAATCTAAATAGGGGCGTTTATCTATTCAAGAGAATAAACACCCTGTGAAGCGACCAGTAAACTAAATGGATTCTGGCAGAATTTTAAAGTTGGCGTATTTTCGGATTGTTTCAGTATTGAGTTGGTGGATTTCATCCAGAAAGGCGACATTAAAACTGCCTAACTGTTGTGCGCGTTCAAATGCCAATTGACCGGCAATTGCAAAATGTACATGTGCCGTTAATGCAGCAAGGGCTGGAGACGTTACTGCACTATAGGCAGCGATCAGTGCACCGAGTGCACATCCCATCGCCGTGATTCGGGGCTGTAAAGCAGAACCGCCTGACACCTGTATCACAGGATAGTCTTTCGAAATAATGTAATCAGATTCACCGGAGATTGCGATACATTCACAATGATCCAGCAAACTTCGCGCCTGTAAATAAACATCCGCACTGTCTACTGTGCTGTCTACACCCTTGGACTCGATCTGCTTGCCAGCCAAAGCACCAATTTCAGAAGCATTGCCTCGTAAAATCGTAGGCTGGGAATGCATCAACTGATCTACGACGCCAGAACGCCAGCGCAGAACTGTTCCATAACCGACCGGATCAAGCACCCACGGTTTTTGCAATTGATGTGCAGTTTTCGCAGCAATCTGCATCGCCTGAACCTGCTCGGTAGTTGGTGTACCCAGATTCAGACTGATTGCTGCTGCAATCTTGGCAAAACTTTCAGCTTCAAAAGGATTGTCGATCATGGCCGGAGAAGCATGTGCAGCCAGTACAATATTGGCGACATAGTTGCTGGCCACCGTATTGGTCATGATATGCACCAGGGGTTGCTGTTGCTGAAGTTTCAACCAGGCTTCACAGATCTGGTCCAGAAGTGTTTGCTGTAATGCTTGCATCGAAGTAGTCATCGTGGTCATTTAGAATAGGAGAAAGATTCGTTGTATTCGGTCAGCGGGTAAAATAATGGTCTTGATGCTTGCAGCTACGACAGAACAGGCTGACATAGTCACTGGCATCATAATCCACCGACAGTTCCTGTGAGCCGCAGTGCATACAACGTTTCTGGGAATAAAATTTCAGGCGGGGTTCGATCTTGTGCCACGAACGCCATACTGGCTGAAAGAAGATATTTTCATCATAGCCCAAAAACCGATAAAACAGGATTTCGCTCATCTTGCTGAATGCCAGTTGCGGTGGACGCGGCAGGGTAGAGGTTTCCCATTTTTCTGTAACTGAACGTTCGCGGTACTGCTGCAAGGTTTTTTTCAGCAGATTGGTATTAATAAAGTTTTCATTGCGAGGCTTGAGGGCTTTTTGTTTGTACAGATATTCCAGTCCTGTTTGTACCAGATAATAAATCTGTCCCACAGCCAATACATCCAAAAGACGATAGCAAAAAGTCTGAAAGCTCTGATTTCCGGCGATCTGCACATTCCAGCTACGGCAATAGAATTGGGCAAACTGAATAATTTCTTCATACAGCAGGCAATAGAGTGCATCTTTGACTTCATCTGCACTTTTAAAGGGCACACCTTGGCTCAGGTTTTGATAAAACCAATTGCGCAGCTGCTGGGTGATACTGAACAGGGTCGGTTCAGAATAACCATCCAGTCGCACATTAATATAATAATGCTGATTTTCCTGCTGGAGATCTTTGGGAATCAGAACCTGATCCCGGATCAGGCTTTTCACCAGACCATGTTGGAACAGATAATTGGGACTGATGGAATAATATCGAATTTGATGCCAGTCAATATATTCACGGTGTTGGCTATATTCCTGCACCTGTTCATCCAGAATCGCAAGTAAAAACAGTTTATTGATAAAACTGAGCTGATTCAGCTCAAGAACCGGCCGATCCTGCTTTTTATGATATTGGCGGTTTTCCTGTAAACGGACTTCCTTGAGCATGCGTTTACGCTGCGCCAGACATTGTTCGCAATAACAATTGTGCTTTTGATCGGAGTAAAGCTGATGCTGGCAATGGCTGCATTCATGATAGCTCAGCTCCTGATCATATTGTTCTGCCTCAATCCAATACATCGATGCCTTACACAATGGGCAGTGAGTACTTTCATCAAGCTGTTTTTGCAGAACACTGAATACCATGGTCGCGAGCAACTCTAGAATGGAAGGGCATTTGATTATACACGGCTGATGAGATGCAAACGTAGTGGACTGGTGCAATTTTTCTAAATCAAAATTAGTCACCCAAACAAGAGAAGAGCTACCGAAGTAGCTCTGATTTTAAAAACATGAAATGACGTTTTTTAAACCGGGCAGGGTAATGTGTCGTCCTCCTCGCCGCGGTGTTTGGCATGAATTAAGGCCTGAACCTTTTTAGAGGGCACTTTTTTGGCACCGAGTGCATCGTAGGTGTTGAGAATGGCAGTCACTTCATGGGCCTGAAGCGGAATGCCTTCACAGCTCATCAACAGGGCAATCACTTTATGGTCAATATTGGCCTGATCCAGGGTCTGCAAAGTTTTGATATTTTCGATCCGTACAACATGCTGTTTTAAATACATCGCTCACCTCATCGTTATCATTATTCTTTCATTGGAAGTGTGGAAAAACACAGTTTAACTGTAGCAAGAAGTGTGCTCATTTTTTAATCTGCATTTATGCGGTACTCAGCAAATAAAATTATATATTTTTAAATCAGTTATTTATGAAAATGTCAGAAATTATGATCCTGACTATTTTTATGGCACAGATATTTCTTATGTAGAGTCGAGTGCTGCTCAATTAGGCAGAATGCATTGAAAGTGGTGCATGAAATGCCCATATTAGATCTAACAATACAAATGCACAGACAGCGTTTAAAACTTGGCGTATGATTTTGACATGAACAATGTCGAACACGATAAAAGATTAGGACAGGACATGAATATTGCGGCAAACCCGGTGATCGAAGCGGATCAAACCATTTATTTAAAAGACTATCAAAAACCTTCCTTTATTGTTGATTCCATCGACCTGAATATTCAAGTCTATAGTGACCACAGTCTGGTCAGCAGCAAGCTGGAGATGCAGCGCCAAACTGCTGGCGATCTGGTTCTGCTTGGCCGCGATCTAGAGCTGCAATCGATTAAGTTAAATGGTCAAACCCTGAATGCCAGTGACTACCACTTGGATGCTGAACAGCTGGTCATTGCCAATGCACCTGATCAAGTGTTGCTTGAAATTGTGGTTAAAATCCACCCTGAAAGTAATACGATGCTGGAAGGTTTATATCAGGCCAGTTCAGATCTGTTTGTGACCCAAAATGAACCAGAAGGGTTCCGTAAAATTACTTTCTATCCAGACCGTCCTGATGTGTTGTCGGTCTTTACGACGCGTGTCGAAGCAGATAAGAAATATCCGGTTTTGCTTGCAAATGGTAACCTGCTGGAAACAGGTGAAGTCGATGCCAATCGTCATTATGCCATCTGGCAGGATCCGACCAAGAAACCGAGCTATTTGTTCGCCTGTGTCATTGGTGATTTGGCAGTGATGAAAGATTCTTATGTCACATCGGAAGGCCGCAATGTAGCTCTGGAAATCTATGCAGAAGAAAAAGATATTCCAAAATGCAAAATCGCCATGGAAGCGCTCAAACATTCCATGCGCTGGGATGAGGAGCATTATGGTCTGCCTTATGATCTGGATAACTACATGATCGTGGCGACCAGTGCATTCAACATGGGTGCCATGGAAAATAAAGGTCTGAATATCTTCAATACTTCATGCGTGCTGGCCGATGAAGAGTACACCACTGATGCCGCAATCATGCGAGTGCAGTCAGTCATTGCACATGAATATTTCCATAACTGGACTGGTAACCGGATTACCTGTCGTGACTGGTTCCAGTTATGTTTGAAAGAAGGCTTGACTGTATTCCGTGACCAGTCTTTCTCGGAAGATTTACAGTCGGCTGCGGTACAACGTATTGATGATGTAGCAGTTCTCAAAGCGCATCAGTTCCCGGAAGATTCAGGGCCGCTGTCGCATCCACCGCGTCCGGATCATTTTGTAGAAATTAACAACTTCTATACTGCCACTGTTTATGAAAAAGGTGCGGAAATTAACCGCATGATGGCGACCTTGCTTGGCAAGGAAAAATTCCGTCAGGGAACCGATGAATATTTCCGCCGTCATGATGGTCAGGCGGTAACAGTTGAGGATTGGGTGGCCGCGCTTACAGCAGGTTCAGGTGTGGATCTTTCAAACTTCCTGACCTGGTACAACCAGCCAGGTACGCCTAAATTGCAAGTAAAAGCTGAGTACGATGTTGAGACCCAAATCTATCGTCTTCACTTCAAGCAAAGCCTGAAACCGCATGCCAAATACCCGAATCTGAAAGCAGTTCCAATTCCAGTGGCTTTGGCATTGTTTGATGCTGAAAGCGGTGAGCAGCTAACGCTGAACTCTGAGGCACTCTTTGAAAATGGCGTCAAAGATGGCGTGTATCTGTTTGATCAGGATGAAGCCACGATCGAATTTAGCGGTGTGACAGCAAAACCGGTGGTGTCCTTGCTGCGTAATTTCTCTGCACCGGTGAATCTGGACTTTGACTATTCAGAAAAAGAACTGGCTTTCCTGTTGCAATACGAGACCAATGGTTTTAACCAGTGGCAAGCAACTCAGACCTTACTCGAGCGTATCTTGCTGGATGACCAGCCTGCAGAAATTTATATCGAGGCTATGCTCAATACCTTGCCGGATGTGATTGAGAAAGATCCGCTGTTGGCATCACGTCTGTTTGATGTACCGTCGGAAGGTTATTTAGGTAGCCGTATTGATCAGGATTATAATCCGGTCATGATTCAGGAAAAGCGTGAGGCTTTGCTGCATACCTTGGCACGTGCTTTTGGAGAAACAGCGAAAGAAACTTATCTTAATCTGGATCCTGATCTGCAATCTGAATTCTCACAAGCGATGGGTGTGCGTGCTTTAAGAAATATTATGCTGACGATGATGGCTCGTCAGGGAGATGCATTTGCCTTTGATTTAGCCTATGAGCAATATCACACGGGGAATATGTCTGAACGTTTGGGTGCGCTGAAAGTCTTGGTCTGGAATGATGCACCACAAGCAGAAGAAGCTTTGGCAGATTTCTATAGCCGCTTTGAAGATGAAGCCTTGTCTTTAGACCAATGGTTTATGGTTCAGGCAGCACATCCAAAAGCAACGGATGCAACGATTGCGTATCTGACCCAGCATCCGGATTATGATCTGGCTGTGCCTAACCGTATCCGTGCAGTGAGCGGGGGGCTGAATGCTAATCCGGTCAATACCTGGAGCTTTGGCGTGCAGCATTTTATTGGACTGGCAAAATATCTGGACGAGAAAAATCCGATTGTAGGCTCACGTTTGCTACAGGTATTGTCACGCTGGTATACCTTGGCAGAACCGCAACGCAGTGAAGTGAAAGCACAGCTTGAAACCTTAAAGCCACTGGTTAAATCTAAAAATGTGTCTGAGACACTCAATAGTATGCTCAGCGTATAACATCAATATTCATAAAAAACCGGATCGACCTGATCCGGTTTTTTATTTCCTGTTTATTTCAAGCGCTGGCTTTAAATACAGTTGAATTTCTCTAAAGGCTTAGGTAAGTACTAAAGGGTGTTACAGTATGATTATACGGAAAAGAGTATTTGTTTATTAAGCTGTAAGCTAGGTAAAGGGATCTACAGATTCGCTTACTAGAGGTTGTCCAAGATATGTTAGTGAAAATTGAAGATGGTTTTTATTTAAATAGCCAGCATATTATTGCCGTACATGTCAGCAAGAATCCTGAAAATGGCTTACTTGAAATCTCCATTCAATATACGCCGCATTCCATTCAGCAGGTCGGAGAATACAAAAAAGTATTTCAAAGCCAGCTTGATGCTGAAATTTTCTTAAGTGAGTTAAATCAAAAACTTCGCTAAAAGCCTGCATCATACAGGCTTTGATCAAGCATCTTATTGTCTGACGATGAGTACTGGAATAGAGGAAAGTGCCAGAACATTCTGAGCGACACTGCCCAGCATGAGTTTTTGCAGACCCTTACGACCATGTGAACCCATAATGATCATATCGGTCGGGGATTCATTTGCAGCCTGCATAATGCCTTCTGACGGCGCCATGCCATGCAGGATTTTTGTCGTCACCTGGATGCCATCACGAACAAAGTTCAGTTTCAGTTCATTTAAACGATCCAGCGCATTTTGTTCTGCATGCATAAAATAGTCTGTGACTGCAGGAGCAACTTTGTAAAAATCTACGCCCTTAAAGGGATCCACCGCAATCACACTGAGTAAAGTGACATGGCTATGAAATACTTTGGCCAGTTCCAGGGCATGATCTGCGGCAGCATAGGAAATCGAGGACTCATCGAGTGCTACGAGAAGATGATCATAGTTATTCATGGTGCTTCCTCATATTTATTATTGCAGTAAAGGGGGAGTGTGGTTTAAGCGAGTAAATCTCCACAGCATGTTTTGCTAGAGGTTCAAATGTAAAAGTAGCAAGTACTGTGCATCTTGAAGATGCGCAGCATCAGGATTATTTTTTCACGATCAGTACGGGAATTTCACTCGCACCCAATACATCTTGTGCAAAGCTGCCCAGAATCATTTTCTGGAAGCCTTTACGGCCATGAGAACCCATGACGATCAGGTCGGCTTTCACCTCACCCGCGGTTTCAGCAATATGTTCTGCATTGACTAAACCTGTGACAATGCGGGATTGCGCTTCAATACCTTCACCGGCTGCGATGGCAGTGGCTTCTTTCAAGGCCTTTTTGGCATTGGCATGTGCCTCGATAAAATATTCCTTCATGATGGAGGAGCTGTAATAGAAATCAGCCTCGGTAAAAGGATCTTCTGCGATCAGGCTGATCAGGGAAAGCTGACTACCGAATGCCTTGGCAATTTTGGCAGCATGTCGTACTGCAGAAAAGGAAATTTCTGAACCGTCCACTGGGACTAAAATATGTTGATAAGCCATGGCTTTTCTCCGCAGGTTGTCTGATTTTTAGGCTTGGTTTATTGATAGCACAGTGCTGTGGCGGGTGCAATTGCAAAAAAGCGGTAAAATTGAAAAAACTCATTAAATTACAAATATTTTTCATGTAAAAGTCATGAAAAAACAGAGTAAAAAACTCGGAATTGTAGTTTTTATGATCAAAAATAAGAGCATGAATAGTCCTTGTTTGCAGCAGGATAGTTTAAACTGCCGTAGCCTGTTTTTAGATCATGTATAGGGGACAGTTTTGAGGTTTTTTGCCATTCATCTTTTGCTCATAAGTTCAGTTATTCTTTCCGGCTGTCAGACCGCACAGAACAGTAAAGTCATTGCCGGTGCTTTTAACCTGACCACAGGCTTGCAGCAAAAAGTGATGGATCGTTATGCACCTAGTGCGGTTATCGTGCAGCAGAATATTGCCTATGCGCCGCAACAGAAATTATCTCTGGATCTGTATCAGCCGCAGAATATTGCCAGTATTGGCCCACGACCGACCATTGTCTGGATTCATGGCGGCGGCTGGATTTCAGGTTCTAAAGAACATGCACGGGGTTATTTCAAGCTGCTGGCGGCACAGGGCTATAACGTGGTATCCGTACAATATCAGTTTGCGCCACAAGTGACCTATCCAAGCCAGTTACACCAGATCAATCAGGCACTTGAATTTCTCGATACCTATGCAGACACCTACCAAATCGATGCCCAGAACTTATATCTGGCCGGAGATTCTGCCGGGGCGAATATGGCCAGCCATTACGCCGCGCTTTTGACCAATCCTGTATTTGCCGACCAATCCGGTATTCAGCCTCATCTGCAACCTACGCAGCTTAAAGGTTTAATCTTGCATTGTGGAATTTATGACTTGGAAGCATTTGCCAGCACAGCACCTGAAGAAATGAAAATTATCGAATGGGGTGTCTTTAACCTGATTCAGGCTTATACCGGCGAGCGTAAACATGATGCCGCGTTTTTAAAGCAGATTTCTCCAATCCAGTATATTACGCCGTCTTATCCGCCCGTGTTCATCAGTGGCGGAAATAAGGACTTTCTGACCGATACCCAGTCACTCCCATTTGTAAAAGCTTTGAAGGAACAGCAGGTTCCTGTGACTGAAATATTTTATCCAGAGTCTAAGGCCTGGCTCATTCATGAATATCAGTTTTTTATGGGAAAAAAGGAAAGTCAGCAAACCTTTGTCAAAACCCTGGATTTTTTACATCAGCTTTCCCCTTGAAGAGAAAACTGTGCAAAATGAATCTCTCAAGATTGATCATGTCAGATCGTCCCGACAGCAATCGTTGAAAAATTGTTTGGAGTTTAAAAAATGAATCCTGTCTCATGGGCATATTTGTTGTTGGCGTTGGCTATTATTGCCGAAGTGACTGGATCAACATTTCTGGTGAAGTCAGAAGGCTTTACCCGATTATGGCCATCTCTGGCTGTAGTCATTTTATTCTGTATTGCGTTTTATTTGCTGTCTCAGGTCATTAAAGTAATTCCTTTAGGTATTGCCTATGCGATCTGGGCGGGAGTAGGCATCGTTCTTACGGCAATCGTAGGCTATGTAATCTTTAAGCAGGCGCTGGATGTGCCCGCTTTTATCGGGATTGCACTGATCATTTCCGGTGTGGTGGTGATTAACCTGTTTTCCCAAACTGCTGGGCATTAAAAAGGCAGCAAAAGTAATTGCCTCATTTCTACAATAAGCTTACGCCACTTGCAGTTTAAGCTTAAACAGCAAATAAACCGTCAAACCAAGTAGCAGTCCCCAGAAAGCTGAACCAATACCGAAAAACTGAATATTAGAGGCACTAAACAGGAATGTCATCAGTGCCGCTTCACGGTCGTGACTGTCCTGAAAAGCCAGCGCAATATTGTGGCCAATGGTGCCAAACAGGGCAATGCCTGCCAAGACTGTAATCAGAATCCCTGGAAAAGCCATCAGTACACTGGTCAAGGTCGCAGCAAAAAAACCCATCAGAATATAAAACAGGCCGCAGCTCATCCCTGCAATATAACGTTTGGCCGGATCAGGATGCGCTTGGGCATCCAGACTGACTGCCGCACTGATTGCGGCAAGATTGACACTGAAACAGCCAAAGGGTGCCAGCATCGCCTGGGTAATACCCGTCCAGCCTAAAATCGGATTGACCTTGGGTGGATAGCCATAACTTTTAATCACAGCCAAGCCGGGCAGGTATTGCGATGCCAGGTTAATCACCATTAAGGGTAAAGCCAGTCCTAAAATAGCCTGTAGGCTAAATTTAGGCGTAGTCCAGACCGGCTGGGCAATACTCCAGTTCAGTGCAGGAATAGTGAAATCAATAAAGAAAGGGCAAATGAAGATAGCTATCAAGACAGTAATCACGATGCTATAGCGCGTACTCAGTTTTTTGGAAACCAGATAAATCGCCAGTACACAAAGCACGAATTCCCAGGACTGTTGCAGACTGCCAAAGACCGAGATGCCAAATTTTAATAAAACACCTGCCAGCATGGCACTGGTCAAACTCTGTGGAATAAACTGGAAAATTCGCTCGAAAATTCCAAAAAATCCCAGACAGGCAATCAGGATGCCAGAAATCAGAAAAGCGCCAATTGCTTCACCCAGACTATAGTGACCGGCAGAAGCAATGACCAGTGCCAGACCGGCAGTCGACCAGGCGGTTGAAATCGGATAACGATATTTCCAGGAAAGCAAAAATCCAGAAACTCCAATACCTATACCCAGTGCCCATAACCAGGAGCTAATTTGTGCCTGATTAGCACCTAGGCTTTGAGCGGCTTCAATGACCAGTACGGCGGAAACACTAATACCAATCATGCAGGTAATAAAACCGGCCATGACGGCAGGAAAGGAGAGATCTTGTAAAAGTTTTGGCATCATCCATGACACTATTTTTAAATGCGTTTAAATCATACGCTTTTCACGTATCAACACAATGTTTTTAACAATTTTATCCAAAGGTCTACTGGTTTGAAGCCGATCATTGCTAGAAAGTTGAAGTCGCCAGTTTAAGGCCAAAACCGCAAAACAGGATCCCGACCGCTGCGACACAGCTGGCAGTCACTTTATAATTTTGGTTGAAATAGGACGCCAGTTTTACACCAGAAAAAATCAGGATTGAAAGATAGGTCATACTGATCAATTGCAAGATTACAGCCAGAAGCGTGAATGTCAGGGCTGGATAAGGATAGGCAGGATCGACAAACTGCACAAAAAAAGACAGATAAAACAGAATCGCTTTGGGATTTAAAATACTGATTGTGAGCGCTGTACGAAAGGGCTGAACAGATTCTACCGTATCTGGAGTCGTCTTTTTAATCTGGACGCGTTGTGATGACTTTTCCGGAAAGAAAGTCTGGTAGGCCGCAATGATTAGCTTGATACCCAAGTAACTGAGATAGATCGCTCCAATAACTTTCAGTGCAATAAACAGTACCGGAAAGGCATGCAGTAAAGAAGCTGCTCCCAATGCTGTACATATAATCAGGATCAGATCACCGGTATAAACCCCCAAGGCACCCATATATCCCGTCTTAATCCCAAAGCGCGAAGCAATCGACATGACATACAGGGAATTCGGCCCGGGCAGTAGCACAATCAACGTGGTTCCAATGATAAAGGTCGTTAGATCTGTGATACCAAACACGAAAAACTCGCATGAACAAAAAAGCCGATGCGGCATTATAGCAACATCGGCTTGGAGAAATTTGCTAAATTTTCTTTAAATCTCAGTGGTACTCAGGAAAGTTTCACGTAATAAAGCAGCCAGTTGCTCACGGGCTTTAATGAAACCGTCAATGCCGCCTTGCAATAATTCACTGGCCATCGGATCCTGTTTCAGTTGTGCTTCAAAATCGGCAGGGCTGATTGGGCTGAGTTCACCTTGAACTTTAATATCTTTGGCTGAGAGTTGGGCCTGCACTTCACGCTGATCATTTTCCAGTTCGGCCAGCAGGTTTGGTGCTACCGTGAGCAGGTCACAGCCGCTCAAGCCTAGAACCTGATCAATACTGCGGAAGCTGGCACCCATGATTTCAGTCTGAATACCATGCGCTTTATAAAATTCATAAATACGCTTAACCGAAAGTACACCCGGATCTTTTTCAATCGGGTAAAACTCAACGCCTTCAGCTTTTTTGTACCAGTCCAGAATACGGCCGACAAAAGGCGAGATTAATGTTACTTTGGCATCAGCACAGGCATGGGCCTGATGCTGACCAAACAATAAAGTCAGATTGGTATGAATGCCTTGTTCTTCCAGTGCTTTCGCTGCCTGAATGCCTTCCCAGGTAGACGCGATCTTGATCAGAATGCGGTCTGAGTCAATTCCATATTGCGCATAAAGTGCCAGTAACTCTTTGGCTTTGGCAATGGTAGCTTCAGTATTAAAGGACAGCGAAGCATCGACTTCCGTTGAAACACGACCTTCAATCAGTTTTAAGATTTCTACACCAAATTTGACCGTTAAAATATCAATAGTCCGTTCAATCAGAGCGTCATCTGCATAGCCTTCTTGCTGGGCTTGCTGAAAAGCAGCTTCAATCAAGGCCTGATTTTCAGGTTGTTTTGCTGCTGCAGTAATCAGCGATGGATTGGTGGTTGCATCAAGCGGACGAAATTTTTCAATGGCACTCAAATCACTGCTGTCTGCCACAATGGTCGTCAAGTTTTTTAATTGGTTTAATGCAGTTAATGTCATTACGATCTAGTTCTATGGTTATTGCTTATGCTTTCTTATATATCATAAATGGCCGGTTTACCAAGTAGACTGTCGTTGAATTTCTGTGATTAATGCCCGGTTTTACGTTGTTTGCGCAAGTGATTAATCAAAAAATGAGCAGCTGTGCCTAATCGGGTTTCTCTGCTCCAGACCAGATCAACAAAATATTCAAACTTTGGGGTGAAATCGAGCAGGTTGAGAACCTGTAACTGATCTTGCAAATGTGGCTGCTCATTCAGCATTTCGAGTGGCAGAACCCCCCAGCCCAGTCCTTGCTGAATCATGCTGCAAGCCGAGTGGTGGTTGTCGGTGCGCCAGTAATTTCGTGAAAAGAGTAGTTCCGGCTTGATGGTGCGATCCCGACTGGCCACCACAATCTGCCTGTTTTGCAAAATCTGTTCATAACTGACTTGATCGAACTGACTTAGGGGATGCTGTTTGGCGACTACAGCCACCAGTACCTCACGTTTCAATTCCACAAACTGTTCCCGTGTTTCCAGTTGTTCGCGTTCAAACATCAAGGCTAGCTGCGCTGAACCTTCAAACAGCATACGATGTGCATCTTCCTGAGGTGCACTGAATACATTGACTTGCAGTGCAGGAAATTCCTGTTCTAGCAACACAATATAATCGGTCCAGCGCGTATGCAGCAATTCTGAAACTACCACAATATTCAATTCAGATTCCAAGCCTGAACTTAGGGCTTGAGCATGCTGTTTCCACTGGTTCATTTCTACCAGTAGCTGCTGGGTTTTTTCATACAATACCTGCGCTTGTGCAGTTGGTTTCGGTTCACGACCTATACGCTGAAACAGTTCCAGATTCAGGTCAATTTCCAGATTGGCAATGGCCATGCTGACTGCGGAAGGTACTTTACCCAGTTGACGGGCAGCTGCAGAGAAAGAACCGGTTTCCATCACAGTTTTAAACATCAGCAGCTGTTCCTGATTAACATTCATAATTTTATCTTTCATTTTTACTGATAGATTCTAACTCGAATAGTCAGATTTAAAGAAATAAAATTCTTGCATCATGTAATGAATTGAGCTGATTTGATATGTTAATTTCCAAAAGAAGGTTGATTCATGCAGCTTTATATGAAGGCATTTTACTGGTCGTGATCGCTGTCCTGCTAAGTACATTGATGCATATGCCGCTTGAGGTCACCGGTGCACTCGGGATTGCTATGGCCGTGACTTCAGTACTCTGGAACATGCTGTTTAATCATTATTTTGAAAAATTTGAAGCAAAACATCGTTTGAAAAGAACCATTAAAGTGCGGATTGCCCATGCAATTGGCTTTGAAGGCGGTTTGATGCTGGCGACCATTCCGATGGTGGCTTATGCCTTGCACATGAGTCTGGCTCAGGCCTTTCTGCTGGATTTGGCTTTGACCCTTTGTATCTTGGTGTATACCTTTATTTTCCAGTGGATTTATGATCATCTAGAAGCCAGACTGGGGCAAGAGCCGGATTATCGGAAAATCTCATCATTAAATAAGCCATAAAAAATACCACACAGTTCAGACTCCCTTTTCAGAATGCGAAAGGTGAAATATTCAGCGATGAGGACTTGATCAAGTCCTCATTTTTTATGCTCGAACCCAACTGAAAATTAAGCTATAAGACATTGATTTTTCATTTTAATTTTAAAATTTATTGGGGAATTCAATGCTATTTAGACGAGCGATCTTGTCAGTGTCCATCGTGTTGCTGATGTGGGGTTGTGGGGGTGGAGGAGGTGAGAGCAGTACGCCACAGCAGACGCTGCCGGATCCAGTGACACCCCCCGGTTCGGGTGAGCAACTGAGCAAAATTGCGGAATTTAAGGTTCTGGATGTGGGTTCAGAATTAACAGCAGGGAATTTCGGTCTGAAAACCTGGAATCCCACCGCCATGGTGGTAAATGGCGATGTCCTTTATATTGCCAATAGTCAGGCCGAATCGAATATTTTACGTTATGACTTAAAGCAAAAACGTGCACTCAGTGCGATTGATCCTATGAAAATTTCGGGTCTGGCCAAAAAATGGGACAGCCTGAATGATCTGGAAATTCATGCAGGGCGTTTATATGTGGCCAATTATGGCTCGAACCGAATTGATATTCTAGATATTAGTGGTGAACAGCCGAGCTTCATTATGGCACTCGGTACAGGTGTGTGGTGGGGCGATGCGCTTAATTATTCGCTGGTACATAGCAATGCAGTGACTGCTGACGACCGTTATGTGTATGTACCTGATATTGAAGGCCGGATCAATGTCTGGCGTCAAAGTGATGTGACAGCGCAAAACCATTTAAAGGCCCGCAAATTTGCACGGCTCAGCTTGCCGGGCTGTGCACGCAACTGTAATGCACGTATGGAGGTCATGGGCGACTATCTGTATACCAGCCTGCCGGATGGTATGACTTATGTCCACGATATCAATCAGATTCAGGAAAATGGAAATAATATTACGCCCATTTTAACAGAAACCAATTTGTCGGCAGTCATGCATCGTCATAACGATGGCTTGGTCTATGTGTCACGAAATGATGGAACTGTAAAAAGCTACCGGGAAAAATCTTTTAACTTGGAGTCTATCTTACCCAATAAAAGTGTAGATACTTTCCGAGATTATATTTTAAAAGGGCAAAACCAGAGCAGTCGACTGGCCAAGGCCAGCGATCTTTATATTTATGGTCAGAATCTATTACACATGGCCAATCAGAAAATTCATATTCTGCCAATGCTGACCTTGCAACAGAATAAATCCACACAGCTAAACCAAGCTATGATTTTAACCGAATCTCAGGCACGCGAGAGAAGCCGTGTCTTGCAGGATGGTGAATCATGGGAAACCTTGACCAATAGCAGCCAGCGTCATGTCTATATGGACAAGATTTTATCGGCAACTCTAAATGGCAACCGCCTGCATTTGCAAAGCTACAGTGCTGTGCCTGTACGTGATTTGCAGATTCGTGCCAATATTAAAAACTCAGAAGACTGGGTGATTCTGGCTAAGCTGGATCAGTTGACGCCATTTTCGAAGGCAAATTTTGGTCTCAAGTTGACCGATCAATCCCGTTTCCCGTTGCTTGATGGCACAGGCTCGATCCAGCTCGCAGGTCTGAGTCAGACCACGCAAAACCCAAGCAATGTTTTTGATCTGAAAATTAGCTCTGAGACCGATGAGCACGTCAAAAAGCTGAATCAGATTAAAGCCAAATGGAAAATTTATTTTGGTACCTATGATGAACCGAATAAATGGTGTCGTATTACGCCGGTCTATGCCCGGGAATGGGTCATGATGATGACCAATCTGGCCTATATGCTCAGTACTCCAGAATTTGAAACCTTATGGTTTAACCATAAAGCGGTCATGGGACACGATTTTTTTGGCAATGATGGTCAGGTAGAAGGGCCGAATGGTTTCTTTCAGCCAGAAGATTATGTCCGGATCTATCGGGAAATTCTTAACCGCAATGAAATTAATCTTGGCATTACCAATATGGGTGATGGTTTAGGTGGTGGAGCAGTATTAGGAGTAGATACTTGGTTATTCTATGGCCATTACACATTATCTGGTTATCGAATTATTGCACATGAATTTGGTCATCATTGGGGCGGGCATAATAGTGCCTGGGCCATGTCGAATTATGGCTTTGAAGCTATGGTCGATTGGTTAAACTTCTATTTCCAGCGCCGTCCAGGCTCAATTCCTTATATGGACCCAAATGTGAATGCTTTCCACCTAACACCCGACAGCGCGCTTTGTCAGGGTGTGAACCAGAATATGGTAAAAGGTGTGGCATCGACTGCACCATGGAATAAAGTAGATGAATATTTTAAAAATAATCCAATAACAAATCCCTAAAACATAAAAAAAGCCCCTCAATTGAGGGGCTTTTTAATTGGATCGGTCAACGGATTATTTTTCAATAATTGCCGTCACACCTTGACCACCGGCTGCACAGATCGACACCAGTACGCGGCCTGAACCTTTCTGGTTAATCAGTTTTGCTGCTGTCGCAATGATACGACCACCAGTTGCTGCAAACGGGTGACCGGCAGCAAGTGAAGAGCCTTTTACGTTCAGTTTGGCACGGTCAATTGAACCTAAAGGTGCATCCAGACCTAAACGCTCTTTACAGAATTTTGGATCTTCCCAAGCTTTCAGCGTAGACAATACTTGAGATGCAAAAGCTTCATGAATTTCATAATAGTCGAAGTCTTGCAGTTTCAGACCTGCACGCTCAAGCATGCGTGGTACGGCATATGCAGGCGCCATCAACAGACCTTCTTTTTTCTCGACAAAATCAACTGCGGCAGTTTCCTGGAAAGTCAGGTAAGCTAGCACTTCATGGCCATTTGCCTTCGCCCATTCTTCAGAAGCCAATAGTACACAAGAAGCACCATCTGTTAGCGGTGTAGAGTTACCCGCTGTCATGGTACGTGCATCACCTTTACCAAAAGCAGGTTTAAGTTTTGCCAGCTTCTCAACTGAAGAATCAGCACGCAGGTTATTGTCACGTTGAAGACCCAAGAATGGTGTAATCAGGTCATCAAAGAAACCTTCTTCATAAGCTGCAGCCATTTTCTGGTGTGAAGATGCAGCCAGTTCATCTTGCGCTTCACGGGAAATTCCCCATTCCAGTGTGGTAATCGCCTGATGATCACCCATAGACAGACCTGTACGCGGTTCACCATTTTTTGGTGCATCCATCAGGTCTTTCACATTGATCTTGGTCAATGCTTTCAGACGGTCTTTTGCAGTTTTCGCGATATTTAGCTCAAGTAATGCTTTACGTAAACCGTCACCAAAAGCAATCGGTGCATCAGAAGTCGTATCTACACCACCTGCAATGCCTACTTCGATTTGACCTAGAGCAATCTTGTTCGCTACCAGAAATGCCGCTTGAAGGCCAGTACCACATGCTTGCTGAATGTCATAAGCAGGGGTTTCCGGTGCAAGAGCAGTATTTAGTACACATTCACGAGTCATGTTGAAATCGCGGCTGTGTTTCAGTACAGCACCTGCAACCACTTCACCTAAGCGTTGACCTTGAAGGTTAAAACGTTCAACCAGACCATTCAGGGCTGCTGTGAACATATCAGTATTGGATGCCGTAAAGTAAGCACCGTTAGAACGTGCAAATGGAATGCGGTTACCACCAATAATAGCAACGCGGCGAACTGTATTTTGGCTCATGTTTGGTTCCTGTTGAACAGAAGTCTGTGTTATAGATGTTGAATCTTGTTGGCTTGAAGTCGTTTTTTTGGTACGTGCAGATGTACTGCGTGTACGTGTGGTTTTAGCCGGACTTTTTTCTGTGGCATTGGCTGTATCAGGATTTTTAGTGCTACGCTTGCTACGCGTTGATGGTTTTGACACAGTTTCTGTCGCAGAGTTCTCGACTGCTGGATTATCTTGAGTTGTTTTGCTCATAAGGCTTTACCAGGCAAATAGATCGTCTTCTTGGCGGTTACATTAGCATAGAAGAAGATAAGCTGTATTGACTACAATGACATTACAGACTGCGCTTAGGTCAAGTCATCTGCCTGTTATCTCAAGTATGATTGGGCGGAAACTGGTAGATCTATTGAAATATAAGTGTCTGGCATCATACTGAAGTTTAAGGATAACTTTAGATCAACCAAAAATTAATTTGTATGAGAGATAATAAACATGACTGATCAGTACCAAACTTTTGCAAAATCTCCTATTGGTAAATTTGTCATTAAAAATTTGGGTCTGCCATCCCCAACTTCTTTAGAGCGTTTTGAGTCTGCTACACCTGTAGTCAAAGGTGCAGTATTGTTTGGAGCAGCACCGGCAAGTACCTTGACTGGTGCTATTGCTCAGGTTCTGGCAAATATTCATGCCAATAGCTATGCAGGTAACAATGCTGAATTACAACAGGCTGCTGCATCAGCTGGACTGAATCTGGGTGCATTTAATCCAGGCGATAAAGAATCAAAATTCAAAGTTGTCATTTTTGATGCTTCAGGAATCGAAAACTCAGAACAGTTAAAATCACTTTATGATTTCTTCAACCCGATTGCACGTCAAATCCAAAGTTCTGGCCGTGTCGTGATTGTAGGAACTACGCCTGAAACTGCTAAATCAGTCAGCCAGTCCATTGCTCAACGCGCACTGGAAGGTTTTGTAAAATCTGTGGGTAAAGAGTTTAAAAAGGGAATTTCAGCGAACCTGATCTATGTAGATGCTGGTGCTAAAGCAAATCTTGAGTCTGCTTTACGTTTTGCAGTTTCTCCACGGTCTGCCTATGTTTCTGGTCAGGTGATCCGTGTTTCACCTGCTGAAAAAGTGGATGTGGACTGGACTAAACCATTAGCAGGCAAAACTGCTGTAGTAACCGGTGCGAGCCGTGGTATTGGTGAAGCGATTGCTCATGTATTGGCACGTGATGGTGCACATGTCATCTGTCTGGATGTTCCGCAGCAGCAAGCGGACCTTGATCGTGTAGCCGGTGAAATTGGCGGTTCAACTTTAGCTATTGATATTACTGCTGCAGATGCAGGTGAGAAAATCAAAGCGGCAGCAGCTGAGCAGGGTGGTCTGGACATTATTGTGCACAATGCCGGTATTACCCGTGACAAGACTTTGGCCAATATGAAGCCTGAGCTATGGGATCTGGTGATTAACATCAACCTGTCTGCGATTGAACGTGTAAATGACTATTTAATCTCCAACGATGGTCTAAATGCCAATGGTCGTATTATCTGTGTATCCTCAATTTCAGGCATTGCAGGTAACCTGGGTCAAACCAACTATGCAGCGTCTAAAGCGGGTGTGATTGGTGTGGTGAAATTCACAGCACCAACTTTAAAAAATGGTATAACCATTAATGCCGTTGCACCGGGCTTTATCGAAACACAAATGACGGCTGCGATTCCATTTGCGATCCGTGAAGCGGGCCGCCGTATGAATTCGATGAGTCAAGGCGGTCTACCTGTCGATGTTGCAGAAACGATTGCAATGTTTGCTGCTACTGCATCAACAGGTTTAAATGGCAACGTGATACGTGTATGTGGTCAAAGTCTTTTAGGGGCTTAAAGCATTCAAATTCTCTCTTGCGCTTTTATTGAAGCTCAGGGGGAGGATTTAGGAGAGAAAGATTAGGGGCCTTTTTTTAGCCCTCTCTCTAACTCTCTCCCAAAGGGAGAGAGAAATCCACTCATATATAAATGAAAAGAATATTTTAAAGGTTCAGTATGAATACGCGCCATTTTAGTCAACTTCCAAAACCTTATTTAGCCTATCCAAAAGTGATTCAAGGCTTGATTTTTAAAAAGCCGAAAGCTGAAAAAGTTCTACCGCAAGTTGAATATGTGGTGGATTCATTCAAGGTCGATCAAAAACATCTGAAAGCCTATAATGAAGTCTGCGGTTTTAAAAATAATGGTTATATTCCAGCAATCTATCTGACGGTGCTTTCACAAAGTCTACAAATGCACATGATGACTTCAGAAGCATTTCCGTTTCCGATCTTGGGTCTGGTACATATCCGTAACCAAGTGAAGCAATACCGTAAAATCGGCGTCAATGAAACCTTGACCCTATCATGCAAATTTGGTGAATTACAGCCACATGATAAAGGCGTTCAGTTTGATTTCATTACTACAGTCAAAGTGGCAGGTGAGGTCGTAGTTGAAGCATTAACCACTTATCTCTCACGTCAAAAGACCAATGCTAAAGCGGCTGCTAAACCTGCAGAAAGCCAAGCGCCAGAATACAAACTGAATAATGAATGGAGCATCTCGGAGAATACGGGTCGCCGTTATGCCATGACCTCAGGTGACTTTAACCTGATTCATATTCATGCAGTTACAGCGAAAGCCTTTGGCTTTAAACAGGCAATTGCACATGGTATGTGGAGCAAAGCCAAAGCACTGGCGAATCTGTCATTGCCAGATGCTTATGAAGTTGATGTCTGGTTCAAGTTGCCGATGTACTTGCCATCTAAAGTTGAGTTCCTGACCGCGCAGGCAGCGAATGAGACAGATTTCCTGATTCGAAACAGTAAGAGTCAAAAACCGCATGTCACCGGTCATATCAAAGCGATTTAAATCTGGATCAAAAGCCTAAACCCGATTTAGGCTTTTTCATTTTAAGGGATCAATATTCTATGGATAGAATGATGCAGCCAATTAAAGATTATCTGTTTGCTGATCAGCATAATTATCAGGGCAATGTCGATGAGCGTTTCAGTGACCTTGCCCGTCAGTTTAGCCGTTTGCAGGATGCACGTACCGAACAGGGTGGTGCCGCACTGGTGGTATATTTTGAGGGACAAAAGGTCGTCGATATTTATACCGGTAAAAAGTCTGTCACTGAAAACTGGCAACCGGATACCATGTCGCTGTGTTATTCCACAGGCAAAGGTGTGCTGGCGACTTTGGCGCACATTCTGGTGAGTCAAGGTTATCTGGATTATGATCGACCGGTTGCAGAATACTGGCCTGAATTTGCACAAAGGGGTAAAGAAAATATTACTCTGGCGCATATGCTGAGTCATCAAAGTGGCCTGTTTGATATCCGTAATATGATTGATGATGCCACTGAAATGGCCGACTGGTCGCATATGCTGGACCGGATTGCAGCAGCGGAACCACGTTTTCGAGTTGCAACAGATGCAGCCTATCAACCGCTGACTTTTGGCTGGCAGGTGGGTGGAGCATTAGAAAAAGCGACTGGTAAAAAACTGGGTGAGCTGATGCAGGAATATCTGGTACAGCCACTACAGTTAAATGGTGCTTATTTTAGCGTACCGACGAATGAGTTAGCTCGGGTAGCGCTGCCCATTTTAAAGCCTAAAGCAGCCAAGTCTCAAACACAGACTGCGAAAAAAACTACACCAAGAAAGCCGAACCTGATGGAGCGAGCCTTGGTCTTTAGCGGGCAGGATCCTCAGGATTTTCAGGATGCAATGATTCCCAAAGGCATGAAGAACTTTAGTTTCTTTAGTTATGAGGGTCTACAGGCCATTATTCCATCTGCTAATGGAGTATTTACCGCAGAGAGTCTGGCAAAAATCTATACCATGATGGCCAGTCGTGGTGAATGGCAAGGACAGCAACTGATTTCGCAGGAGGTATTCCAGCGACTTAGTCAGGTGCAATACAAAACACGAGATCGGGTCATGCCTTTACCAATGCACTGGCGCTTGGGGTATCACCGTGTTCTCACTTTAGGAAAAGCCTCTAAAGGTTTTGGTCATATGGGCTTTAATGGCTCTGGTGCCTGGTGTGACCCTGAACGGAATTTAAGTTTTGCCTATACGCATAATTTCCCGACAGGTTCATTAACCGGAGATTACCGTCTTTGGGGCCTGACGCAGGAAACCTTGCGCTGTGCGGATGCGGTACTGACCGGCCGCAAAGGCTGGCGCTAAATATCCCTGATTTGGGAGTTTAGCCCGTCAGACAAATATGCTATTTTGTCGCGCAGTCCATGGCTATGGTGTGAAGTAATGAAAAAAGTGCTGGTGATTCCTTTGGTCGCAAGCAGTGCGTTGTTCGGATGTCAGGATCCGAATCAGCCGGCTGCAAAAACGGTGATGGAAGCCAAAGCTCAGATTCCTGCCTGGGTCGGGAGTTATCAGGGCACGACGCCATGTATGGGATGTTTTTCAAGTTGTGAAGATTGTCCAGGCATGGCAGTGGCCTTGACCTTGAATGAAGATCAGACTTTTACTTTACAGCGTGAAAGTTTAAGTGGACATAATGAAATTGAAACGATGAGCGGGCAGATTCGGTTTCAGGATGAATCACAACAAAAGATTGAACTACTGAATGTCGATACCCGAAATCTGCTCTATGTCGATCTGAAAAAGCATGTTCTGGAAATTCGTGAAGATCAAACAGGCAAACGCTACCAGATGCAAAGTGACTTTATCCTGTTTGAATCCGTCTAATTTTAAAAAAGCATCTGTTTTATATCCCTTTTTCAATGATTTTGATCAAGGGATTTTTATTCTTTATAAACCGGCATTCATTTCACTATTTCATAAAAAAACAGTATGCTTAGACCTGTAAAAAGGAGCATACATGTATCAAGTACTTGCGCGAAAATACCGTCCTCGTAATTTTAATGAATTGGTGGGGCAAAACCATGTATCACGTGCTTTAACCAGCGCGCTCGAACGTGGTCGTTTGCATCATGCCTATTTGTTTACAGGAACACGTGGTGTCGGAAAAACCACGATTGCACGTATTTTGGCGAAGTGCTTGAACTGCGAAACCGGTATTACTTCGACCCCTTGTGAGGTGTGTCCGACGTGTACCGCAGTCAATGAAGGCCGCTTTATTGATTTAATCGAAATCGATGCGGCATCCCGTACCAAGGTCGAAGATACCCGCGAGCTGCTCGACAATGTTCCTTATGCACCCACTCAAGGCCGTTTCAAGGTCTACCTGATCGATGAAGTGCACATGCTCTCCACGCATTCTTTTAATGCGCTGTTAAAGACGCTGGAAGAACCACCGGAACACGTCAAATTCTTGTTTGCGACCACTGATCCGCAAAAACTGCCGATTACCGTAATTTCTCGCTGTCTGCAATTTACTTTGCGTCCATTGGCAGTCGATGAAATTACCGAACATCTGGGCCATATTCTCAGCAAAGAAAGCATTCAGTCTGATCAGGATGCCATCTGGCAGATTGCTGAATCTGCTCAAGGTTCATTACGTGATGCCTTGTCGTTGACCGATCAGGCAATTGCCTATGGTCAGGGAGCGATTCAGCATCAGGATGTTAAAGACATGCTGGGGCTGATTGACCGTACCATTATTTATGATCTGATTCTGGCGATTCACCAGAACCAGAAAGCGCAGGTCAGTCAATTACTGCTGCAGTTCCGCCAGCAGGCTCTGGATGTGTCATTGGTGCTCGATCAGCTGATTTCGACTCTGCATGAACTGGCTTTATTGCAGTACCTACCAGATTTAAGCCTGAAATATAGTGCCGAGATCAATCAAAAGATCATGCAGTTATCGGCTCTAATCTCAGCACAAGACCTGCAACTGTATTATCAGATTGCCTGTAAAGGTCGTGCTGATCTACAGCTTGCAGTTACGCAAGAACAAGGCTTTGAAATGACGGTGCTACGTTTGCTGGCTTTCCGTCCATTACAGCCAAGCGAAATTCCGGTGATGCAGGAGACTGCACCGCAACAGGCAACAACTCATACAACACGCCTACAGCAGTCCGTTCAGACACAACTTCAATCTGAATCAGTAGAAACACAATCATTGGAGGCAGAACCGGTATTTGATGATTTCTCTCTGGACGATGAGTCGGATGAGGAGATTGATGTCGCATCAGCGTCTGAACCTTCTTCGGATGATTTTTTGGATGAGGAAGAGCCAACCAACATCAATGCACCTGAACCTGTCCAGCCTGTAGCAACTCAAACAGTGATTGAAGAGATTCAGTCTGCGGATCAGATTGTTTTTGATCCAAATGATGACAAAGGCTTATTTGGTTTTGATGAAATCGAGAGTACGCCAGAAGCACCTGCTACCAGCAACAGTTCGGATGATTTGCTGCTTGAAGAGTTTATTCCTGCAGATGCTGTCATTCCTAGTGAGCCACCACAAAACAGTATGTCTGCTGATGAGGAATTTAGTCTTGCTGCACCGGAAATAGAGCTTTCACAGGAAACAACCGATCAGCCTGCTCTTAAAAATATAGCTCCGGTTCAGCCAGTCGCACAGACAGCTTTGCCGGAAGACATTTCCCAAGATGTAAATATGCAGAATCTGATGCCACAGGATATTTTGAAGATACCTGAGCAAACCTTAGAAGGCGAGTGGAGCGTAGAAAAATGGGAATACTGGTTCCGTAACAGCCAGCTTTCTCCGGCAGTACAGGAACTGGCACAGTATGGCATCATGACTGGCCAGATGAATGGCGAATCCGTTTTCCATATCCCTAAACAGTACCAGCAGTTGTTGACCCAGTTGCAACATCATCTGGAAGCTGCTTTGCAACAGCAATGGCCGCAAACTAACTTCCAGGTGAAATTTGAAAATGTGGATCAGTTAACGCCATATACCATGCAGCATCAGCGTAAGGAACGTGCCTTTAAACGTGCCGAAGAATTGTTACATGCTGAACCGGCAGTACGCGATCTGCTACAGCAGTTTGACGGTGAACTGCAAAATATCCAACTGAAATAGGCTGGATGTTAAGTCACAACAAATCGAGATAAAGCATCCCGCATTTCAACTGGAATCGGGGTGCTTTTTCGTGTCTCACGATCGACAAATACATGGACAAAATTGCCTTGCGCAGCGGCTGTATCTGAGTTGCGTTTAAAAATAGCCAGATCATAGCTGAGTGATGAGCTTCCCATGCTTTCAATGGCCACGCCCACTTCAATAATTTCCGGATACGACAGTTCCTGATTAAACTGACAGTTGGAGCTGACTACCAAGCCAATCATCGGGGAGTATTTAGGATCAAAATCAGCTTCCTGAATCAGCAGGGCATTGGCTGCGGTATCAAAATAACTGTAATAAGTCACATTGTTGACATGGCCGTACAGATCATTGTCTGCCCAACGGGTTTGAATGGGCAGGAAAAAAGTATAGTGTTCACGCTGTTTGATGGTGGCTTTCATCACTATTCAGTCCTCAGCTAGATAAGGCTTAGGTGGAAATTGATCTAGGAATAGATCGCCTGATAAATCTGATAAGCATCCTCCACCTTGAGTTCACGTGGATTATTCTGCAACAGCCGGCTTTGTTGCATCGCATCTTCTGCCATCACCTGCAGCATATGTTCTGGAACATTCAACTGATTTAGTTTTAGAGTCAAACCGCTTTGCATCAGATGATTATTAAAATGATCAATAAACAGATCGGTCAGGCCATCATGGCAACCTTTACTACGGGGATCCAGCCAGGTCATCAATTCCGCATAGAGCTGTTTGGCTGCTGGCGCATTAAACTTTAATACTTCAGTTAGAACCAGTGCATTGCTATGCCCATGCGAAAGATGAAAATGTCCACCCAGTGGATAAGCCAGCGCATGTACGGCAGCGACTGGTGCATTGGCAAAGGCTTGTCCGGCCAGCATGGAACCGACCAGCATATTTTGGCGGGCATCTAAATCATGACCGTTTTGCAGTACACGTTGCAGATTGGCATTCAGTAATCTTAAAGCCTGTTTGGCCAGCATATCCGAATAAGGATTTTTCTTGTGTTTTGAGGTATAGGCTTCAATGGCATGTACCATGGCATCAATGCCGGTGGCGGCAGTGATCTGTGCTGGAAGATTCTGGGTAAATGTTGCATCCAGAATGGCAATATCTGCAAAAAGGATCGGTGCCACAATACCGGTTTTAGTGGTTTCACCTGTGGTGACAATCGAAATCGGCGTCACTTCTGAACCTGTTCCAGCCGTAGTTGGTACCAGAATTAAAGCTAAACGCGGTCCGGTGGCATTATCAACGCCATACAGATCAGACAATGTCTGATGCTGTTCAGGATGCGCCAAAATTGCAATGAGTTTGGCCACATCCATCGAGCTGCCACCACCAAAGCCCAGCACCACATCAATATTTTCCTGTTTTGCAAAAGCCACCGCTTCAAGCACCACTGTATCGGGCGGATCGGCCTGAACATCCGAGTAAATCACATACTCCAGTCCGGCAGATTCAATAATATCCAGAATCGGCAGATGTAATTGCTCCTTCAGCATACCCGGGTCAGTCACCAGTAGAAGACGGCGATAACGGCCATTTTTTAGAATTTTAAATAATTCCTGAATCGTGCCTAGTCCGGCAATGATATTGGGGACGGTTTGAAACTGAAAACGATTCATGGCGATATCCTTGATTTTTTTATTGCAAATACGAGATTATTCTATGGTTGTAAGATAGGAATCAGTATATAAATAACTTAACATAAGAATCCTTAAAATAAAGTAGCTCTGAGGTTGTTTATGTCATCCAGAACGCCATACAAGGTGTTATGTGTTTGTTTGGGAAATATTTGCCGCTCTCCCACGGCAGAAGTTGTACTCAGACATTATTGTGATGAACAGCAACTGAATATTGTGGTCGATTCTGCCGGAACCAGTAATTATCATCCGGGCAAGGCACCGGACTTGCGTAGCCAGCAGCATGCGCTGAAACGTGGCTATGACCTTTCAGCACTTCGCGCACGTCAACTTATTCCGCATGATTTTATTGATTATGATCTGATTCTGGCGATGGATCTGGAGAATTTATCCAATATCCAGAACATACAGCGTCTGGCAGAAACTCAGTTTGGTCATGTACGTGCACGTGTGGCATTGATGAGTGAACATGATCAGACCTATCCGAAACAGGCCTTACCGGATCCTTATTATGGCGAAGCGGATGGCTTTGAACGGGTGCTTGATCAGTGTGAGTCCAGCAGCCAGGCCTGGATTGAGATTTTTAAACAGAATTTACACAAGGTTTAAGCGATGCAGATTCAAACCCAGGTTCAACTTAAACCTTTTAATACCTTAAATTTAGAAGCAGTTGCTTCGCACTATGCTCAGATTCAATCCACCGCTGATCTGCTAACTGCACTGGATTTTGCGGAACAGCAGCAACTCAATTTGCTGATCCTGTCAGGCGGCAGTAATATGTTGTTGCCGGAGCAGATTGATGCGCTAGTTCTGCATATGGATATTCAAGGCATTGAAATGCTGGATGCTGATGATCAGTCGCAACGTTTACGTGTAGGCGGCGGACAAGGCTGGCATGACTTCGTGCTCTGGACTACAGCACAAGGTCTGTATGGTTTACAAAATTTGGCCCTGATTCCTGGACGTGTCGGTGCTTCGCCAGTACAGAATATTGGCGCTTATGGCGTTGAAGTCGGCGAGTTTATCGATTCCGTCGAGGTCTATGACCGTCAGCTGAAACAATTTGCCTCGATTCAGGCAGCAGACTGTCAATTTGCCTACCGGCATAGTATTTTTAAAGATGATCCTAACCGTTATGTGATTACCCATGTGACTTTTAGATTACTTAAACAGCCAGATTTGAAACTGAATTACGGTGACCTGAAGACTGCGGTCGGTGATCAGCTCACAGCAGAAAACTTGCAGCAACAGGTCATTCAGATTCGTCAGAGCAAATTACCTGATCCGCAAGAATTTCCCAACGTGGGTAGCTTCTTTAAAAATCCAGTGGTTGATCAGGCGGTCTCTGACCAAATTGCTGTATCTTTCCCGAATTTACCCCATTACCAACAAGCCAATGCTCAAGTTAAACTAGCAGCGGGCTGGCTGATTGATCAGGCGGGCTGGAAGGGTAAACAGTTGGGGCCTGTCGGCATGTTTCACAAACAGGCATTGGTCTTGGTGAATTATGGTCAAGCCTCTCTCACCGATGTTCGTAAAACGTATCGTGCAGTACAACAGTCAGTTTGGGAAAAATTTAGTCTAATGCTGGAGCCTGAACCTGTATTGTTCGATAAAAATGGCTTGATCCGTTCTCATCAGGAAGAGGAATAACATGAAAAACACCCATTGGATGGTACGTTTGCTACAAATTGTCACTGGACTGTTTGTGCTATGCGGCTGTCTACTGGTGTTGGTTTATACGCCTTTTTACTCAAAAATGATCGTCAAGGGCTTAAACCAGTTTGTCTCCTTAGAGCTAAATGAAGTCGCGGCTCAAAGCCAGAAAATGGCTGCACTCAGCGAACATGAAAATCTGGAACCTGGCTCTGATTTGTGGATTGCCCGTCAGGCGTATTTAAAGGTCATGGAACAGGATATCCAGCAAAATAACTCGGCCAACCTGATGCTGATTCAGGCACGTTATAAAGCACTGCAGCAGGTGATTGAAGAATATCAGCGCGAACAGCAAGATCAAAAAGCAGAGCAAAGTCCACCTGCTCAGGTGCCCTTATTGTCCTCTCAGGAAGAAGCAGAACCAGTCGATCCGACAGCCAATGTCCGGGAATTGCTGGAGTGGGACAGTAGTGAAAACAAGGAGCGCATTGAGCAATATATGGAGTTTCTGACGACGCATCCACTAGAGCAGGGTGAAGCCAGTTCGGTACAGGAAACCGATGGAGAGGAAATCCAGCAGGACTTGGCTTTACTACAAGAGCAACAGCAGGCTAAACCGGCGAATAGCTCCCAACCTTATGCCATTGTGGTATTGGGTGGTGGCTTAACCCTAGATGACCAAGGCAAAGAGATCATCGTCAATAACTATACGCGACTACGTCTGGAAACTACGCTGGCAGTAGAGAAACATTATCAGTTGCCGATTGTTCTGAGTGGGGTCGAAGCGCCGTATATGCAGCGCTGGTTAAAAAATCATGGTGTCGATGCCAAATTACTGGAAGATCGCAGCATGAACACCTGTGAAAATACCCGTTTCAGTTCATTATTATTACAAAAGAAAGGTGGAGCGCCTACAGTGATTCTGATTACGGATCGTTATCATATGCCGCGTACCCGCCGTTTATTTGCGTTAAATGGCATACAAACCATTCCGGTAGAAGCGCCGATGCCAACGCCATTGACACGATGGCGTCCAAGTGCACAAAATTATGATCACAGTCGTCGTGCCAATTATGAAATGTTGGCGACCATGCGCGATATGTGGTTTGGATCCAGTGACTGTCGGGAGGTGCCATAATGTCTGATATCCCATTTTTAAATCCCACCATTCTGAAACAGCTGGATTTACCCATTCCGAGTCGGGATGTTACGCCTCAACTCTTGCCACCTTTAAACCTGAATCGTAGTGATGAACCGCCGATTGATCTGCAGTCCTATCGAAAGCTTTATGGTTTTGATTTACTGGACTGCAAACACTGGCAGGGCTATGTACAGATGCCATTATTCAAGTTGCATGTACAGGTGTTTGAACCGAATCTGGAAAATACCCGCTTTGACAAGATTCAGGGAACTGCCTTTCTGTTGCATGGTTATCTGGAACATAGCGGCATTTATCAGCCGATTGTCAAAGAGCTTTTAGAACAGGGTTTTAGTGTGTTGACCTATGATCTGCCTGGACATGGTCTGAGTGATGGTTCACCTGCCAGCATTCAGAATTTTGATCATTATCAGCAGGTTTTGCATGCCGTACATCGTTATGTGCAACATGCCTCACAATTACCCAAACCTTGGGTTGGCATCGGGCAGAGTACCGGCGGTGCGATCTGGATGCACCATTTACTGGAATTTGCAGAACGTCGTGAAAATCCTTTTGTTGAGCGGGTCTTGCTATTATCACCATTGATTCGTCCCGCCAAAACTGCCTGGTGGCATAATTCGGTCGGATTGGGCATTATTAGCCGAATCAAACGTGAAGTTCCCCGGCATTTCAGACGCAATAATCATAATCCGGAGTTTCTGCGTTTTATCCGGCTTAAAGATCCATTACAACCGCGAATAATGGGCATGGACTGGATTTTAGCGATGTCACGCTGGATGCTGGAAATGGAAGCGCGTCCGGCTTGTCGTATTCCAGTCTGGCTAGCACAGGGTGCACAGGATCAGACTGTGGACTGGCGTTATAATATCGAATTTATCCGACGTAAATTCAGACTCCAGACTTTGCTTATGCTAGAAGAGGGTTCGCATCAGTTAATCAATGAGCGTGCTGATATTCGTGCTGCATTGACGGGTTTGATTCCTGCCTTTCTGCATGCACACGGCAGCAAAACTTATTATTAATAGATTGAAAATTTAATATTTAAAAAGGCGTTTATGAAAACGCCTTTTTTAGTTCTAATGCTATTGATTTAAAATTTTTCTAATTGGGCCAAATTCCACATCCGGAAGTAGAAGTTCTCCTCATCCTTATTTTCACAGGCCAATAATTCGCCTTCTTTCAGCCAGAAATGAATCTGCGCAAAGTTCTTTATTTCGTGATTATTCACGCGTTGTGCCAGATGATGCGCCTTAATAGCGGAAGGGTGTTTGAGACCTGCGGAAGCTATTAGTTCAGACAGGGCATGTAAGGTGTTTTTATGGAAATGAAACACCCGTTCTGCCTTGGTCGGCACATGTAAAGCTTTCTGGCGATCTTTATCCTGGGTGGTGACTCCGACAGGGCACTGGTTGGTATGACAACTTTGTGCCTGAATACAGCCTACTGCAAACATAAAACCACGGGCAGAGTTCACCCAATCCGCACCAATGGCAAGCGTACTGGCAATATCGAATGCACTAATAATTTTACCACTTGCACCAATTTTGATCTTATCTCTCAAACCTGCACCAACCAGGGTGTTGTGTACAAACAGTAAACCTTCTCTTAAAGGCGCACCGACATAGTCAATTAATTCAATGGGTGCAGCTCCCGTTCCACCTTCAGAGCCATCAACCACAATAAAATCTGGGTAAATCTGGGTATGTAACATAGCTTTGACCATGCTCATAAACTGCCACGGTTGACCCAGACACAGTTTAAATCCGACCGGTTTTCCGTTGGAAAGTTCACGTAATTTTTGTATGAAATGCATCATTTCAATCGGTGTGCTAAATGCCGGATGACTCGAAGGTGAAACACAATCATGATCACGGCTGATGCCTCGAATTTGGGCAATTTCTTCCGAAATTTTACTTTTAGGTAAAATACCGCCATGGCCAGGTTTTGCGCCTTGCGAAAGCTTGATTTCAATCATCTTTACTTGGGGTAGTTTGGCTTGTGCAGCAAAACGTTCCGGATCGAATTGTCCATCTAAAGTACGGCAGCCAAAATAACCACTGCCAATTTCCCAGACCAGATCACCGCCATATTCCAGATGGTAGGGACTGATACTGCCTTCGCCTGTATCATGGAAAAAATCACCTTTTTGAGCGCCGAGATTAAGTGCACGTATCGCATTGGCACTCATGCTGCCAAAGCTCATGGCTGAAATATTTAAAATAGAAGCTGAAAAGGGCTGGGTACATTGCTCATTTCCAATCAGGATACGAAAAGTCTGCGGATCAGCAACTTTGCAGGGCGTGATGGAATGACTAACAAAGCGGTAATTATCTTCATAGACATTCAGAATCGAGCCGAAAGGTTTATCAGAATTTTCATTTTTTGCCCGTTGATACACCAGACTGCGCTGCATACGGGAAAAAGGCAGTGCGTCCCGGTCGGCTTCAATAAAATACTGACGAATCTCGGGACGGAATTCCTCAAAGATAAAGCGGAAATGTCCCATAATGGGATAATTTTTCAGAATGGAATGCTTATTTTGTAGTACATCATACAAACCCAGCAAACTCAGCAGAATGCTCAGGATCCATAGGGTATTCACTAACGTTTGCGGCATAAAATAATAGATATAACGCGGTGAATAACCGATATGAAATGTAGTAAAAATTACTGCAATCAGAATGCAGGCAAACCAGACCGAATGGCGGGAAAAGAAAGTATTAAGCAGCTTGTGACGTACTAATTGAGCAGGGTTAGCCATTGTAAAATTAAGTCCCTATTTCTACTTCTATAGGGCTTTATGATGTGCAGAGCGAGATATCTTATACAAGCAGAGAATTGTTATTCGATTTTATAAACTTGCCAGAAATACTATTAAGTCAGGCAATGAATCAGCAGCGATTACAGATAAATTTTGCGGAAAAAGTCCTATAGAAAAAATCTGCAAAAGACATGCATTCTATTTATTTCACAAGTAAGGCGGATGACTTTATAGTCGGTTTAGTCACTACATAGGAGTCTTAAACCATGACCAAAAAATCTATTCGCTTTAATAATGCTGAGCTGGCTTGCTTATGTCTCAGTCATTTTTAAATATTGATGTTTCATCCAAGCTACATTTTGGGGTGTTAAAGAAAAGTAGCTTGGCACAGCGACAGCTCACTACAACAAGAACAAAAATATAAGCAAAATTCTCCAGTCCCCACTTTGGGGATTTTTTTATTCTGGAATACCTAAAAGAATCTGGATGAAGCCTGTGTGATTAAGGCTTTTCTTCATCCGGCTGATCGACTGCATTGGCTACAATACTCGGTTCAATATATTTAATCTTTTTACCAAAGCTGCGTAACCACCAGACCAGTTGGGAGGTAAATGGCACGGTAGCAGTGATCAGCGACATGCCATCTTCCATTTTTTCAATTTTCTGGTCTTTGCTGAGCTGGCTTTCCTCAAAATAATGTGCATCCGATTCCGACATGCTGAGTTTAAGCGTGACATTTTCGGTGGGATGGTTGAAGTCCACCCGGAAGCCCAGTGCACCAGAATCAATATACTCATCAATATCGAAATTGACTGGATGCAAGGCACGTGAATTCAGCACGACGGCCGATTTAAAGCGGTGCAGGGCAAAGGTCTGGATATCCGATTTGTCGTGACGGGTACACACCAGATAGATGATTGACCCTTTTTGTACCAATGCCAGAGGATTGAGAATATAGGTCTTTTCTTCGCTGTTATGACCACGGCCCTGATACACACATTCCAGTTGTTTGTCTTGTAACAGGCCTTCATACACCGCTTGCTGCGCGGCCTTATCTACCACAGGGGGAATCAGGGGTTGGGTGGCCGGAACAATGCGCACACGGTTAATCCATTGCCGGACATTGTTCTGGGAAGAAAGACTGCGTCGTGCCAGATCAAACCACGGATTCATTTCCTCGATCAGGCTCGGTGGCAGCAGATGTTTTAAATGTTCTTCGACCATCATGAAAGTGACCGCTTGCGAGCTGGTCATATGCGGCAAACTTTGCAGCGGCGCATCTGAACGCCAACGCCAGCCTTGCGGCGTGGTTTTACTGCTTTCAATCGGAAAGCGTTGAGCAATCTGATTCAGGTCGCGCTGAATGGTGCGCAGACTGATATCGATGCCTTCACGATTGAGGATTTCCTGTAATTCACGTGTTCCCATCCATTTGCCGGTAGAAAGGCGTGACAAAATTTGCCATTGGCGATATAGACTGTTTGAAGTTTCTTTTTCTTGTGCTGACATAATTTATTTTGCTGGCAATAAAGAAGAGGGGATTTAGGCTTAGCCTAACACAATAAAAAAACTCTCATTTTTTCGCAAGTCCCTCTGTGCAACATTTGTCCTACAATTCTAAAACAACTTGGTCGAAAATGGCATTGAGTTCATTGGGCATTTATTAGATTAATGGTAATTGAAATACAGACGTCATGGCATGGATATTGCTCTGATTTGATTATAATAGATGATAATACGAGGGTTTGTATGCTTAAAGGAAATCAGGATACAAATGTGATTGAAACAATTGATAAATTTACTTCCCAAAATATTGGAAAAAATTTTATAGACACTAAAACTACAGCGGTATCTACTACAACAAATCCACAACTTTTATTGCAGCAGTTATCTTCGAAGTTCTTTAATGAAATGCAGGATAAACATGTGCTGTCCAGTCAGGCAAGTCAAAGGTTGGAAGAATGGTTATCTCAACATACGCTGGATGAACTCAATGCACTGAATCAGGTAGCAAAAGAACATTTTTTTAATCACGGTATTACCTTTACCGTTTATGGCGATGAAGAAGGCGTAGAACGCACTATTCCCTACGATATCATTCCGCGAGTCATAGACCGGAAACAGTGGAATATGGTGGCTTTAGGCTCGGCACAACGGGTACGGGCGCTAAATTTATTCTTACATGATATTTATCATCAACAGGACATTTTAAAAGCCAATATCATTCCTGAGTTGCAGATTTTAACTCATGAAGCCTATCAGCCGCATATGTATCAACATAGCTTGAAAGGCGGGATTTATAGCCAGATTAGCGGGATCGATGTGATCCGTGATTCCAAGGGCGAGTTTTATGTCTTAGAAGATAATCTCAGAACGCCATCTGGCGTGTCTTATATGCTGGAATGCCGCAAGATCAGTGAAAAACTGATGCCGAAAGTATTCGAGCAGTCCAAGATTGCCGGAATCGAGCAATATCCACAATTATTAAAAGAAATCCTGATCGAAAATGCTTATGTCGACAAGCCATTTGTGGTGGTATTGACCCCAGGACGTTTTAATAGTGCTTACTATGAACATTCTTTCCTTGCAAGAGAGATGGATGTGCCATTAGTAACATCACGTGACCTTTTTGTTGATGACTCGAAGGTTTATGTAAAAACCATACGTGGTCGCCAACGAGTCGATGTTATTTATAGACGGGTCGATGATGCGTTTCTTGATCCCTTATGCTTTAAACCGGATAGCACTTTGGGTGTGGCTGGCTTGATGTCAGCTTATTTGCAAAATAATGTTGTGATTGCCAATGCACCGGGAACCGGTGTGGCAGATGACAAATCGGTTTATCCATATGTCGACAAAATGATTCGTTTTTATTTGGGTGAGCAGCCAATTCTAAAAAATGTTCCGACTTATCAATGTCGTAATTCTGAAGAATTAGACTATGTCGTGGCTCATCTGGATCAACTGGTGGTGAAAGAAGCGCAGGGTTCGGGCGGTTATGGCATGCTCATTGGACCACAAGCGTCTAAACAACAAATTGAAACTTTCAGGGAGAAAATTTTAGCTGCGCCGCATTTATATATTGCGCAGCCAACTTTGGACTTATCGGTTAGTCCGACTTTGACCAATTTTGGTATTGCTGAACGTCATATCGACTTACGCCCATTTGTATTGAGCTCGCCTTATCGTACTGAAATCGTACAGGGTGGCTTGACCCGTGTGGCGATGCAGCCCGGCTCACTGGTGGTGAATTCATCACAAGGTGGCGGTATCAAAGATACCTGGGTAGTCGACAATTTACATTCATAAGATTCCAAAGAAGGAAAATGTCATGGTTTTGCTGAATAGCAATGCACAACATATTTTTTGGTTAGGGCGTTATTTATCTCGCACTCATTTTTTATGTGCGCGCTTTCCATTTTTAGAAGACGAAGCGGCAGTGGCGTATGCCCATGCCTTTTGTTTACCTGCCTTTGATGCCAGTTCCCTAAATGAGCTAGTACTTGATCCTATGCAAGTGGCGTCTTTTAGCCAGCAGTTCAAAGTGGCCAAAGACAATATTCAGGAATTACGAGGGGTGCTGTCTGCTTCAGGCTATGCGGAACTGATGAAACTGATCAAAACCGCAGACAAAAATGCTGGTTATATCTGTGAAGTGGTGACGGAATGTGAAGATATTCTTGAAGCCGAATCCTCCGATATCTTTCTGTTTTTCAGTTTAGGGCAATGTGTAGAACAGCTCGATCACCAGTTACGTCTGGGTGAAGAAACCAGTACCACACTGTGCAAGATTGATTATGTGGTCAGAATTCTGGTAGAAATGGGCTGGAATGATCTGGAACAGTACTGGGAACAGTTGCGTACAGAACCGAACCGGATTCAGTTCTATCAGTTTAGCGACCATATCCATCAACTGTTTGAGGCAGATGTATGAAATTGATGGTGAATCACCAAACGCACTATATGTACACGGCCGAGGTGAGGAACAGTATTCAGTACATTAAAATGATGCCTTCGAGCAATGCGCATCAGCAGGTGCATTCCTGGGATATCAGTGTACCGGGTAATAAAGAAATCCGGAAAGATGCATTTCATAATCTGTGGATGACCTGTAGCCAGCGGGAACCTTATTATTCCCTGACTATCATGGCGCAAGGAATAGTCGAGCTAAATCCTGCGCATCAGAGTGGACTGAATGATTCAATCAATCCCAATCTTTTTCTACAGCCGACCGAATCGACACAATGTAATTCAGCAATGAAAGATTTTGCACAACGTCATGTTCCTGCATTAACCCGTCAACATCTGATTGGACTGGCGCAAGCATTGCTGGAGCATGTGCCTTATATTTCGAACAGTACTTCAGTGCAAGGCTCTGCAATAGATGCCTTTGAGTCCAGACAGGGCGTCTGTCAGGACCATAGTCATATTTTCATTGCCATGTGCAAATATCTAGGTTTACCTGCCCGCTATGTTTCTGGTTATTTATATGCACAAAATGCTTCGCATCTGGCCAGTCACGCTTGGGCAGAGGTGTTTGTAGACCAGACATGGTATTGTTTTGATGTCAGTAATCTGTTGTTTACTCCAAGTTCGCATGTTTATGTGGCGATTGGACGGGATTATTGGGATGTGGCACCGGTACGCGGTGTCAGAGAAAAGGGCGGTGTGGAATCCATGCATTCCATCGTTCAAGTGCTAGGATGTTAATAAGGACGAATGAATGACGTATTGTTGTGCACTACGTTTAGAGCAAGGTATGCTTTTTATCAGTGATACCCGGACAAATGCCGGAGTAGATCACATTTCTGTATTTCGAAAGTTGTATACCTTTGGTATTCCTGGGGAACGTATGATCGTCATACAGGCATCCGGAAATCTGGCAACAACACAAGCCGTAATTGGGCATATTAAAAATCAGCTCGAACTGAAGCAGGAACCCAATATCTTGAGTCTGCACACCATGTTTGATGTCGCTGAGCTGGTAGGTAGTATACTGAAGAAAGTGATTGCGAATGTTACGAGCGATATTTCGGAACAAAGTAATTATTATTGCAATCTGCTGGTCGGTGGGCAACTTAAAGATCAGGACATGCAGCTTTATCATGTCTATCCACAAGGGAACTTTATCTGTGCCACACGCGATACGCCGTATTTCCAGATTGGCGAAAGTAAATATGGCAAGCCGATCCTGGATCGTGCGCTGACTTATGATATGCCGCTGGATGAAGCTTTGCGCTGTTCCCTGATTTCATTTGCATCGACCCTACGTTCCAATGTATCGGTTGGTATGCCCCTCGATGTGCTGGTCTATAAAAAAGACAGTCTGATCATGCCAAGAGGCAAGCGTATTGCCGAAGATGATGAGTATTTCACGTCAATCAGCCGGCAATGGTCAGAGACCTTGAAAAAAGGATTGGCGGAACTTCCGGTTCCCTCTAATGAGTATTTCTTATAATAAACCTATCCGGGTTCAGGTTTTTCGCGTACAGTGTTAACTTCTATGCATCAGGTATAATAAAAAAAGAGGAGTTAGCACATGTACCAATTTTGTTATGCCAGTAAAAGTACTTCTCCCAAACCTGACTTACTTGAAGATTTGGCGAATATCCTGAAAGAAGCTCGTGATTTTAATTACCAGCATCAAGTGACAGGTGTACTGTATTTCGCAGATAGTCATTTTTTTCAATGTCTCGAAGGTGAATGTCCCACTTTAAAAAGTCTGCTGGTGGAGCGACTGAATAAAGATCCTCGCCATCAGGATATTAAATTATTTGAGACCAAGGAAATTGAATATCCAAGTTTCCCGGACTGGTCCATGAAATATATTTCCAAACGCAGTCAGATCCAGCAATTCTGTCGGGAAATGGGATTTGATGACTTTAATCCTTTTGCCTTTCAGCAAAGCCATGTCGATGCCTTATTAATGCAATTATGCATAGAGCAGGGCGAAGAACAAAAGTCAGCCTAAAGAAAAAGCCCAACATAAGTTGGGCTTTTTTTATTTTGAGAACTAGATCAGACTACTTGGCGTAGTGGACGATTGCTGAGCCTGCATAATAGTTCATAACCAATCGTGCCATTGGCTGTCGCTACATCATCCACCAGACGGGTTTTACCCCAAAGTTCGACTTCTGTGCCCAATTGCACTTCTAGTCCTGTCACATCAATGGCAATCATATCCATCGCTACGCGGCCGATCACACGAGTTTGCTGGCCATTAATCGCGACATAGTTCTGTTTCAGGAAAGCGCGAGGGTAGCCATCACCATAGCCAATTGAAACAATCGCTAGCGTCATGTCTTGATTTGCGGTAAACGTCGAACCATAACCGACATGCTCACCCGCTTGAATATCATTCAAGGCAATAATTTCAGCTGTAAACTTCATGACTGGCTTTAAGTCCAGATTATGCACATCCTGGTCTGCAAATGGAGTCGCACCGTAGAGCATGATCCCGGGACGGACATAGTCAAAATGCAATTCTGGATATTTATAGATTGCAGCCGAGTTACAGCAAGAGGCTAAAATTGGGGCACAGTCATTTTTAATTTCTAAGAATTGACGGATTTGTTCATCATTCAGCGGATGCTCGGCATCGGCATTGGCAAAATGCATGGCAAGCACACAAGTAAATCCTTCAGCTTTTAGCGTATGAATTACGTCTTTGATTGCTTCAATTTTGAAACCTAATCGGTTCATGCCGCTGTTCAGTTTGACCCAGACTTTAAGATCTTTGGCGATATAGGTCTCTTTATGAGCCAGTAACCAGTCGAGTTGGGCCTGATGATGTACCACAACTTCAATATTCTGTTCGATTACGATTGGCATCTCATCTGCAGAAAAAACACCTTCGATGAGCGTGATCGGCTGTAAATAACCTAATTCACGAATTTCCAGGGCTTCTTGCAGACAGGCAACACCAAAGGCATCGGTTTCGCTTAAGGCTGCTAAGCAGTCTTTAACTCCGTGTCCATAAGCATTGGCTTTCACCATGCTGACGATTTTCGCGGTTGGGGCAAGTTGTTTGACACGGTTTAAATTATATTGCAGCGCAGCGCTGTCAATATAAACTGTAGCTTGACGCACCCTAAATTACTCCTAGAGGGACGATGGAAATGTGATGACGAGAGCCTGATTACTCTTCGTCATCATACTGAGCATAGAACTCAGGTGAGAGATTACTAAAGCGGGTATATTGACCTTCGAATGCCAGACGCACGGTACCAATCGGGCCATTACGTTGTTTACCGATAATAATTTCGGCGGTGCCAGCTTCCTTGGATTCCTTGTTATAAACCTCATCCCGGTAAATAAACATGATCAAGTCGGCATCCTGCTCAATCGCACCGGATTCACGCAAGTCGGACATCACCGGACGTTTGTTTGGACGGTTTTCCAGCGATCGGTTGAGCTGTGACAGGGCAATTACCGGACATTGCATTTCCTTCGCTAAAGCTTTTAAGCTTCGGGAAATTTCCGAGATCTCGCCGACACGGTTATCGCCCATACCGGGTACTTTCATCAGCTGCAAGTAATCGACCATGATACAGCCCAGCTTTCCGCCATGCATTTTGGCAATACGACGCGCACGGGCACGTAATTCTGTTGGTGGTAGCGCAGAAGAATCATCGATATACAGATTTTTTTCTTGTAAATGCACAATGGTACTGGTGACTTTTGACCATTCATCACTGTCCATTTTACCAGAACGTAAATGTCCCTGATGCACGCGACCAAATGATGAAATCAAACGCATGGCGATGGAGTCGGCTGGCATCTCCATCGAATAGACCAGAGCAGGCAGGTTATTATTGAATAAAACACTTTCGACCAGATTCATGGCAAAGGTGGTTTTACCCATGGATGGACGCGCCGCGACAATAATTAAATCACCAGATTGCATGCCGGAAGTTTTGTTATCCAGTTCCACAAAACCAGTAGTTAAACCGGTAATGCTGCCTTCCATTTGCGACAGTTCATTTAATTTATCAAATACGTCTGCGACCACCGAGTTGATCGGCTTAGGGCCTTGCGCTTTGGCATTGTTATTATGCTGTTCGGCAATCGAGAAAATATTGGTCTCAGCCAGATCCAGAATTTCACTGACGGTACGGCCTTTGGTGTCATAGGCATTTTGTAAAATTTCAGAGCTGACTTTAATCATGCTGCGCAGGGTAGCAAACTCTTTAATTTTCCCAGCATAAGTTTCCAGGTTATAGAAACTTGAGGGTGAGTCTGCCATCAGCTGCATCAAATACTCTTCGCCACCAATTGCGTCGAGCAAGTTTTGTTTAATGAGCCAGTCATGCACCAGAACCGCATCATAAGGCGAGTTTTCTTTAGAGAGTTGCTCAATGGCACGGAAGATATATTTATGTCGGGTGGCATAGAAATCATTTTCGGTCAGTACATCACCGACCTGCTCAAAAGATTCAGCCACAGTCATAAGGGCAGCAAGTACAGCCTGTTCAATTGCTAAATTGTGTGGCGGAGTACGGAACTCCTTGAGATTGCTATTTTCAGTAACAATTTCCGGTTTAGCAGGAGCTACCTTTTTGCTGGCATTCGCCTGTGACATATAAATCCCTGATTTTAAATACAATGGTTAAATATCGTCGGAGATGAATAGCGTTTATTCACTACGAGATGAAATGATACGCGCTCTGATCAAAAATGCGAAGTGCAATTTTTTGTAAACACGAATAATAAAATGAATTTGACAGTGTTGGCTAGATTATATTTTTTAGAGATAAAAAAAGAGCATGCTTTCGCATGCTCTTTTTGAGGCGAGAAATTACTCAGCTACGATAGTAACTAGAACTTCTGCAGTAACATCATGGTGCAATTGGATTGCGATGTTAAATTCGCCAGTGTGACGAAGCGCGCCATTTGGAAGACGTACTTCAGCACGGTCTACTTCTAGACCAGCATTTGTCAACGCGTCAGCGATGTCACGAGTACCGATAGAACCGAATAGTTTACCTTCATCACCAGCTTTTGCAGTGATAACGATGTTCACTTCGTTCAATTGGTCAGCACGTGCTTGAGCAGCAGCCAAGATAGCAGCTTCTTCTTTCTCAAGTTCAGCACGACGAGCTTCAAAAGCAGCAGTGTTTGCTTCAGTTGCAGCAACAGCCTTACCTTGAGGGATAAGGAAGTTACGGCCGTAACCAGCTTTAACTGAAACTTTATCGCCTAGTTTACCTAGGTTTTTAATGCGTTGTAATAAGATAATATCCACAGCTCAACCTCACTTATGATTGTCAGTGTAAGGGATCAAAGACAAGTAGCGAGCTTGTTTGATAGCTAACGCTAATTGACGTTGGTAACGAGCTTTAGTACCTGTAATACGGCTAGGAACAATCTTGCCGTTTTCAGTGATGTACTGTTTTAAAGTGTCGATATCTTTGTAGTCGATGTACGTAACGTTCTCAGCTGTAAAGCGGCAGAACTTGCGACGACGGTAAAAACGTGCCATGTTATGTTCTCCTTAAGCTTCAGCAGAGTCTTGAGCGTGTTGTGCTTCTTCACGTTGAGCTTTACGCGCACGTTTTTCTTCAGCACTCTTCGCCAATAGTGACTCTTCAGTGATAGCGTTTTCACGACGGATGATAAGGCTACGAATGATTGCGTCGTTATAACGGAACAATTCTTCAAGCTCATCAAGAGTAGTTTGACCACACTCAACATTCATAAGAATGTAGTGAGCTTTGTGGATCTTGTTGATTGGGTAAGCCAATTGACGACGGCCCCAGTCTTCAAGACGGTGAATTTGACCTTCAGCTTCTTTGATGTGAGTTAGGTAGCGTTCTACCATACCAACTACTTGATCGCTTTGATCAGGGTGTACTAAAAGTACGATTTCGTAATGACGCATTGTCAGCTCCTTACGGTTTGGACAGCCCCAATTTAAGTAAATTGAAGCAAGGAGTCACAACCAAAGTTGTGTCGCAGTGTTTGCGAAGGGGGAATTGTAGTGATCTTTAGAGATAATTTCAACCAAATAAGACATTTTTGCGAAATTATATCTATAGTCAGATCTTTTAATAGAAAACCACATTAACTTTAAAACAGCAGGGTTCGACTGCTTAAATTCAGCAAATGTACTATTGAGAATATCAAGTGGCTTTCTCTAACTTAAAATCTGCATACACATTATCAATGTCAGGCTAAAACCAAAAAACGGTAAATTTATCAGAGATAAGAAAAGAGAGGGAGGTTCTAAAGCAGAGATTTTGATTCTGCTCTACAGATACTTGGAATGGGGGATAGGAAAATCAAAATAAAAAAAGATAGAGACTAACTCTATCTTTTTAAAAAAACACAATCTGTGTAGATGGCGCAGTTGAGGTAAAGCTAAAGATAATACTGATGACAGTAATCAGGATCACCGAGAACAAGAAATATTTCTTTGCCCAAAGTTGATCATTTTCAGCTTTAAATCCAATGACACCGATATATAACCAGTAAATGCACAGTAAGTTTAAAATCACTGCATAGAACCAGTTGGCATAACCAAAGACAAATAATGCATTCATGGTCAGCGTGAATAACACCACATAAACCAGTGATTCAATCTTGGTACGATGAATCGAACGCGCTACAGGCAAAATCGGAATGCCTGCATTTTTGTAATCATCAAAGCGGTAAATCGCAATCGCCCATGAGTGAGGCATTTGCCATAGCGCATAACCTAAAAAGATCAGTAACGCACCGAGGTCAAATTGATTGGCTACTGCGGTATAACCAATGACAGGCGGAGCTGCACCAGAAATACTGCCTACAACAGTTTGATGAATTGTGGTTCGTTTTGTCCATAGGCTGTAGAAACCAACATATACGACAAAACCAATCACCGCGAATAAGAAAGCGTACGCATTTACCCAGAACCATAAAAGACTAAAACCAACGATGCCTAATACCAGAGCAAAGGCCAGGGCAACAGGTTCGGAAATGGTTTTGGTGACCAGAGCACGGTTTTGGGTGCGCTGCATTTTTTGGTCGATGTCCTGGTCAATCACGTTGTTGACCACACATCCTGATGCTACGACAAGCGTAGTACCGAGAAGGGTAATAAGCAGGAGAAGGAAATCTACAGAACCTTGGGTGGCTACGAAGTAGCCACCCAAGGTGGTAACAAAGTTACCGAAGAGAATTCCTGGCTTAGTCAGGAATAAATACTTTTTCAGCATGACGACCAGTTTAGATCATCATGTTGTAGTGTAGGTAATTCATGATCCATACAGAACCCACTAAAAGAATAGCGATAGTTAAGATGGTATACACGAATGCAATCACGTTCCAGCGTTGCTCTGAAGAAGAGTTCATATGCAGGAAGTAAATTAACTGCACAAGAATCTGAGCAACCGCAGTAATCGCGATGACAGTAATCAAGATACCACGGCCAAAACCGCCTGCCATCACCATACCGAATGGAATTACGGTAAGGATGACAGAAAGGATAAAGCCAACAGTATATTGCTTAACGTTACCGTGTGATTCGCCAGCAGCGTTATGATCGTGACTCATTACAGAACTCCCATCAAGTAAACTACGCTGAATACACATATCCAAACGATGTCAAGGAAGTGCCAGAACAAGCTTAGGCAAGCTAGACGACGCGTGTTTGCAAGAGTCAAACCATATTTCTTGATTTGAACCATAAGCACGATCATCCAGACCAGACCAGAAGTTACGTGAATACCGTGCGTACCTACCAAAGTAAAGAACGCAGATAAGAACGCACTTGTGCTTGGACCGTGACCAGCATGAACTAGGTGATTGAACTCATATAGTTCCATGCCGATGAAGATAGCACCGAATACCCAAGTAATCGCTAACCAAGTCAGTACTTTTGCAACGTCTTTTTTGTATGCAGCAAGAACTGCAAAACCAAAGGTTACAGAAGAGATCAAGAGGGCGAAGGTTTCAGTAAGAACGAAACCTAAAGAGTCGCCAAACAGGTCTCTCGCACTTGGAGTACCCACAGGAATGTGGCTACTCAAAACAGCGAACGCAATGAAGAGTGTGCCGAACAGGACAAGGTCACTCATCAAGTAAGTCCAGAAACCAAAGACGGTGATGTCAGTATCATCGTGATGATGATGCTCATCGTGTCCGTGGTTATCGTGATGAAGTACTTCAGCCATTGTCTTAGTCCTTCTTCAAGTGTTTTTCAAGAATCGCATAGCGTTCGTTTTCAATACGCTCAACTTCAGCAGCTGGAACATAGTAATCCACTTTCTTGGTGAAAGAAGACACGATGAAGCTAATGATAGAAGCAATGAACGTAACAACTACTAACCACCAGATGTGCCAGATTAAACCGAAGCCCATAACAGTAATGAACATCGCGATAACGAAACCGGCAGCACGGTTAGTCGGCATGTGGATATCTTCGTACTTCGTTGGTTTTGCATACGCAACACCATTTTCTTTCTCGATCCAGAAAGTATCAATACCATTGATCTTTGGAAGATGAGCAAAGTTATAGAACGGAGCAGGAGAAGATGTCGCCCATTCAAGGGTACGACCATCCCATGGATCGCCAGTCAAATCTAGACGTTGGTCACGTTGTAAGAAACCAACCACGATTTGCAGAATGAAACATACGATACCAAGCGCAATCAGAACTGCACCGAACATCGCGATATTTACATACGGGTCCCATTCTGGGTTGTCAAATGTATTCAAACGACGTGTCATACCCATGAAACCAAGGATATAAAGTGGCATGAACGCAAAGTAGAAACCGAAGAACCAGAACCAGAACGCTGCTTTACCCCAAGTCTCATTCAGTCTCCAACCGAACATTTTCGGCCAGTAGAAGATGATACCTGCGAACATCGCAAATACTACACCACCAATAATTACGTTATGGAAGTGAGCAATCAGGAATAAAGAGTTATGTACCAGGAAGTCCGCTGGTGGAACCGCCATCAATACACCTGTTAAACCACCGATACCGAAAGTTACCAGGAAGCCTAGTGTCCATAGCATTGGAGTAGTGTAAACAATACGACCCTTGTACATGGTGAATAACCAAGAGAAGATTTTCACACCTGTAGGAATCGCAATAATCATGGTCATGATACCGAAGAACGCGTTAACGTTGGCACCTGCACCCATGGTAAAGAAGTGGTGAACCCATACAACGAATGACAATACTGTGATTGCTACTGTTGCATACACCATTGATTTGTAACCGAACAATGCTTTGCGCGAGAAAGTCGCAACAACTTCAGAGTAAATACCAAATGCTGGTAATACCAAGATATATACTTCCGGGTGACCCCAAGTCCAAATCAAGTTCACGTACAACATCGGGCTACCACCCAAGTCATTGGTGAAGAAGTGGAAACCAAAGTAACGGTCAAGCGTTAACATTGCAATTGTTGCAGTCAACACTGGGAACGCCGCAATAATCAATACTGCTGTACATAAAGATGTCCAGGTAAAGATTGGCATTTCCATAAGTTTCATGCCAGGCGCACGCATTTTGATGATGGTAACGAAGAAGTTAACACCCGTTAATAGCGTACCTAGACCTGAAATTTGCAGTGCCCAGATATAGTAGTCCATACCTACGCCTGGAGAGTATTCGATACCAGACAGTGGAGGGTATGCCATCCAACCTGTTGCAGCGAATTCACCTAACGCAAGTGAAACCATCATCAGACCCGCAGCGCCGGCGAATAACCAGAAGCTTAAAGAGTTTAATAATGGGAATGCAACGTCACGTGCACCGATTTGAAGCGGTACAGAGATGTTCATTAAACCAACTACAAGACCCATTGCCACGAAGAAGATCATGATCACGCCATGCGCGGTAAAGATCTGGTCGTAATGCTCAGGGTGTAGATAACCTTCGCCGCCACCTTTTGCAAGGAACTGCTGAAGACGCATCATGATCGCATCGGCGAAACCACGCAAAAGCATGATCACAGATACGAAGATATACATGATACCAATTTTTTTATGGTCTACAGATGTGAACCATTCGTTCCACAGGTAGCCCCATTTTTTGAAGTAGGTAATACCAGCAAAAACTGCGATACCACCCAGGATCATCATTGCAACAGTTGCCAATACGATTGGATCGTAAGGAATTGCATCTGGACCTAACTTACCTAAGAAGCTCATGTCTTATTCTCCTTGAGAAGCAGTCGCATGTTCACCAGCTACATGAGCTTCAGAAGCAGCCGCTTCGTGAGCAACAGCATCAGTCGCTGCAGCTTCTACAGGAGCTGAATGATCAGCACCGTGATAGTTACTCATATACTTGTGAATCACAGATTCAAACAAACCTTGCTCTACAGAAGAGTAGTAAGTCACAGGATGTGGCTTAGTAGGGTAAGGCTTCATTGCTTCAGCAGCAGCCTTCTCTTCAGGAGTTTCAGCTTTTGCAATAATCGCTTCGATCTGGTGTTTACCACGGTTGCCGTCACGTAAAGTTGCAAATTCAGCTTGGTCTAGAACAGTTTTTTGTACTGCATTAGGGTTAACTGAAGTACCGTTTCCTGCCTGAACAGCAGAAATCCATTCAGCGAATTGAGCATCAGTCACAGAATGTGCACGGAAGCGCATTTGTGAGAAGCCATAGCCTGAATAGTTTGAAGAGAAACCACGATAACCTTCAGCTGGACTAGTTTCATCAGCTAAGAAGTTAAGGTGAGTTTGCATACCTGCCATTGCATAAATCTGACCACTTAACGCCGGGATGAAGAACGAGTTCATCGTGAAGTTAGAGGTTAAACGAAGGCTTACCGGAGTTTGCTCTGGGAAACGTAATTCGTTAACAGTTGCAATGCCTTGCTCAGGATAGATGAAGATCCATTTAAATTGCTCAGCAATAACCTGAACAGTTAAAGGTGCTTTATCTGCTTCAATTGGACGGTATGGGTCATACTTGTGGGAACCCCACCAAGTTAACCAAGCTAAAATACCAATAATAATGACAGGGATACCCCATACCACAATTTCAATCGCAGTAGAGTGTACCCATGTAGGTTTATAGTCTGCGTCTTTATTCGATGCACGATATTTCCAACCGAACCATAATGCCATGATGATTGATGGAATAACCACCAAAAGCATTAAGTAAATCGCAGTCATCATCAGGTTACTTTGACCTGCTGCAACTGGACCTTTAGAGTTCAGAAGTACCATATCACCACCACACCCGGTCAAGAGTGCAGTCATCGCAGATAAAGACAATACAGCTAAAATCGTTTGTCTCATTTTACAACCTCGGTGAAGAGTCCCATTCCCTAATTTAATATGGGATAGCGATTAAAGTGCACATGACAAAAAAGGCTGAATTTTACAAAACATCCTATTAATCACAATACACCGCTACGTTGTAGGGCATTATGCCTGAGATTCACGAACTAAGCTATATCTAGGGCGCTTTAAATGCCTGTAATAAAAACCGATTTTGCTGGTCTGGATTGGGGGGTTATGGGAATTTTATTTCAATTTCAAAGTTCTGTAATTAAAATGGGATGATATTCATCCCATTTTGTGTATTCCTGCACTATTGTTTCACAACTTGCGTTTTTGCGAGTTTATCGTGCAAGGTTTGACGTTTTTTGCCCAATCCGAAGGCCCAGTCAATAATTAAACTCAGTGGCATAAATACAATATTTAAAAATATGAAAAATACGCTACGAATAGTAAAGGCGCGCAACAGGCTGGTCTTTTCACCTGATTCTACATCTACAATTTTGATTTTCGTGAGCTTTTTACCAATACTTTGGCCTGATTTGGCAATCAGAAAGGCTTGAATGGCCAGCATGATAATCAAATAGACCGCTGTGGCAAGCCACGCCTGCTGAGAAAACATCTCAAACATTTGAGTCTGTAATTGCTGAGCCATTGCAGGATCTGCATCGCTACTCAGCACGACATTCATGAACTCTTCATTCAGTTGTGCAAACCGCGTTTCCTGTTCAGGGGTAAAAAATGCAGTCAAAATGAAGGTTGCTGGTAACCACAGTAACACATCTACAATTTTGGCCAGGATACGGCTTGGAATACTGGCGAGTTCATTTTTTTGAGTCGCTGTTTGAGTATGAGGCTGTGAGTAGGCCGAAGTCGTTGGTTGGCTATTCTGGAATACCGGCGTTTCAGGTGTGACTGCTGGAGCGACATAACCTTCGGGTTGATATACCGATTTTCCTTGGGTAAGTTCACCTAAGGCTTTCCACTCGGTCATGCCTTGATGCCATGCCAGGTCAGTCAGCATGACTTGTTGATTCGCCAGCATCTGATTCAATTGCTCGAGCGTATATGGACCAGCTTGTTGATTGTTTCGTGCCAAGTAAATCTGCATATAGACTGAATCTCAATATATAAATGTGAACTGATAATAGCTTTGAACAAGATTGTATTGAATTCTGTTTTGAAAACAAACATTCTCTCATCGTAAGATATAGATTAATTAAGGATTTTCAATCATATTTCTTATTAAAAATGCGCCCATACAAAATTGCAAGGATCACCATTCTTAAAAATATCTTCCCGAACATCCAATGGTTATTCATTATTATTGCCATTTTGATATGACTTTACTGTTGGTATTTGTTTGTCATTACAGTTTTCATGTGTTGATAAGCTTTTTTTTAATTATTTTTATAAATTCAATAGTTTAGCTTTAGATTGGGACTTTAGTTATTAATTTTCAAACAATAAATCATAATAGCTGTCTCATAAAAAAGACCCTATCAAAGGGTCTTTTTTATTCAAAATTGCTTATGCTTTTTGCACTTTTTCTTCAGCCAAGAAGAACCAAGTTTCAAGTACCGAGTCTGGGTTTAAAGATACAGAGTCGATACCTTGTTCCATTAACCATTGTGCAAGATCTGGGTGATCAGAAGGACCTTGACCACAAATGCCTACATATTTGCCAGCTTTACGGCATGCTTGAATTGCAAGAGAAAGCAACGCTTTAACCGCAGGGTCGCGCTCATCAAATAGGTGAGAGACAATACCAGAGTCACGGTCAAGACCAAGTGTTAATTGTGTCAAGTCGTTTGAACCAATAGAGAAACCATCGAAATGTTCAAGGAACTGATCTGCCAATAAAGCATTGGTTGGAAGTTCACACATCATGATCACTTTAAGGCCATTTTCACCGCGCTTAAGACCATTTAATGCAAGAAGTTCAATGACACGTTTCGCTTCAGCAACAGTACGAACAAATGGAATCATGATCTGGATATTGGTTAAACCCATTTCATCACGTGCCTTTTTTAATGCACGACATTCAAGTTCGAAGCAATCACGGAAGTTGTCAGAAACGTAGCGACTTGCACCACGGAAACCTAGCATCGGGTTTTCTTCTTCTGGCTCGTATAACTTACCACCGATCAAGTTTGCATATTCGTTAGACTTAAAGTCTGACATGCGAACAATGACTGGCTTGTCTGCAAATGCAGCAGCAAGTGTCGAGATACCTTCAACCAGTTTCTCTACGTAGAATTCGATTGGAGATGCATAACCTGCAGTACGCGCCATAACTGCTGCACGTGTTTCACGTGGAAGGCTGTCAATATTGATCAATGCTTTCGGGTGAACACCAATCATACGGTTAATAATGAATTCAAGACGCGCCAGACCAATACCTGCGTTTGGAATTTGAGCAAAGTCAAATGCACGGTCCGGGTTACCCACGTTCATCATGACTTTAAATGGAAGAGCAGGCATAGACTCAATTGAATTCTTTTGAATTTCAAAATCTAGTGCGCCTTCATAGATAAAGCCAGTATCACCTTCGGCACAAGACACAGTCACTTCCTGACCGTCTACAAGAACTTCAGTTGCATTACCACAACCAACGATTGCAGGAACACCAAGCTCACGTGCAATGATTGCAGCGTGACAAGTACGACCACCACGGTTTGTTACAATCGCAGCTGCACGTTTCATGACTGGTTCCCAATCCGGGTCAGTCATATCAGATACAAGAACATCACCATCTTGTACTTTGTCCATTTCTTTAATAGACGTCACAATCCGGACTTTACCAGAACCAATGCGTTGACCGATTGAACGACCTTCACAAATTACAGTGCCACGTTGTTTCAACAGGTAGCGTTCCATGGTGCCGACATTTTCACGGCTTTTTACAGTTTCAGGACGCGCCTGAACGATGTAAATCTTGCCATCATCGCCATCTTTTGCCCACTCGATGTCCATTGGTGCACCGTAGTGGTTTTCAATGATCAGCGCTTGTTTAGCAAGTTCTTGTAATTCCTGGTCGTTTAAAGCGAACTGTTGGCGTTCAGCTTTTTCAACATCCACGACAACGACAGATTTACCTGCAGATGCTTCTTCACCATAAATCATTTTCTGGTGCTTAGAACCCAGGTTGCGACGAAGGATCGCGTGTCGGCCTGCATTTAAAAGCGGTTTAGAAATATAGAATTCATCAGGGTTGACGGCACCTTGAACAACCATTTCACCCAAACCATAAGATGCGGTAATGAATACTGCATCACGGAAGCCTGATTCAGTATCTAGCGTAAACATTACACCGGCAGCACCAGTTTCTGAACGAACCATGCGTTGTACACCAGCGGACAGGGCAACTACATCATGGGCAAAGTTTTGGTGTACACGGTAAGAGATTGCGCGGTCGTTGTACAAAGATGCAAATACTTCTTTGATCGCGATCAGAACGTTATCGATACCACGAATGTTCAGGAAAGTTTCTTGCTGGCCGGCAAAAGAAGCATCCGGCAAATCTTCTGCAGTTGCAGAAGAACGAACGGCAACCGCGATGTCAGGGTTGCCGTTAGAAAGTTCTGCAAATGCTGTACGAACTTCTTGTTCTAATGCAGGCGTAAGTGGAGTATCCACAATCCATTGACGAATTTTTGCGCCAGTTTCAGCAAGTGCATTTACATCATCAACATTGAGTGCAGCAAGCTCTGCATTGATTTTAGCGTTTAGGCCACTTTGCTCGAGAAATTCACGGTAGGCATCGGCAGTCGTTGCGAAACCACCTGGCACAGATACACCAGCATTTGATAAGTGGCTGATCATTTCGCCTAGTGATGAGTTTTTCCCACCGACCAGCTCAACGTCGTGCTTCCCTAATTTTTCCAGACCAATTACGCGCGCTTCCAAAGTTGTTACTCCACTTTTGCAGTATTAATCACTATCTCGGCATGAGAGTATAGCAAATCATCTAGGTTTTTGATTTTACTAAGCGACAGTCATGTAAGATCGGTTTACTATAAAGATTATATAGCACTAAGACAAATGTTGGAGGAGAATTTTAATGTCGGAAGGTAAACAAATTCAGCGTAGTGTTTTCTTTATTTCAGATGGTACCGCCATCACCGCTGAAACCCTTGGACACTCGCTGTTAGCGCAGTTTCCGCATGTGAAATTTGACATTCATATTATTCCTTACATTAGTTCCGAAGAGGCGGCCACAAACGTGGTGGCAGAGATCAATGCAAGAGCTCAAATCGACGGTGAAAAACCGCTGGTATTTGACACCCTGGTTGATCCCTATGTGCGCGACATCATTAACACCGCAAATGCAGTAAATCTTGATGTATTTGAAGGGCTTATTAGTAAGTTGGCTGATGAATTAGGCACGATTCCTACAACTTTAGTCGGGCAGACCCATGCGGTGACCGACTCTGAGTCTTATAAGGCCCGTATTGATGCTGTTCATTTTGCTTTAGATAACGACGACGGCGCACGTACCCGTCATTATGATAAAGCTGACCTGATCCTGATTGGTGTATCGCGTTCAGGTAAAACCCCGACCTCTATTTATCTGTCTTTGCAGTTCGGTATTCGCGTGGCGAACTATCCACTGACTGAAGAAGATTTGGATGATAACCGACTGCCAGCCGTGCTGCGACCGCATAAAAACAAGCTGTTTGGCCTGATGATTGATGCGGAACGCCTTGTGGCCATTCGTTCTGAGCGTAAGGCCAATAGCCGTTATGCCAGCTTTAGTCAGTGTCAGATGGAGTTGCGTGCGATTGAAGGAATTTATATTTCGGAAGGCATCAAGTACCTGAATGTGTCTGAAATGTCGATTGAAGAAATCTCAACACGTGTGTTGCAAATGACCGGTTTAAAACGTCGAATCGGTTAAGAAACCAGCCAGAGCCAAACTGCGGTTTGGCTTTGATTCATAGCTAAAAATTACAAGTAAGCATTGATTAATCGAAATAATGTATGAATTTTATAATTCTAAGAAAATACCAACTATCATATTCTGAAATATAAAAGAGTCTTCTTTGCTCATTTTGTTGAATAAATCATCATGTCGGTTCTTGATACGTAAATAAAAATCTCATTATCAGCTTACCAATTTTTCATTTTTACTCGCCAGCGTGAGTTATTTTTCTGCTAAATAAGTATGAATAATGATATCGACCGGATGCTGTTCACCATTAATACAATGAATTGTATTTTCCGAAATTTTCAGAATCGGCCAGGTAATCAGGTGGCAATTTTCACGTTGTAGGGCAGCATAATAATGATCTGATTTCAGATAAATTTTACGGGAAGATGCAAGATTTGGCATTAACTGGCGTCTTAGCCACAAATTCTGCACCTGATTTTCTAAAAACCGCAGAGAAAGCAAGCTTTTAATGCGGTTGTTAAATAAGCGGCGATTTTTACCAATCAATGGGTGATTAATAATTCGTTGCAGAATTCGGTCGGAACCGGGCAGTACAAAAGCAGGATTAATCTGGAAAACTTTTACCGAACGGGCATGTTGACTGATTTTATCCAGCTGGCTCACGGTAAACTGATCTGTGCCAATAATAGCAATATCTTTATCTGCATAATCCAATTCTAACAGTTCGGAAGAGGGCACTTTAATTCCATTAAACTGCTGAAAATGTTCGGGGCGATTTTCAAAAATACCAGCGTGTGGATCCTGCTTGGTAGACATTAGAATTCCTTGAATTTATTTAATAATTAATTTTCTTTGTATGAGATATAAACAAAAACTCAAGCCAGGGTAAAGTGAAAAATTTAACTTAGACAGTCATCTATTTGACCAAAATATAAAATCTGATTTTGTTGAGGCTGAATGGGTTTACAGGCGATCCAAAAAGAATGAATTTTAACTTGCTGAGATGGATGAAGGAAATGAAGTGTTCGTTCAAAGAAGAGGCTGTTTAATGGAGGAGGTCGATAGAAATGATTTTACTGGGATGTTTCTTTTAGTCATTTATCTTTAAAGGTGAAAAAACATCTACCCATTGCTGAGAATAGGTAGATGCAGCTTTCATTTACAGACCGTTTTTAATTTGCATCAACAGCTCAAAGTTGTGCAGACGTTTGTCAGTGTCATAGATGTCACAAGTAAAGATAAACTCATCCACATCATATTTAGCCAAAAGCGATTCTAGCCCAGCTTTAACGGTTTCTTTGGAGCCGACCTGAGCCATGGCAAAGAAATTATCGACTGACATTTTTTCCGGCGGCGACCACAGACCTTTCATGGAGTCAATTGGTGCTTTAAGTTTCAGGCTTTGTCCACGAATCAGTGATAAAACCCGCTGATAGGCACTAGTCGCTAGATATTCTGCTTCTTCATCAGTATCTGCGACACAGGTCGGTACACCCATCGACACATAAGGACGATCCAGGTATTCAGAAGGTTCAAAGTTTTCACGATAAAGCTGAATGGCCTGACCCAGCATACGCGGGGCAAAATGCGAAGCGAAGGAATAAGGTAGACCAAGTTTCGCCGCTAATTGTGCACTAAACAGGCTGGAACCTAAAAGCCATACGGGTACGTGCGTACTTTGACCTGGCGTCGCTACGATACGCTGATGTGGTTCTGGATCTTTAAAATATTGCAGAATTTCCAGAACATCTTGTGGAAACTGATCTTCGGTTTCCTGACGGCCACGACGCAGGGCACGCATGGTCATTTGATCGGTACCTGGAGCACGGCCCAGACCCAGTTCAATCCGGTCCGGATAGAGCGTCGCCAATGTGCCGAACTGTTCAGCCACGACCAGCGGTGCATGGTTGGGCAACATAATTCCGCCAGAGCCTAAAGTTAAGGTTTTTGTATTCGCCAGTAAATAGCCTAAGAGAACTGCAGTTGCTGAACTGGCAATACCATCCATATTATGATGTTCTGCCAGCCACATCCGGCGATAACCCAATTTTTCTGCTGTTTGGGCAAGTTCCAGCGCATGATTCAGCGCGAATTGAATGCTCTTGTCGTCACGAACAGGAACCAGTTCGAGTATAGAGAACTGGGTATCGTTAAGCGTACGCATAGTATTACTCTTAAATAAACATCTCTAAAAGCATACGACTTTAGAGTGTATTTGTATATCGAAAAAAATCGATATAAGTGTAAACCAAAAGATAAAGATAAAAAATAAAGGCAAAAAAATAAGCATCCGAAGATGCTTATAAAGGAGGAAAGAATAAGGGGAGAGAATCTTAACGACGACGGTTGTTATAGCGATAATCGTTATAACGGTAGTTACGAGAAGAGTTATAGCGACGTTCGCTGCGGTCATCATAACGACGGTCTTCGCTAACTTTTTTACCTAAAGCCGAACCACCTGCTGAACCCAGTGCCGCACCAATATAACCACCGTTGGTGCCTGCCATGTTTCGGCCAACTGCATAACCTGCACCGCCACCTAGGGCACCACCGATAATCGCACCATTACGGTCACGTTTATTTGCTGCTACTGCGGCGCCCGCACCACCGCCAATCGCTGAACCGATTGTTGCGCCAGTGGTACCGCCCATTTTATTACCTACTGCGGCACCAACGACACCACCCAAAGCAGAAGCTAAAGCTGTATTGGTTGTATTGCCTGCATTGGCAGCTGTCATACCCATGGCTGAGGTTGCTACGACAGCGATCATTAGAGATTTATAGTTCATGAGGACACCTTTTATATATCTAGCTATATTCTGTTGATGAGATAAATTTAATCTAGCAAGCGCCAAACAGCATGGAGGCAATGTTGGCGAATTGTGATTTTTATCTCCTTAATTTATTCATGATGTAGACAGGATAATTCCATGTATTACTTGAAAATTCACGTAGTAAAGCCACAATAAAAAAAGCACCAAAAGGTGCTTTTCATGTTAAATGTAGCGTCTGGTCTAAATTGCCTGAGCGCAAATTAACGGTAACGTTTTTTCCAGTGTTTAGAGCGTTTTTCAGCTGCTTTATCTTTGGCAATCTTGTTACCCAATGCAGCACCACCGGCAGCACCCAAAGCTGAACCGATATAACCGCCATTAGTACCGCCCATATTTTTACCTACGGTATAACCTGCACCGCCGCCTAGAGCACCACCAATGGCAGATTCAGTACGGTTTTTCTTGCTGCTTGCAACTGCTGCACCGCCAGCACCACCTAAAGCAGCACCAATGGTTGCGCCGGTATTACCGCCCATGTTTTTACCTAATGCTGTACCTGCAACACTACCTAAAGCACTTGCTGCTGCAACACGCGCTGTACTGTCGGCATGTGCGTTTACGGTCATCATTGAACCAGCAGCTAAAACTGTACTCATTAAAAGTGCGTTGAGTTTCATGTCATCACTCCGTGTCCATCTACAGGACTGTAGTTATTTCGATGCGGAAAATGTAACAAATCATGCCCAAAACAATATGAAGATGTTTCTTCATAATTCCCTGCTTTATTTGGCGAATTGTAAAATCGGCAAGAAATAAGAATAAGATCGACTATAAAAAAAGCAATTCCACTGTTTTTAATCATATTTGTTAACAAATGCTGTAGAGCACGAATGATAGCAACGCGGACTTACTCAATAATGATGTTCATTAGAAGCCAGAGTCGTTAAACTAGGCGCAATTTTTTGATTTCGCTGTGCTAAATCGTTTTTAGTCGCAGCCTATGTTTGAGATTTTTTAGAAAATGAAAGAATCGTTACGTTTACGATTAGACCAACTCTCTGACCGCCATGAAGAATTGACCGCATTGCTGGCTGATGTAGAAGTCATTTCTGATAATAAGCGCTTCCGTCAATTGTCACGTGAGCATAATGACTTAACAGAAATCACCAATGTTTGGACTAAGTACAGACAGGCTGAAGAAGACATCGAAACGGCTCAGGCCATGCTGTCAGATCCGGACTTTAAGGAAATGGCACAGGAAGAAATTAAAGAGAATAAAGCTTTAATTGAATCGCTTGAAGCAGACTTGAACATCTTGATGATTCCGAAAGATCCGAATGATGCCAACTCGGCTTATCTGGAGATTCGTGCGGGAACCGGTGGCGATGAAGCAGCGATTTTCTCTGGCGATTTATTCCGTATGTATAGTAAATATGCGGAAAACCAAGGCTGGCGTATTGAAATCCTTTCTGAAAATGAAGGCGAACATGGCGGCTATAAAGAAGTCATCTGCCTGATTAATGGTGACGGTGTTTACGGTCGTCTAAAATTTGAAAGTGGTGCGCATCGTGTACAGCGTGTACCGGCGACCGAATCACAAGGCCGAGTGCATACTTCAGCATGTACCGTTGCGATTCTTCCTGAAATTGATGTCGATACCTCGGTTGAAATCAACTCATCTGATTTGCGCATTGATACCTATCGTGCTTCAGGTGCAGGTGGTCAGCATGTTAACAAAACCGATTCTGCAGTACGTATTACTCATATTCCAACCGGCACCGTAGTGGAGTGTCAGGAAGAGCGTTCACAGCATAAGAACAAGGCCAAAGCGATGGCACTGCTGGTATCACGTTTGGAAAATGCCAAACGTGCAGCAGCAGATGCAGCAACCTCGGAAATGCGTCGTGACCTGGTGGGATCGGGGGATCGTTCAGAACGTATCCGTACCTATAACTATCCGCAAGGTCGTATGACAGATCACCGCATTAACCTGACTTTATACAAGCTGGATGCCGTGATGGAAGGTGATTTGACTGAATTGCTGGACAGCCTGCATCGCGAATATCAGGCGGATCAATTGGCCATGCTTGCACAGCAGAATGGTGGATAATGAATATTTTACAAGCCTTGGCTTTACGCGGCGAAGCTGAAAGTTACGAACGTCAGGAAAATGCCTGGTTACTGGAACACATCACCAAGATTGATTCATTTGATCTGCTGATGAAAAAGGATCAGGAGTTAACGCCGGAACAGGAACAGGCGTATAAAGACGGATTGGCGCGTATTGCTGCCGGTGAGCCTTTGGCTTATGTCACTGGTTCACAGCCATTCTGGACTTTAGACCTCAAAGTGACCAAAGATACCTTGGTGCCACGTCCGGATACTGAAGTGCTGGTTGAGACTGTGTTGAAATTGGATCTGCCTGAAGATGTCCGTGTAGTAGATTTGGGTACAGGTACTGGCGCAATTGCCTTATCACTGGCATCTGAACGTTCTAACTGGACAGTAACGGCTTCCGATATCTACGAGCCTACGCTTGAGGTGGCGAAATATAATGCGGAACAACATGATATTGAGAATGTAGAATTTGTTCTGGGTTCATGGCTGAAGCCATTTGGCCGTCAATTCTTTGACGCCATTGTATCGAATCCACCTTATATCGACGCTGATGATGTGCATATGCAGAATCTGGCGACTGAACCGGAACGTGCGCTGGTGGCAGATAAAAAGGGGCTGGCCGATATTGAAATGATTATTCTGCAAGCCAAGAAGCATTTGACCGTGAATGGTTGGGTGGTGCTTGAGCATGGTTATAATCAGGCAGACGCCGTACAACATCTATTTAAACAGGCGGGTTATAAGCAAGTCCGCACGGTTAAAGATTATGGCGGGAATGATCGCGTAACTTTGGGTCAATGGCCACATTAATCTGTCATCTATCTTTATAAAAAAGCGACCGATGTGGTCGCTTTTTTATTGGATTTTTTCTTTATAAATTCCTGACTGCATCTGAAACCTTAAGTATTTTGAATGACATGATGCCAACGCAGTATAACTAAAAACAAAAAAGCGATGCCAGAGCACCGCTTTCGAGGAATTTTTAAAAATAATTACATTGGATAGTCTTGTAGACAGTCATAGACTTCTACCTGATCCAGACTACCAGTTTCCATTGCCAGACAAAGTGCCACAACTTTTAAAGTATCTGCCAGAGATTTTTCATCTTTCAAGGCAATACCTTGTTGTAATTCATTGATACGTTCTGCCGGAATTTCAAGGGCCTGAGCCGCTTCCACAGCATCTACCTGGTTAAAGAAGTGCAGAATTGCATCTTTCAGTTCTGCATCCGATGCATTTAAAATCCCTTGATTCAACTGTTCTGTAATGAGATCAGTCGAAGAAAATAAAGCTTTAGAGAAGTTTTGGACAAGATTTTGCCCAAGCACATCAGTCATCTTTAACATGGAGATACCTTCAACTAGAAAGGAAAATGGAGAGTACAGCCAATAGCAAAAGTGCTATAAATTGAATGAAAAATAATCTATTTCCGGGTGAATTGCAAAGCTTTCTGGGTGACTGTGTAGTCCTGCTAATATATGTTTTAGGGCTTGAAATATATAATCATAATAAAAATAAATGCTTAGAATCTAAGTATTTTTCGGTAATATCTTTGAAGTCTAAGTTTATATAAATTATCTAATGTTATTTTGTCGATATGCGCCTGGACTGACGCCAGTCCACTTTTTGAATGCACGATGAAATGCACTGGATTCCTGAAAATTAAGCTGATCGCTAATCTCTTGTAAACTTTGTTCAGTACGGGTCAGCAATTCAATGGCGGTATCCCGGCGTATCTCATTTTTTAACTGTTGATAGCTGACACCTTCACTTTTTAAACGCCGTTGCATGGTCGCTTCAGACATATTCATTTTTAAGGCCAGTTCATTCAGTTCCAGCCATTCTGCTGGTGAAACCTGTAGCAATTGTCGGCGAATCTGAGTGCTTAAAGCATAGGGATTTTTAAAACGTACCAATAAATTTTGTGGGGTTTGCTGAATAAACTGATACCAGGACTGAGTATCCTGTTTAATCGGCAGTTGCAGATAGCTGGCATCAAATTGCACATAGTTTTCGCTGGCCTGATATTCAATCTGTTCACAAAACCGGACTTTGTAATCGAAATCATCCAGTGGTGCTGCACATTTCAATTGAATCTGATTAAGCAAAATCTGTTGTCCACTTAACCAGCAGATCAGGCTATGAATCAGCATCAGATAAGTCGCATAACTAAACATGCGTTTGATTGCTTTTAAATCATAAATTACGATATAGGCATAGTGTTCCTCAACCATGAGCGTGCTTTGCAGATCGTCCAAAACCAGGTTGAGAAATTGCAGAATGTGTTGCACGGCTTTTTCCAGTGTATCTGCCTGCATAACCATTTTCGAAAGCAATTTAAAACTGCCACGACGCATGGCATGACTGTCCATGCCAAAAAATTCGTCATTCATGCTGTCTGCAAGTACAGTCCATAATTGGGCAAATTGGCTAACGGATACGCGTGCCTTGGGAGCATTCAATACTTCTGCTGGGATATTGGCTTTTTTCAGAATGGCAGGGATATCAAATTGCAGTCGTTTGGCATCCAGCAATGCTTCGTTCACCAGGTCAATCGAGATGGTGCCTTTGCTATATTCCAGTGCAGGCTTATGCATATTCAGTCTGACATCCTTGTTTTCATTGTCCAAATACATCATGCAAGATGCAATATTTGGAAATTGTACAGAATAAAAACTCTGTTTACTCTGCATATTAAGTCGTATCTGAAATAGAAAAATCGCTAGGAAATAAACATGAACATTCAGGGAAAAGTTATTGTGATCACTGGTGGTGCCTCAGGTTTGGGTGCAGCTACAGCGACTCATTTGGTTGAACACGGTGCTAAAGTGATTCTGGTCGATATGAATCAGGAGCAGGGTCAGGCATTACAGCAGCAACTGGGCTCACAGTCTGAATTTGTACAGCTCGATGTGACCGATGAACAGACAGTTGAAGCTTTCTTCGCTCATGTTGAAAGCACATATGGCCAACTGAATGGTTTGATCAACTGTGCCGGGATTGCGCCATCCGCCAAAGTATTGGGTCGTAACGGCATCCATGAATTGGCAATGTTCCAAAAAGTGCTGAATATTAATGTAAACGGTACTTTTAATATGTTGCGTCATGCGGCGGCTTTAATTGCAAAATATGAGCTGCAAGCTGGTGAAGAAGAACGTGGCGTGATTGTGAACACCGCTTCGGTTGCCGCTTATGACGGCCAAATTGGTCAGACTGCCTATGCGGCTTCTAAAGGTGCAGTAGTCGCAATGACTTTACCTCTGGCACGTGAACTGGCCCGTGAAGCGATCCGTGTCATGACCATCGCGCCGGGCATTATGGAAACTCCGATGCTGAAAGGCATGCCGCAAAATGTCCAGGATGCTTTGGGGCAAATGGTGCCGTTTCCACCACGTCTGGCAAAACCACAGGAATTCGCCCAATTGGTGGGGCATATCTTTGAAAATAGCTATTTAAATGGTGAAGTCATTCGTCTGGATGGCGCAATCCGTATGGCACCAAAATAATTCATTAAATAAACACACTTTCTTTGACTCATCAAAATGGCAATGACGTGTCAGGGAAAGTTGCATGCTGAATTTGCCGAATACATCCAAAAAAACATCAGATTTTGAAAATTAAAAAGTCTGTGCTGATGCTGGATATAAAAAATAAAGAAGGGAAATACCCGTGATTTTAAATGATGAACAAAAAATGATTCAGGACATGATGCGCAATTATTCGCAGCAGAAGCTGAAACCGACGGCGGCCTTACGCGACAAAACGGCACAATTTCCAGCACAAGAACTTAAAGAGCTTGGTGAGCTTGGTGAGCTTGGTGCATTGGGTATGACAGTGGCTGAAGAATGGGGTGGTGCAGGTCTGGATTATGTATCATTGGTTTTGGCGCTAGAGGAAATTGCCGCAGGAGATGGTGCAATCTCGACGATTATCAGTGTGCAGAATTCTTTGCCTTGCGGCATTACCCAGCGTTATGGCACTGAAGCACAAAAACAGCAGTATTTAACCAAACTGGCAACAGGTGAATGGCTCGGCTGTTTCTGTTTGACAGAACCTCAGGCCGGTTCGGATGCCAGTTCGCTGGAGTGTAAAGCCGAACGCGATGGCGATGAATGGGTGCTAAAAGGTACCAAGCAGTTTATCACGACAGGTAAACACGCACAGATTGCACTAGTCTTTGCTGTGACTGATAAATCTGCAGGGAAAAAGGGTATTTCATGCTTTCTGGTGCCGACCGATGCACCGGGTTATATCGTGTCACGCCTAGAAGAGAAAATGGGTCAGCATTGTTCTGATACCGCGACCATCGTTCTGGATAACTGCCGGATTCCTGCTGCCAACTTGCTAGGTCAGGAGGGTGAAGGTTATAAAATTGCCTTGTCGAACCTTGAATCGGGTCGGATCGGCATTGCGGCACAATCTGTCGGTATGGCTCGGGCTGCACTGGATGCTGCAGTGGAATATGCCAATGACCGTAAAGCCTTTGGTGTAGAAATTGTGCAACATCAGGCTGTGGCGTTCAGGCTTGCAGATATGGCGACACAAATTGAAGCCGCACGTCAGCTCGTTTTGCATGCTGCAACATTAAAAGATGCAGGCTTGGCGTGTTTAAAAGAAGCATCGATGGCAAAGCTGTTTGCATCGACCATTGCAGAGCGAGTCTGTTCAGATGCGATCCAGATTCATGGTGGCTACGGTTATGTCTCCGATTTTCCGGTTGAGCGTATCTATCGTGATGTGCGAGTGAGCCAGATTTATGAAGGTGCATCAGATATTCAACGACTGGTGATTGCACGTGAAGTGTGTCAACGCTGATTGTTAAATTAAAAAAAACAGACTTTGATTAATGTTCAAATTCTGCACTTACATGGATGGATATGGAAATTGCAGGATTCAACTGAACATGATGATCTAAAGACATACAGTGCGAATAATCGAAAAATAAGCTTTATTCATGTTCTAGCCATAGGGCATGAATGCAGATTTGAGAAAGTATGCTGATGGAATCAGCAGGAACAACAAATACAAATGGACAAACTCAGGCAAGGTCGCCTGAAAACTACAACAGGAAAGAGGTTGTCGTCATGAAGACACTAGAACAGGCATATGCTGATTTTAATTTTGAAAATATGGTTCAAGAACATCTGGTTGGAAACGCAGAGAACATCAATGCGTATACCGAATGCTGTGGTCGCTACCTGGGTCAAAACCGAACTGCACTGATTTGGGAAGGCAAAAACGGAGATGCAGAGCAGTGGACCTTTGAACAGCTGGCCGTAGCTTCAGGACAGCTGGCCAATTATATGCATTCTCTGGGTTTAAAAGCCGGTGACTGTATTGCAGGATTGCTGCCAAGAACGCCAGCACTCTTAATTACCATATTGGCCACCTGGCGTATCGGTGCCATATACCAACCTTTATTTACTGCCTTTGAAAGCAAAGCCATTGAACATCGCATCAGTACCGCTGGCACCCAGTTGATTGTTACTGATGAAGAGCAGCGACTGAAACTTCATGATCTCAATGTCCCTAATATTCTGACTGTGCATCAAACAGCGGCAGATGATTATCAAGATGCTGATTTCTGGGCAGCCTTACAGCAGCAACCGGAAGAGTTTGAACCGGTAAATTGCCAGTTTAATGATATTTTCCTGATGATGTTTACTTCAGGTACGACAGGCTTGGCAAAATCGGTTCCTGTGCCTTTAAAAGCCTTGTTGGCCTTTAAAGGCTATATGCTGCACGCGGTAGATCTGCGAGATGAAGATTCCTTCTGGAATCTGGCAGACCCGGGCTGGGCGTATGGACTGTATTATGGCATTGCAGGGCCGCTCAGTTTAGGGCACAGCATCATCATGGATGAACGTGGCTTTAGTGTCGATAATGCCGTACAAATCATTCAAAAATATCAGGTTAGTAACCTGACCGGTTCGCCAACCGCATTTCGCATGTTCTTTGGTTTTAAAGAAAAATTTGATGCAGGCATCAGTTCGCATTTACGCGTGGTAAGCAGTGCAGGTGAGCCGCTCACGCCTGAAGTGATTCAGTGGTTCAATCATGATTTAAATGTGAATATTTACGATCAATATGGACAGACTGAACTGGGTATGGTGATTGCCAATCATCATGGCTTGGAGCATTATAAAAAAGTTGGTTCAGCCGGTTTTGCTATTCCTGGGCATCGTTTTGCTGTATTGGACAAAGAACATCAGGAAGTAGAAAAAGGCGGTATTGGAACACTTGCTATCGACTGTTCAGCTTCACCTTTGATGTGGTTTGAAGGCTATGCAGGGCATAACCGCAAGTCATTTGTCGGGCAGTATTATCTCACTGGTGATACCGTGAAGCTGAATGAATATGGCGGTATTGATTTTATTGGGCGTGCAGACGATGTCATTACAACCTCGGGCTATCGGGTTGGGCCTTTTGATGTAGAAAGTACCTTGCTTGAATGTGAGGAAGTGCTTGAATCCGCAGTCGTTGGAAAGCCAGATCCAGAACGAACAGAAATTGTGAAAGCCTTTGTAGTGCTTAAATCGGCTTATCCGGCTACTGAAGATTTGATGTTGAAACTGCAAAGTTATGTACGTTCACGCTTATCCAAACATGCCTATCCGAAAGAGATTGAGTTTGTGGCATCTTTGCCTAAAACATCGAGTGGCAAGATTCAGCGAAATTTACTCAAACAGCAGGAAGTTGCCAAACTTCAAGAGATGAAGCGAGTCAGCTAATTTTTCAAATTAATTGTTCGATTGAATGCTAAAAGGCTGCCATAGCAGCCTTTTGGTTTTTTAAGAAATAAATCTGCTACTTAAATTTTAATCAGATATTGAGCTGATTTTCCCGAACTTATATTTTTAAGAGAGCAGATTAAGGCAAGCAAAAATTATAATTTTTTATGTCATTACAGTAAAATTACATTAATATTTAAAATTAAATATATCAAAAATTTAGCCTCTTAAGATAAAGAGGCTAAATCTCATTCATTACCAGATATTACTTTGTAGATTCACTTTTTGATGTTCTGCATGCGGTTCGCCCGCTTCGCCGGTAACACCGCCTTTTAAGGCTTTAAAAAGCTGGGTAACTTTATTATCTGTGACATTCCAGTATTCTGCGCTGACTGCTTCAGCAATCAATACCCGTACGGTCGGATCATCCTTGCCTTCAAACCAGTTTTCTGCCCATGGATTCCACAACTGTTCAATCAGAATGCGGTCAGTACTGATCTGGGCATGAGCACTGATCGACACATAGATACCATCTGATGGTTTTGCAAAAGACAGGCCAATTTGACCACGGCCAGTTTCTGCTGCTTTGACCAGATCATTGGTATTACGCAGGATGAAATATAAGTTTTGACGTTCGTTCATCTGTTCGGAGTTCAGCATGGTCATCGGCTGGGAGTGTATTTCATGTGTATCATTTAAATGGCTGATCATGGTGTAACGGACATCCTTGATCAATTCCCATAATTTTTCACGATTATCATGTTGAGTATTGTTATGCTCGGTCATGTATGTTCTCCATACGATTTTATGAAAGCTGAAAAGATTGCTTGGTATTTTCAGATTAATCATATTTAGAGACAGATGCCTTAGGTCTCACTGAACTCATACATTTTCATACTCAAATACAGGCAGAGACTACAGAATTGCTAAACAAGGCTGCTCTATTTACAGGGTAATTCAATAGCAAAGATTTTAAAAACTTCAGGTCTGACACCTTTTATAAATGAGAAAGAGCTGTTTGCCGGAACCGTTGAATTGAGGTGATTCAAAAAATCTTGCTAAGCCATAGCGGCTGCAACTTGATACCGAGCGTTTAGCTGATATGCTATTTGGCTCAACGATTGCCGAATAATTTATTGATGTGCTGTGAATTGACTGTGAGATTGATATTCCAGAGATTTATCAGTCCTTAAAAACTTCAGTAAAGCTAATTTTTGCGATCATTGTTAAAAATTTTCGAAACAAGGAAAGACGTTGTCTACATTTAACATGGATGCCATATCCCCAGAATTCGAACTCACCGATGCTGAACTGCATCTGTATAGCCGGCAGATTCTTCTGGATGGCTGGGATATTGACGCTCAAGAACGGTTAAAATTTTCTAATGTCTGCATTATTGGTTGTGGCGGGATCGGCTGTGCACTGGCAGAACTTCTGGCACGCGCAGGTGTGGGGAAAATTACCCTGATCGATCCAGATACTATCGAGATGAGTAATTTACAGCGACAACTGGCATTTATGCCGCAGGATATTGGATTTTATAAGGCAGAAACTCTGGCCAAAAGACTGGGCCAGATTAATCCGAATGTACAAGTTGAATATATCAATCAGGCTTTAACGGCTGAGAATGCAGTAAGTGTGATCGAGCATCAGGATCTGGTATTGGATGGCTGTGATCAGTTTGCCACACGTTATCTGGTCAATCAGATTTGTGTTGAGCTGAATGTACCCTTATTGAGTGCTTCTGCGATTGGCTTGCAAGGTCAGCTGTTTATGGTCGAAGGGGATTCCGCCTGTTATGCCTGCCTGTTCCCGCCAGAAAATCAGGCCGATGAAAGTCTGCGCTGTGCAGATTCCGGTGTACTGGCGACCACACCGAATGTGATGGCCAGCTTGCAGGCACATCACGCCTTGTTATATCTGGGATTGGGCCAGATGCCACTTCGACAAAAGCTGTTGTTGTGGGATGGACTGAGTTTTAAGCAGCGGATTCTCACTTTCGAAAAAGATACAGATTGCCCAATCTGTCAGGCAAGATAAGCCTGCAAAGTGAATTTTTTTTGCTACACTGCGTTTAATTAATTTTTCCTAAGACATTATGAAAAACAATATCTGGTTAGATGGAATACGTTCAGTTGCCCGTATGGGAGAAACAGCAGTCGTTGCGGCAAAGGCGGGCTTTAAATATGCCACTGAAAAGCCGAGCAATGCCAAACTGATGCGTGAAACTTTTGAATCCTTAGGTTCGACTTATATCAAGCTTGGTCAGTTTATTGCCAGTACGCCGTCGCTGTTTCCACGTGAATACGTTGAAGAATTTCAAGGCTGTCTGGATCAGACACCACGCTTGCCGTTTAGTTATATCCAGCAGGTTTTAGCCTCTGAATTTGCAGGGCGTAATCTCGACGAAATCTTTGCATCGATTGATGAAACGCCATTAGCCTCTGCATCTATTGCACAGGTACATGCAGCCAAACTGGTGTCTGGCGAAGATGTCGTGATTAAGGTACAAAAACCCGGTGTGGAGACCATTTTGTACACTGACCTGAATGTACTGCATTGGGCAACCAAGTTGCTGGAAAAAGCAGTCCCGAAAGTCAAGTTTGCTTCACTGGCTGATATTGTCGAAGAAATCAAAACCCGTATGGTGCGCGAAGTCGATTTTATCGAAGAAGCCCAGAATCTGGATGATTTCGTCAATTACCTGAATATCACCAACAATCAGGCAGCGACTGCACCTAAGGTTTATCATCAATATTCGACCCGTCGTGTGCTCACCATGCAGCGTTTATACGGTGTGCCTTTGACAGATTTTGAAGTGGTCAAAAAAGTATCTAAAGATCCATCTCAAGTACTTATCACTGCGATGAATACCTGGTTTGGCAGCTTGATGATGTGTAACAGTTTCCATGCCGATCTGCATGCAGGCAACCTGATGCTACTTGAAGATGGCCGTGTCGGTTTTATTGATTTCGGTATTGTTGGTCAGCTCAAGCCTGAAGTATGGACGGCATGTATGGCATTCATGGATTCATTGCAACATACCAATTATGAGCTGATGGCGCAAAACATGCTGAAAATGGGCATGACCGCTGTGCAGATTGATACCAAAGTTTTGGCTGCTGATCTGGAACGTTTGTTTAGTGGTGTATTGATGGCAGATCCGCAGGAATTGTTAACGTCAAATCCTGCTGACCTGAACGATATCATGATGGATATGGTGGCTGTGGGTGAACGTCACGGGATCCGCTTCCCGCGCGACTTTGCCTTGCTGTTTAAGCAAATGCTGTATTTTGACCGTTTCATGCGAATTCTTGCACCGTATACTGATATCTATGCCGATCAGCGTTTGCAAATGGTGCAAAGCATGGATCCGAATCTGCTGTTAAAGCATTAATCTTAAACCCATCTAGACTTGGAAAATCCCCCTAAATCCCCTTTTTAAAAGGGGGACTTTAAAAGCTCCTCCCTTTGAAAAGAAGCTTGAGAGGGATGTGGTCAGTATTAAATTCTCGAGCAATCCAATGGACGCCATTATTATTGAAGGTTTAAAGGTTGAGACAGTCGTGGGCTGCTTTAACTGGGAGCGTCAAATTATTCAGCCTCTAATGCTGGATTTGACCATTCAAACTGATTTAGAACAGGCATCAAACTCAGATGCACTTGCAGATACGCTGAATTATGCAGAAATTTGTGAGATTTCCAGCAAAGTCATTCAAGACGCCAAGCCTGAATTGATTGAACATGCAGCAAAATTAGTGCTGAATGCACTTTTTACTACCTTTACAGCAATTGAATCGATTATTATTACGATCCGTAAGCCTGCCATTATCGCGCAAGCCAATTCTGTAGGGATACGTCTTGAACGCCACCGAAACGATTTTCGCCCTAGCATTAGCGAGTAATTGTCATCCTCAGCAACACTTTCAAGCTGCACAGCAACGTATTTCTGAATGGGGAGAAGTTCAGTTTTCTCCCATTTATATGATTCCTTGCCGCGATGGCATCGGCGCAGATTACTGGAATGCAGCGTGTTTATTGCGAAGTTCGGTGTCTAGTGAAGGCCTGATTGAGCTGCTCAAACAGCTGGAACAGGCATCAGGGCGAGTACGTCCATCTCATCAGATTACTTTGGATGTTGATTTGATTGCCTGGGGATTAGATCTTCAACATATGCAGTTTAATGAAAAAAAGTTGCCCTTGGCTCTGGATGTGAAAGTGCCTATGTTTGATATCTGGCATGATGCCATGTTCGAACATGGATCACATAGCTTCCCAACAGTTGAACAGCTGATTTAAATCAAATCACCTAATTTTTTGCTAATACATTTTATCCAGTAAGAATAATTAACCAGCCTGATCAAGCCAGATCAGGCTTTTTATGGTGCAGTTTTTTTGTCTTTAGAGCAAAAGAAAAATTCAGATAAGATGGTTCAGGTGGAGTTTAGGAATCATTTAAAAATGAAAATATTGGAAATTGTGGTTTCGGTTATTTTAATCCTTGGGATTCTTTATCTGATCCAATGGGGATTTCATGGTTTTCCGACAGGAAATTAATATTTGATTGATTTAAAGCTCTGGAATTTATTTTAAGATCAGTAAAAACCCTCAAAGCAGTAAAAATGCATCATCGCTATTTCACTTTTTCTTGTTATAAAAAATGATCAGCAATACGATAATGATCGCCAAGATGGCAAGAATGATCGTAGTTTCCATAACAATACCTCTCATGAATAGATCTTAGGTTTTAAATATCTAAATTAAAACCGAACATATATTAATTAAACTCAAGTTTTGTTAGAGCGGCTAGTTTTTGAAAAAACATTTTTCAGTGATGTTAATACAAGAGCCGCTCAATCCTATTCTTTGTCTAGCTAAAAAATAAACACATATTTAGGCAACAGACACATTAAATAATGATCCGATCCATGCACTGAATAACATGGCGATAATTCCCCAGAGCATCACCCGAACTGCACCTCTCCAGACACTTACTCCACCGGCATAGCTCGCCAGTGCACCCATCATCCCCAAGCTTAAAACACCAATCAGCATAACGCCTTTATCCAGATAGTGTTCCGGTAAAATCATGATTGAAATTAAAGGAAATAATGAACCTACCGTAAATGCCATAGCCGAAGAAAATGCAGCGAGAAAGGGTTGGGCAGAGGTATGTGCTGAAATACCAATTTCATCCCGGGCATGGGCATCCAAGGCATTATGATCGGTCAGCTGTTCAGCGACCTGTTGTGCCAAAGCTGGTTCCAGACCTCGTTGTATATAAATCGTTTTGAGTTCATTTAACTCATGCGTGGGATGGCGTTGTAGTTCGCGCTCTTCCATGAGTAGATCATTGGTTTCAATGTCTTGCTGGGATTTAACCGAAATATATTCACCGGCCGCCATTGATGCGGCGCCAGAAATCAATCCGGCAACACAGGTCACCAATAAAATTTCCGTGGATGCTCCACTGGCTGCAATACCCACCACCAGGCTGGTGACCGAAATAATCCCGTCATTTGCCCCCAGTACAGCTGCACGAAGCCAGCCCGCACGTTCGATATAATGTTTTTCAAGATGGTATGAGTGGCGCACAATGAAGCCCCTTTTTTATTATCATCATGATTATAGTAAATTTAAGTCATGTATAGATAGTAGGATTGAATCGATCTGAAAATTATCTTGAATGATCAGCTTATCGTGCGCTTGGCTGAGCATTTTATCAATCCAAGATAAAATCGAAGTGAGATTCATAAGTTCAAGAAATCAGACGCACTTGATACATAATTGATTTACGAATGGTAAAAATGACTCAAGCAAATCAAACATATCGAACAAAATAATAGCTGAGTGAGCCGGTTTAAAAAGAGAATTATCATGAAAGAAAAACATGAAAGCCATAAATGCTTGGTATGCGGCAAGCACTTTCTTCTGAAAAATCTCACCCCGATGGGAACGGTCAGAAAAGTCATTACTGAAGAGATTGCCAGGGATATTCCAGGCTGGACACCGCAAGATTATATTTGCCAGGCAGATTTAACCCAGTACCGTATACAGTATGTACATTCATTATTAAGTTCGGAAAAGGGTGTAGTGACTGATCTTGAGTTTGAAGTGATTGATAGCATGCATCAGCATGAACTGATTACCAAAAATGTGGAAACGACCTTAGAGCAAAAGTGGACCTTGGGAGAAAGGCTCGCCGATAAAATTGCAACTTTTGGTGGAAGCTGGACCTTTTTGATTTGTTTTACAATCTTCTTGGGCCTGTGGATTACGATAAATACTGTGGTGATGGTGACACGACCTGCTGATCCTTATCCTTTTATTCTGTTGAATTTAATCCTATCCTGTCTTGCGGCGATTCAGGCACCTATTATTATGATGAGCCAGAACAGACAGGAAGCAAAAGACCGCTTACGTTCGCAAAATGATTATCAGATCAATTTAAAAGCCGAGCTGGAAATCCAACACTTGCATGAAAAATTAGATCATCTGCTGCTACATCAATGGGAACGGCTGGCGCAAATTCAGGAAATCCAGCTGGACCTGCTTTCTGAAATGAGCAAAAAAGATTAAAGGATGCTGTGGGGGAATCTCTATTATTTTATAGAGCTTATAAGTAATAAGATCGCCATATGCCTTGAGTTGTTATTATCTCGCTCAAGATTTGACCCATATTAAAAAGCCCACAAATGAGTGGGCTCAAACTAAAACCGTCTTATTTAAATAAAATAACTGGTTTTGGTCATCAACTTGGAAATGCCTGTCATGGCGATCTTAACTGGAACGGGTAGATCTACACCGCCAGCATTTAACGCTGTATCCCGATGATGCAGTTCATCTTCATTCATCTGTTCTAGAATACGACGAGAACGTTCATCCTGCGGTGGCAACTGGCTAATATGATGCTGTAAATGCATGCTGACCTGACGTTCTGTTTCAGCCACAAAACCCAAGCTGTATTTGTCACCTGCGATTCCGGCAATCGCGCCCATACCAAAGGAAAGACCGTACCAGACCGGATTGAGTAGGCTGGTATGGCTATCCAGTTCTTTTAAGCGGTCTTCACACCAGGCCAGATGATCCTGTTCTTCAATCGCTGCCTGTTCCATTTCACGACGTACATTCGGGAGTTTAGCCGTCATCGCCTGACCATGGTACAGTGCCTGTGCGCAAACCTCACCACTATGATTGACCCGCATTAAACCTGCTACATGACGTGCATCACTGACCGTTAATTGTGTTTCTACCGGTTGGGCCGGATTTTCACGTCGTGCCGATGTCGTGCCCGGGACGAGACTGCGTAATGCCTGATCAAAAGAATGAATCAGCTTATCGACACCTGTATATTGACGCATGAATTAATCCTCCAAGGGTGCTTTCGCAGTTTTGATCATGGGTTTGAGTCGGAAAAGCAGCCATAAGGTAAACAGGCCACTCAATACTGCGGTAATAAAAAAAAGTATTTTAAGATCAAGCTCTAAAACACTTAAAATAATAATCGAGAATATAGCAGAAGATACCATGAAAACGGCATTCAAAATGTTATTTGCTGCAACCACCCGCGCACGATGTGAGCGAGGCGAATGCGCCTGCATCATGGCATAGAGCGGAACAATATAAAAACCACCACTTATTCCGAGCAAGGTGACGGCCAGCATCACATGATAATAGCTCCAGCCTTGCTGAAAGACATCTGCCAAGCCGATTAATGCACCTGTACGCTCCGGAACAAAGGCCAGACTCGCGGCCAGATACAGGGCAAAGATCACCAGACCGATCGCGCCAAAAGGCACCATCTTGATATTGACCTGGCTGCCACCAATTTTACGGCATAAGTATGAACCCAGACCAATTCCGACAGAAAAAAAGGTTAAGAGCAGACTGGCGACATTTTCAGATGCATGCAGATTTTGTAATGTCAGCTGAGGAATTTGGGTCAGATAGGTTGCACCATAAAACCAGTACCATGAATTGCCCAGTAAAATGGTAAAAACCAAAGGTAAGCCTTTGGCATATTTCAAGGTCTGCAAGCTGGTACGGAAAAAGTTCCAGTCAACTTGCAACTCAGGTGCGGGAATGCTTTGTTTCAGAATATAGCGACTAGATATATAACCAATCAAGGCGATGCTGATGAGGGTTAAACTGATCCAGATCAGGTTACCGGCCGAAGCAGCAATGACTGCGCCGCCCAGAATCATACCGAATAGGATTGCCAGAGAAGTTCCGGACTGGAACAGGGCATTGCCGGACATCAGTTCATCCGGTTTCAGGACTTCAGGTAAAATGGCATATTTAATCGGACCAAAGAAAGTGGATTGGGTGCCCATCAGGAATAGGGCAAATAACAGAATCCATAAATTGCCCAGCAGGAAACCGATAGTTCCCAGCAACATGATGATAATTTCCAGAAGCTTGAGATAGCGAATCAGCTGTGAACGTTCGTATTTGTCGGCAATCTGACCGGCAGTGGCTGAAAAAATAAAATAAGGCAGAATAAACAGTAAAGCCGCCAGATTATTCAATGTGCTGATGCTGGCCGATTGCTGTTGAATCCAGCCATAAGTGATGACCAGCAGTAATGCCTGCTTAAATACATTATCGTTTAATGCACCAAAAAACTGCGTCAGAAACATCGGTAAAAAGCGCCGAGAAGCTAACAAATGTTCATTTTTGTTCATATAGGCCGTGCTACATTAAGTTTTATTAAGAAATGTCAGTTATGCGTAAACATTGAGAAAAATCATGTAAGATACTTTCAGCCATGTAAAGGTAAAAACCAATTAATTAAGCTTCTTAGCTTATATTTTTCGGTCAAATAATCAATTAAAGAATGTATTCGTTTAGAGTTTGCTATGCCTGCAAAGAAAAATTTTAAAAAAACGATGCTAAATCGCAGTATGGGGCCTCTCATACCACAGCATAGTGGTATGCAGCTGTGTATGAGCATCTTTTTTATGATGTTATCCCATCAGAGCATGGCACAAACCGAACAGCCCGAAACACCCGTGGCCATTTCTCAGGCAGAAATGGTGGACGAGCTATCTAAAGAAGCGATTCGTCAGGGTGCGGCCACATCCGAAACGGAAGCGGAAGAAAAAATTGAAGAAGCCTTGGAGCCTGACGTTCCAGTTGACAGCATGTTGATGCTGGAACAACAGCAAAATGCAGGATCTGGTCTGGGCGAATTTACGCCGATCGAGTTTGATGATCTGGAAGATCTGCCAGTACAGACCATTGATCAGAACATGGCCAATGAAATTTACCAGGTAGCCGAGCAAGCCAAACAGGAAGCACAAAACTATCGCAATACTCAGACCAGCGAAACGGTGGTGGCCGATATCAGCCAGCAAGAACTGCTGGAAATCAATCAGGCACCGGTCAATGTCGACCAGCTAATGCAATCGATTCAGGCAGACAGCCAGATTATTGTACAAAATAATGAAGCCGGATTGACCTTGCCAGAAGTACCAGGTCAGTTGGTCGCTGAGGATGATAAACGTCCGAATCTGTTCAAACGACTATTTTATAAAATCCGTCCTCCACGCCAGATCATGACCGCAAGAGTTCCTCGAATTAGTGCAGATGTGGTGATCATAAATGGGCAAGGCGTTGCGCAAAGCAACGGTATGCTGAACCGTAAAGATGTGCCTGAAGGCCATCTGAATTTAAGAAATAATGTCAAAGCCAAATTATCCAGTTTTACTCAGGAGTCTTTTGGTGACTTTAATTCGGCTTTGCCGCAATTACGCACCTTGTCCAGACAGGCAGCGCAGGCGGTGGGTTATTATAATGCCCAGTTCAGGTTTGAAAAAATCTCTGACAGTCGGGTTCGGGTTTTTGTGACCCCGAATGAACCTGTCCTGATCAGCAGTCAAAATATTGAATTTACGGGAGAGGGCGCCGAACAGCCACAATTCCAGGTCATCAGTCTTTTGCCTGAACAGGAAGAAGGCGATATTTTCAACCATGGCAATTATGAAAAAACCAAGACACGGATTACTACTGCAGCCAATAACAACGGTTATTTTGATTCATTCTGGCGTCTGCATGATGTGAAGATTGCCCAGCCACAAAACACCGCAGATGTGAACCTGCGTTTTGAAACGGGTGAACGTTATAAATTAGGCAATGTCGAGTTCAGAATGAGCGATCCTGAAAAGGAATTCCCGCTGGACCGAGACGTACTGGAAAGTCTGGTCACCTGGACAGAGGGTGCTGATTATACCTTCTGGCGGGTGAATAGCCTGGCCAACAACCTAACCAACTCACGTTATTTTAACTATACCCTGGTTGATGCGATTCGCCCTGATCCGCTTGATAAAGAGCTGGAACTGGCGCCGGATATTCAAAGCCTGATTGAAGAACAGAAACGGACTGAAGATCAGGCTGCTACCATGCAGCCGGATCGCCCGGTATCTTCTTCTCAGGAGGTGACCCAGAATGTCGTAGATGAAGACCAGTTTGCCGGTAGCCGTGATCCAGAAAGTGCAAATTTAAGAACTTTGCGGGTTGAGCAGCAAACCAAAGAGAATGAACAGGACCGTTTAAAAGTACAGGCACGGGAAGAGAAAAAGATTCCAGTGATTGTGACTTTAAATGCAGACCGTTTAAATAGTGCTGAAGTGGGTCTGGGTTATGGCACAGATACCGATATCCGTTTACGTGGCCAATATCGCCGTGCGATTGTGAACAAGCGCGGACATTCGTTTGATGCCAACATGGAGTTATCAGGCATCCGTCAGTCGATTGATGGACGTTATAATATTCCCTATCACCATCCGCTGAATGACTATGTCAGTATTGTGGGTGGTTATGAGCGTGAAGAGCGTGAAGGTGTCGCACAGGGTGAAGGCCTGTTGATTGAATCGGCAGTCTTAGGTGCAGACCGGATTATCAAAAATCCACGTGGTAGCTGGCAACGTACTTTCGGCGCACGTTATCGTCTGGATCGCTTGAAGCAGGATGGTTCTGTCGACTTTAACCAGATTCCAGAAGCTTTTCGCTTTAATACCGAAGATGAACAGCAATCGCTCTTAGTCGGTTATGAAGTCTCACGTACCGAGAGCGATCGTCGGGTCAACCCAACCAAAGGCTTCAAACAGACCTATAAGATTGAACTGGGCAGTGAGGCTTTATTGTCTGACGCAGATATGGCCATTGTGAATGCGGGCTGGCGTTTTATCTATTCATTGGGTGAAAATGCAGACCATCAGTTTGTGGGACGTGCCGACGCGGGCTATATTTTTACTCAAGATTTTGCCAAAGTACCGTATAACCTGAGATATTTCACCGGCGGTGACCAGAGTATCCGCGGTTTTGACTATAAGAGCCTTTCTCCGGAAATTGACGGTTTTAAAGTAGGTGGTCAGGCCTTGGGCGTGGCTTCATTAGAATATAATTATCAGTTTAAGGAAGGCTGGCGTGCTGCGGTCTTTGCAGATGCCGGAAATGCCTATAATAAAGAATTCAGTAATCCGACCGAATATGGCGCGGGTGTGGGTGTGCGTTGGGCTTCACCGATTGGGCCAATACGTATAGATGTTGCGACTGGACTGTCTGATGACAATTATCCGATTCGTTTACATTTCTTTATTGGATCACAGTTATAAAACATCATTTTAAAAAATAGTTATTTGGGTAGATCATGGTCGAGAACCAACCACAGCCAGAACAAGAACCACAAGATAGCGTTGTGCCGAAAAAGCGCCGTATATTCAGAAGCATCCTATTGTCGGTGCTTTTTTCGCTGATTTTTCTGCTGTCTGTGTTGGCTCTACTGTTTTCGACCAATCAGGGCAGTAAATTTCTGCTGGATCAGGTGCTGGAACGTCAGCAAATTATTCAATATGAATATGAAGGCGGCAATTTATGGCGCGGAATTATTCTTAAAAATGTGCTGGTCAGCCTGAAACCAGTCGATGTCAAAATTGATCGTGCTGATGTCAAGCTGGGTTGGCGCGCGATTGTCAAAAAAGAAATTCATCTGACTGAAGCCGATGTCCTCAATCTGCAAATTATTAACAAGCAACCTTCAACGGGCGAACCGTTCAAGTTTAATGCTATCCGTTTGCCTTTTATCTTGCGCGTTGATCATCTATTACTCGATCATCTGGTGATTAAAACCCAGACCAATGCAGTCGATTTTTATAATATCGAATTAAATGAGGCACTCTGGTCCGGCACCGAATTAAATTTTGAAGATTCCCGGATGGATATGGGCTATCTGTCGGTACGTGAAGCCAGGGGTAAAATGCAGTTTGAAGGCAAATATCCGCTAGATGCCACGGGCATCGTCAATCTGCCTTCCTTAAGAGATAGCTTGAATATTCATGATATTCAGGTGAGGGCACGTGGAACACTGGACACGATTCAGGCTGGCGTAGCGACCAATACGCCTGATTTATTAACCGGTTGGGTTATTGTACATCCTATGCGTCCTCAGGTACCGATGCGCGGCGAGTTGAAGTTCAAGGATTATCACTGGCCTATTCTAGCCGAACAGAAACTGTTTACCAAAGACGGCATTGCCGAGTTCAATGGTGATATCCAACGTCTAGATCTGAATGTCCAGACTGACCTGATTGGGGAAAATATTCCGCAAGGTCAGTATAGTGCGGTGATGTATACCGATCTGGTCAATCAGCTGAATATTACCGATCTGAATGGTCAGTTGATGAAAGGCGCAGTCAGCCTTGCCGGGACAGTGGGCTGGAAAGACCGGGTCAGCTGGGATTTGGCTGGGCGTTTGAATGGGATTGATCCTAAACATGAGCGCATTCCGCAAGTCGTACAAGATTTCTTGCCGCCAAGTCTGGATGCGAATATTGCTTCTGCGGGTAATCTGGAAAATGGCCTGCACCTTACCGGACTGGTTGATTTTGACCGCTATGAAAGCTGGAATCTGAAGCTGGATCAAAATCCGGTCAAGGGCAATAAAATACAACCGATGCTACTGGATGTTGCCTGGAAAAATATTGATCGCGCCGTACCTTATGTGGGCTGGCTCAGTAGTCAGTCTGGCGATGTCAAATTGGCATTGGTCGAAGGTCAGCAGAATATTCATGTGGCGACCAAAGTTGAGCAGCATGAAGAGGGTCTTTTACCTGCAGGCATGTATCAGGCCAAACTCAATCTGAACAAGAATATCCTGAATGTCCCGAGCTTTAATTACAGCGCCAATGCACAGGCAGGCAGCTTAAGCGGTAATGCACGGATTGAACTGCCACAGGAAAAACGTCAGTTAAAATGGACCGCGATATTAAATGCTAAAAATTTAAATACCCAAAGTATTGCCGCAGCTTCACCGATAGATCGTTTGAATGGCCAGGTTAAAGCCAATGGTTATGCGCAACCGAATCAGCAGATTATTAAACTGAACAGTGTCGACCTGACCGGGCGACTGGCAGAGCAGAATGAAACTGTACGTTTGACCGGTAACAGTACCATTGCCTTGTTATTCCATAATGAAAAAGCGGGCGGCGGTTTTAGAGGGTATGCGATCAATTATGATGGTGCTTTAAACGCCAGCCAGCTTAAAGCCAGTCAGGGTCTGCTAAAACTGCGCGTTTCAGGTACCCCGGACATGTTGAAGATCAATGAATTCCGTCATGATGGTGTGGCTGGCAAGATTAATGCCAGCGGTCTGGTCAATCTGGCGAATGGGATTGACTGGGATATCAATGCGTCCTTAATCCGCTTTAAGCCGCAATATTTTAATGCCAAAATCAAAGGCGAATTGTCAGGCAATGTGCAAACCCAAGGGGTGTGGTCAGATGCCTTAAAACGCATTCAGATTCAACGCTTAAATCTGGCCGGTATGCTGAATAACAAACCGGTACGTGGCACGGGTAATTTATCGGTCATCATTAATTCGAACCAGCGCGGTTTTGTACCACAGCAGTTTGAAGCCAATAACTTGTTCCTGTCTTATGCCAGCAACCAGATTCAGGCGACCGGTAATGCACAAAACCTCCAACTAAAAGTGAATGCGCCGGCCCTGTTTGAATTGTATCCGGGCTTAAGAGGTCGTGCGCAGGGCTATATCAATATGCAGGCGCAGCCACGATTGCAGGCTTCAGCTAATCTATCTATCGATAATTTTGCTTTTAAAAACCTGTTTAGCGTGCAGAAAGTTCGTGTTCGCGGACAGTTGCCAACATCGCAAAGCACACCAACCTTATTGACCGCGACAATGGATCGCCTGCGTAGCGGTTCACGCGAGATTGTACGCGGTGAGATATCACTGGCCGGTACCCGTGCTGCGCACATTCTCAAAGTGCAGGCAGAAAACCGCCTGTCAAAATTCTTTGTGCAGCTCGCCGGTGGCTTTAATGCCCAAAATAACTGGCTGGGTCAGATTCAAAAAGGTGATTTCGACTCTTTACGTGCTCGTCTGGTGCAGCGTCAAAATGCAGCAGTGATTTATAACAGTGCTCAATCGGATCTGTTTGTTGGTGCTCATTGCTGGATGAGTCAGCAAAGCCAGTTGTGTTTTGATCAGCCGATTCGGGTTAATAAAACCCGTGGCAGTGCCTCTTTTGTTACCCAAAACCTTGATCTGGAAGATTTCAGTGCATTCCTGCCTGATGGATTGGCGTTGACGGGTAAAGTCAATGGTTATGCCAAGGCTGCTTGGGCACAAGGCGCCAAACCTAAAATCGACGCGCGTCTGGTGACGCGTAATGGTGTGGTGGGCTTATCTTCCGAAGATCCAGATTATTTGGGTTCTACACTGAAATATGATGAAGTCGGTCTGGTGGCAAAAAGCGTGGCAGATGGCTTGCAGCTTCGGCTGGACGTTAAAACCCCGGATATCGGAACCGGCTATGCCAATGTCATCATTGATCCATACCGTGACAGTAAACCGATGCGTGGCGAAATTGCCTTTAACCAGGTACGGCTCAAAGTCTTTAAGCCATTTATTCAGGACATCCGTAATCTGGACGGGATTTTATCTTATGCCGGAAAAATTAGCGGAACTTTAACGGATCCTTTGCTTGAAGGTGAGGTTCGTGTCAAAGATGCTTCAATCAGCATGATCTCCCTACCGGTGAATTTGACCAATGTACAGCTCTATTCATCCATACGTCAGAATTCGGCCAGCATCAATGGCGCATTTAACAGTGGCCGTGGTGTGGGCAAATTAACCGGTTCTGTGGAATGGAAAGGTGATCCGCGGGTGCAGTTAAAACTGCAAGGGGACAATCTGCTGATTCGTCAGGCCCCATTAGTTACCGCTGTAGTGACACCTGATTTGACTTTGGACATGTATCCATTTAATAAAAAACTGAGTCTAAGTGGCACAGTTGATGTACCGCGTGCGTTGATTTCAATGCCAGAAGCCTCAGAACCTGTAGTCGGTTTATCTTCAGATGTACGGGTCGTGCGTGAAGGTGATGATCAGTTGGCGATCTTGAAGTCAGCACGTCCTTGGGATATCCGGGCAGATGTAGCTGTTTCTTTAGGGAATCAGGTCATCTTCCAGGGCTTTGACAGTCGTATTCCGCTATTGGGTCGAGTCAATCTGTCACAGCGTGGTCTGGAAACTGCAATGCGTGCCAATGGTGCAATCGGGGTGTCACAACGAGTGAAAATCGAAGCCTATGGCCAAAGTCTGGACCTGAATCGTGCTATCGCGCGTTTTAATGGTGAACTTACCAATCCGACGCTGGACATTGATGCCAATAAATCGGTTCAGGGTAGTACGGTCGGGGTACGGGTAACAGGGACGGCATCGAGTCCAAGTATTCAGATTTATAATGATGCGGGCTTGTCAGAACAGGAAGCCTTGAATGCCTTGATTACCGGTCGTGTTAATGAGGGTGTATCTGGTTTAAGCCAGGCTGAAGGATTTAGATCCGATGTGAATAATACGATCGCTGCTGCGGGGATTAGTTTGGGCTTGGGTAGCACCCGCGCACTGACCAACCAGATCGGGCGCAGTTTTGGCTTAACTGGTCTAGCTCTGGATGCTCAAGGTACAGGAGATGATACCCAGGTTTCTGTGACTGGTTATATTACGCCTGATTTATATCTCCGTTATGGAGTCGGGGTATTTACACCGGTGAATAAGCTCACTTTACGCTATCAGGTAAATCAGCGCTTGTATCTGGAAGCGAGTCAGTCTTTAGAACGTGCGATTGACTTGTTCTATAATTGGCGCTTCTAATTTAATCAATAAAAAAGCCCTAAAATTTTAGGGCTCTTTTATTGGGAGACAGGACAAAGATTTTATTAGCTATAAAGTAGATTGATGTCATAGTCAGCAGAAGCATTGATCTCTAAATTCAATCTCTATACATATATGACAATAGAGTTACGAGTAGAGAAAGAATTTAGGATGAGACTTCAGGGTGAAGAAAACTGATCATCGTATAATTCAGCTATCACATATAGAAAATCAATTAAAATATGCAATAACAGACTGAAAATCAATAAACCCATAATAAAAATAGGTGTATATTGAAAATACGATTTCACGCATAAGAGCATCTTCGCATGTCGACTAAATTTATCATCCGTTTTGCTGCGATTCTATTTTCTGTACTTATTTTGACTGCATTAGCCATTCAATTTTTCTTTAAATCGGATGTAACCGTAGTTTTATGGATTTTCGCTGTACCTTTCATTTTGGGCATTCCAATTTTGGCTTCTGTTGTATTGACCACCAATGATGAACTTGATATTCATAGCGTTAATTAGGCTTGAACCTTAAACTGGCGCATTTAAAGTACATCTGATCTTTACTGATAGAGCAGCCGACATTTGCACTTTGTTCAATAAAATAGACCTTATTTTAAAGCAATGCAGGTCAGTTAAGCATGCATCAGAAAATGTAGTAAAAATGAGTGTATGTTTACGCTCATTTTTTATCAGCTTACTCCAGAATTTAGATTTAACTCTCAAATCATTATAATTTACATAAACTCTAAGAAATAAGGGAATATTCTTATCATTATTCATTCAAAATAGGTCTTCATCATAAAACTCATTATTTTAGAGAAAACAGAATGCCTAAAAATAATTATCTACCAGCTCTAGAACAAGTTTATGACTTTTTAAAGGAACGACCAGGTTTTAAGGATAAAAGTGAATTTGATAAAGCGGTAGAATATTTTAGAACTCTACATGAAAGTGATCCTCTGGATTTCAGAGTTCAAGCACCGAATACTGTCGCTGGAAAATTTGGGGCTAAAGAGACTATAAATTTAGGGTCTATGCCAGAATTCAGTAATAAGGAAAATTTCCTTAACTGGATAGATACGCAAATTAACCACTAGTTGAAGGACTTTAAGCAAACTCAGCATGCGGCAGGTTTTCATTTATTATTCATACATTCATTAACATGTAGTACAGAAAACAATCGAAACTGAGTTGGAAAACTACAAATTTGAATGATAACTTTATATTCAAATCTTCCCAGTAAAGAGGTGAGCAATGAAGTTGTTGACTTTGGTTGGTATGGGAGTAGCAGCGAGTTATTGTTATAAAACTATGAAAAATGGCAAGCTTGCTCTTTCAAAACCTGACTTTGATGAAAGTGTAAAACGATTTGTACTGCAAGAATTTGCAGCTTAGTTCTTCACGATATATTTTCCAAAAAGGCTCATCGGATGATGGGCTTTTTTATTTTCTAAAAAATTATAATTTTAATATTCAGATTAAAAGCAGTTTAATTATAGCCACCATGTTATAAACCTACCTCGTGATCTATTTTAAATAATTAAATGAGAGCTAATGGATGATGAAGATGGAAATGAATGGTGCGAGCTTATATATTCTGAAGCCTTGAGAATATATAAACCAACAAAATACAACACAGTCAACAAACTCAGATTCTTTGCCCTGATTTTAGAATTATTCGCAGAAATGCAGCATGAGGATGCAATGATTCAAGTAAAGACTGTGAATGTGAAACTTAAATTGAGATCTAAAAATCACATTTTTTGGGTGTTTGAAATGCCTGATTTTCAGGATAAGACGTTATTTTTAACTTATATGTCTAGTAAATTAAGTCAGCTATAAAGTGTCGTTGAAAGCTAAAATCGCCAATTACTTCAACAAGTATAGTTATTTTTATAAAACTATAATTTTTTTATATGTTAATGGTGTATTTATATATTTTTATCAATAGCTTGCTTATTCTCTAGTCGTTGCTCACTTTGACAACATACCTGAATCAGCGCAAAAGTGATAAAGGGAAAGGCCCATCGAAAGGTGGGCTTTTTTAATATGTACAGCTTATTGAACGAAAAGTAACTTAAAGCAAATGTAAGAGAACAGTTTATTAATACTCCCTATACTTTATTGATAAATTCACAGTGCTATAGTCATTTTGCGAAAACAAGAAGACGCAAATAATACGAAGAAAATGACTACAGTACTAGCCCGCTTATTTGAAAGAGTAAGCGGGCTTTTTAATTGAAAAATTAATGTAATATTATGCTAATGTATAAATTATAAGTTTATATATAATGCATGAATAGATTCTATCACTGTAGTTTCTTTCCAATTTCAGCCTCCTTCCCTAAGGAGGCATTTTTTTGTCGATAGAAAAGTAATGTTCCAATGACTATTGTGTTTATTCAGTTACACAAATGATCATCGTTGACTCTTGAATGAATCTTTCAAATATTTGAGCATGATATTTTATTGGTTAAATAAGTGATGGATCGCCATGATAAATGAAGAAAAGCCTTTGAACTTTGACGACGATAGTGAGCCTCAAGATTTCGAAGATGAAGAATTTATCGATGATAAGAAAGAGGATGAAATGTACAATGCTATTACCAAAGATGGTTCTAGTGTTGATCCTGCGGATGATGGGACGCGTCATATTCGCTCTGAAGACGGTGATCCTATAGAAATTGAAGAGTAATAAAAAGCCCAATTCAATATTGGGCTTTTTATCGTCTGGTGGATGAGAATGAAAATACAATATTTCCCATTTAGAATTGAGCGGATTGATCAAAATCCCCATCTAGAAAATTTAAATAGTCATTGAAATGATTTTTTTCACTTAATAAAAAAGCCCCCATGAATGAGAGCTTTTATGTCAACTCAATCTAGCAGAATAGTCTAAGCTAATATTTGAAATGACATCCAATTAATCTTTAAAAGTATCATTTAACGCAGTTTGAACCGCTTCAACCCGTGCCTTGCAAGCTTTATAGGCGGTCATGGATTCTTCCACGATTTTCATCAAGTTATCAATATCCGGTTCTTGCTGAGATTCGAGCAATTCTGCATTCTTTTTCAAGATGTCATAGCCTTGTTGGAAGCTCAAAGTATCATGATTCATGAGGAAGTACCTGTATAAGTTGTGCTGAAAAAATGCCGTCATGTAATTCGACTTCAACCAGATCATTGGGCTGAATCTGTTGAATAGATGCAACCACCTGTTCTTGCTGGCGCACGATGGCATAACCCTTGGATAAAACATGTTTAGGATTTTGTAGCAGCGTTTCCCGCATTAGGGCATCGAGCTGCTGATTAATCAGCTGGGTATGCTGCTGGGCCAGACTGGCAGTATTGGCCTTGATCTGTTGCAGACGTTGCAACGCATCCATAATCTGATTATTGGCCAGACTTTGAATCAGTTTCAAAAATTGATCATTCTGATTTTGATAAGCCTGAATCTGTTGCTGAGATAAACGCTGAATCCGCTGTAGATAATTCAGGACATCCTGGGTTAGTTCAAAGATATGATTGCGGATTCCTGCAATGACTTTACTCGGAGTATCAAAGGAGCGATGCGCAATTTCATCCAGAATAGTGCGGTCTTTTTCATGCCCGATGCCGACCCAGACCGGCACCGAACGCTTGCAAAGCAGGGCAGCCAGATCATAATCATTCAAATAAGCCAGATCATTGACTGCGCCACCCCCTCTTATAATCACAATCAGATCCGGTGCAGTGTTATAGGTCTGTGCCCATTGTTTAAGTGCTTGTGCCAGACTGTACATAATACTTTGCGGGGCAGTATTTCCCTGAAAAGTCGCACTGTGATAGACAAACTTACACACCTGCGCACGCTGTAGTGCATCGGCATCTTTTTTAAAATCTCCTAGGCCTGCTGCATTTTCGGGAGCAATCACCAGAATCCGGTTCAGGTCAAAAGGACTGGGCAAGTTTCTATTGCGCTGAATCAGTCCTTCAGTCGTCAACCGCTCAACAATCTGCTGATAACGCCGGGCAATATCTCCTAAGGTATAGCCCGAATCAATCTCGACAATATTTAAAGAAAAGCCATATTGCGGATCAAAGTTGGCTTTGACTTTAATCAGCACTTTCAGATCACGACTCAGCTCAATCCCGCTTTCACGTTCAAACTGCGTGACAATTTTCTGGGCACTAAATTTCCAGATGGTTGCTCGGCAACTGGCAATCACCTGATCGCTATCGGCTTCTTTTTCTGCCAGCTCCAGATAATAATGGCCGGCTTTAATACTTAGATTACGAATTTCGGCTTTGACCCATACTGGTGTATCGAAAGTGAGTTTGACCACTTCCTGAACCGTAGCAAGATATTCCTTGAGGGAGAGTTGAGGATCGTCTGTCATGCCAATAGAAAGTTTAAAATTCAATCAAATATTAAATCAATCCAGCACAGATCACAAATCTAAAAGCGAAGTCATATTTGAACGATGTAATGACAATGTAATGCTATTGAGGTGCATAATTACTTGGTTCAGACTATTCATCCGGAATTTTCGTATTTTGTAGAGGTTCTTCTCTTCTGTTTTTCTTGTTCATTGAAAGAAGTTATAGCGTTGAAGTCCTTAATTCATAAAGGTGTTATTTCCATTCTTTAATGAAAAAGCACGGTTAAAAATGTACACAGACTTGTGTCTGGCAAGGACCAGGAAATATGCTAAATTGGTGAAGAATTATTGAAGAAGAATAGGCTCTCATGAAAAAAACAATGCTGTTCGGTTTACTGGCTCTCGCTCTAAGCGCATGTACCACTACGCCGCAATCTGAGACGGATGCTCCTAAAATAGGTTCAGCGAATCCTGCAAGCGCTTATTGTGTCAATCAGGGTGGCAAGCTTGAGATTCGTACTGAAAGCAATGGTCAGGTCGGATATTGCCATTTAAAGAATGGTCAGGTGGTCGAGGAGTGGGAATTACTACACATGAATCAACCTAAATGTATTGCTGATCAGGCGACAGCATTGGTCGGTCAGTCCAATTTGACTGAAGCGCAAATCAAGCAGAAAACCCAGGCACAAATTGTACGTATGGTCGAGCCGGGTCAAGCGGTGACGATGGACTATCGTGAAGAAAGAGTGACTGTAACCGTAGATCCTGCAAGCAAAAAGATTATTCAGGCTTCATGTGGTTAATCACACAAAATGAAAAAGCCCATTAGTGGGCTTTTTTAATTCCATACAACTCGCATTTTGAAATGACAAATCTTCCCCGATCTTTTATATTGCCCCTCGGAAGGAGAAATTCATGAAAAAGTTATTGGCTTTATCGTTTATGCTGGCGCTGGCCGGTTGTGCCGAGAAGAAACCCTTAACCCCTGAAGAGCAGTGGCAAGGTTATTGTCGAAGCGTCGGTAATGCGGCGCGTACCATTATGCTGGATCGTCAGAATGCGATTGAGAAAGAAAAAGCAATCGAGCATGCCAACAAGATCGACGACGAAACCACCAAAGGTTTTATCCTGAATATTATTGATGAAGTCTATGCGATTCCAGCCGAAGAGATTAAGGCAGATGTAAAAGCAGCCCGTGAAAAAGTCCGCGCTGAATTTACTGCAAAGTGTATTGCGACACCGCATGACGAATTACCAGATTACAAACCGTTCTAAGGAACGGTTTTTTTATATTTGGATAAAATTATCCAACCCATATTTCCCATTAAACGTATTTAAATATAAGCATCTTCAAAAGACTAAATAATAAAAATAGCCTAAGCAAAATGTACACTTTGTGACAATTTCTAAATCTAAAATATAGAAATACTTATCTTTATATTGAATAATGAATTTAACTCCAATTATCCAAGGAGTAGCACAATATGGAAGTCGTAAGATATTTGCATCATTCTGATCTGCTTCTGGAAGATGAAGAAGGTGTGGTCATTATTGGCGGCAGTCGCTATGTACTCAGCGTCGGTGACAAAGTCGTTTTAAAGAAGATGCTAGAACAAGATAAAAAGCTTTATCAGGTGGATATTTCCTTTGCCAGCAGTAATCACAGTACCACCTATGAAGATGAATGCGTGGTGAAATTCCAAGGCTGCCGAGACTCATATCAACAGTATTTAAACTCGACCACTGTACACTAAGGTGGAGTATCTTTTTAACGTCAAATCAGGCAACATCAGGGTTGCCTTTTTTATGCATTAAATTCAGTTAAAAGGGCCTATTCATGGGCTTGTTTCGTGTGGTGTAAGCTGGAACTGATTATGGAATAATCATTAAGAGCATCATTTAGTTATAAAATAACGAGCATCACGAAGAAACACTTGAGTTGCATTAACTTTTAACTGGAAATTTAGTAAAATTTCGGAGTCCATATTATTTATGAAGCTTGGAATAAGCAGGAATTCATAAGTAATTTTTTAAAAAAGAGGAATAACACTGTGCTAGAAGCTTACCGCCAACACGTTGAAGAACGTGCCGCACTCGGAGTCCCACCGAAGCCACTTGACGATGCCCAAACAGCTGCATTAGTTGAACTACTAAAAAACCCGCCAGCTGGTGAAGAAGCATACTTGGTAGATTTGCTTGAAAACCGTGTACCAGCAGGTGTTGACCAAGCTGCATATGTAAAAGCTGCGTTCTTAGCTGCATTGGCAAAAGGCGAAGCAACCTCTCCACTCGTTTCTAAAGAACGTGCTGTTTACTTACTAGGTACTATGCTTGGTGGTTATAACGTAGCACCTTTAGTTGAACTTTTAGACAATGCTGAGCTTGCTGAACTTGCAGCTGAAGCATTGAAAAAAACGCTTCTTGTATTTGATGCATTCCATGACGTTGCTGATAAAGCAAAAGCTGGTAACGCAAATGCTCAAGCAGTTATGCAGTCTTGGGCAGACGCTGAATGGTTCACTAGCCGTAAAGACGTTCCTGAAGAAATCAAACTGACTGTTTTTAAAGTAACTGGCGAAACCAACACTGACGACTTGTCACCTGCACAAGACGCTTGGAGCCGTCCAGACATTCCATTGCACGCAAATGCAATGTTGAAAAACGTACGTGACGGAATCAATCCAGAAGTTCCTGGTGAAGTGGGTCCACTTAACCAGATTAAAGAACTGATCGCGAAAGGCAACCAGGTTGCTTACGTGGGTGACGTTGTTGGTACAGGTTCATCTCGTAAATCTGCAACTAACTCTGTACTTTGGTTCTTCGGTGACGACATCCCGCACATCCCGAACAAAAAAGACGGTGGTTACTGCCTAGGTTCTAAAATCGCTCCGATTTTCTTCAACACCATGGAAGATGCGGGTGCATTACCGATCGAGATCGATGTTGCCAACATGAACATGGGCGACGAAATCGTTCTTAAGATCGATCACGCTGCTGCTAAAGTAACTGCGTTCAAAGACGGCGCGCAAATCGCTGAAGCTGAACTTAAAACTCCAGTACTTCTTGACGAAGTTCGTGCTGGTGGTCGTATTAACCTGATCGTAGGTCGTGGTTTGACGACTAAGGCTCGTGAAGCTTTAGGTCTTCCAGTATCTACAATGTTCCGTACTCCGGTTCAGCCTGCTGCAACTGGTAAAGGTTTCACTCAAGCTCAGAAGATGGTTGGTCGCGCTTGTGGTCTTCCTGAAGGTCAAGGCGTACTTCCAGGTACTTACTGTGAACCTAAGATGACTACTGTTGGTTCGCAAGATACAACAGGTCCAATGACGCGTGACGAATTGAAAGACTTGGCTTGCCTAGGTTTCTCTGCTGACCTTGTTATGCAATCTTTCTGTCATACAGCTGCGTATCCAAAACCAGTTGACGTTCAAATGCAACACTCGCTTCCTGATTTCATCATGAACCGTGGTGGTGTGTCTTTACGCCCAGGTGACGGTATTATTCACTCTTGGTTAAACCGTATGCTTCTTCCAGATACTGTTGGTACTGGTGGTGACTCGCATACTCGTTTCCCAATCGGTATTTCATTCCCGGCGGGTTCTGGTCTTGTAGCGTTCGCTGCAGCAACTGGTGTTATGCCATTAGACATGCCTGAATCTGTACTTGTGAAGTTCAAAGGTAAAATGCAGCCTGGTATCACTCTACGTGACCTTGTACATGCAATTCCTTACTACGCAATTAAGGAAGGTGACTTAACTGTAGAGAAGAAAGGTAAGAAAAACATATTCTCTGGTCGTATCCTTGAGATCGACTTAACAGAAATGGAAACTGACCTGACTGTTGAGCAAGCATTCGAACTTTCTGATGCTTCTGCTGAACGTTCAGCTGCTGGTTGTTCTATCACACTTTCTGAAGAGAAAGTTGCTGAATACCTTCGTTCAAACATCACCATGTTGAAGTGGATGATTTCTGAAGGTTATGGCGATGCGCGTACGATGGCTCGTCGTGTTGAGAACATGGAAAAATGGTTGGCTAACCCAAGCCTGATCAAAGCTGATGCTGATGCTGAATACACCAAAGTGTATGAAATCGATCTTGCAGACATCAAAGAACCTATTCTTTGCTGCCCGAACGATCCAGATGATGCGAAACTTCTTTCTGATGTTCAAGGCGCGAAAATTGATGAAGTATTCGTTGGTTCTTGTATGACTAACATCGGTCACTTCCGTGCGACTGGTAAATTGTTAGAGAAAGTTCCGGGTGGTGCATTGTCAACTCGTTTGTGGATTGCTCCACCTACGCGTATGGACGAACATCAGTTGATGGAAGAAGGTTTCTATAACATTTATGGTAAAGCTGGCGCGCGTACTGAAATGCCAGGTTGTTCATTATGTATGGGTAACCAAGCACGTGTAGCTCCGAACACAACTTGTGTATCAACTTCTACTCGTAACTTCCCGAACCGTCTAGGTCAAGGTGCTAACGTTTACTTGGCTTCTGCTGAACTTGCTTCTGTTGCTGCTGTATTGGGTAAATTACCTTCTCCAGAAGAATATCAACAGTACGCAGCTCAAATTGACAGCATGTCAGCTGACATTTATCAATACTTAAGCTTCGACAAGATGAGCGAATATACTGACGCTGCTAAAGACGTTGATACTAAGAAAATTGCTGCTGCTCAGTTGACTTAATTCATTGTTAATTAAGAAATAAGCGGTATAAGATAAGGGCTGATTAATCAGCCCTTATCTAGTTAATATTATTGTAAAATTTAACCAATCTCAAAACTGATAACTGAAATTATTTAATAAAATTAAATTCTTCTAATTCACCTATGAATAAAACCTTTCGGTTAGCAATCCATTCAGTGCCACTTCGTTCATTGATATCTATAAGATAATAATAATTGATAAAAAACCAACCTATATGTTCGCTGAAACTGAAACCAAATTGATTTGGGTTATTTGTTAAATTGTAGTAATGCATTTCAGTCTTTCCTACAAAATGGAAACAGTGATTCCCGAATTTATTTATAACTTCATTATTTATACTCATTGTGATTTTTAAACCAGTTGTAAAGTGATTCAAATCATTTTTGATTATTTCAACTACATCTATAGGAACTTCAAAATTTGGATTTGCATAAATTCTGCAACCAAAAGACTTTATAAAATATTTAAATAAATTGGTTTGTTGAGAGGGGAAATCAGCTCCATATATTTCTTCAAAATCAATAAAGCGTCTTTCTAAAATTAAATCACAATTATTTATGACATATTGAATGAATTTATCATATGCAAAGTCATAAGGTTGCGTTAGTGTATTGTTGCATTGCTTGCATAAATCTTTCGGATTTTTAATTACATCAGAGTTTGCACCCTGAAGTTTGGTTTGCTTTCCATTTTTAAAATGAATTGGTTGTTTTTCCCCTAAATTATGATAAGAACCTTTACCATAAGCACGAACAATATCTGTTTTTTTTAAAGCATGTTCAGCAGTATCTGCAATATTAATGTTACATATCCAACATAAACGCGATATTTTCATATTTTAATCGTTGACTGTCTTTTTCATATTTTCTATTTTAACTTTTTCGTATTGCATATTCCAAATAACCTTATCTCTTACTTCTTTTTAATGAGCTACCATATTGATACTTTACACTTTATTAAATACATCGTTTAATCCTCAAATTGAAAATTGATTTAAAAGTTGATTTAGTAAAATGCCCAAACAATCCCGCTTCCTCTGTATTGGTGGCTTCCTCAACGGAACGCAAGTCAAAGACCAAGGTTACAGCTTTATCTGCGTCGAAAAAGGCAAAAATGTCACCTATACTAAAAAGGAAATATTCCATCCTGATTCATGGGATCATGACTACTACGTTTGTGAAACGACCACAGACAAACAGGCACGAAACTGGGTCTATGATATTGAGTCAAAATAATATTTAATTCGATAAAGAAAGACATGGGTTGGCGTTATCGTCAGCCTATTTTTACATACGTTTTAAAATATTCAGGCATTAAAAAGCCCCATGGTTAGGGGCTAGTCGTATATAGGTCAAGCCCATATGCTGTAAGAGGCTCATCTCAAACTGAGAGTATTAGAACACAGCAGCCTGCAAATAACCATCTAAATCTGATTTAAACAGTCAATTGCTGTTCAATCACCGGCCATAAATTCTGATGCGATTTCTTGAACATCAGCATATGACCAATGGCTTTATAGGCATAACTTTTAGGTCTAAGTTCAATTATCTGGGTTTTTGCGTTTGGATATAAACGTAGTAAATCTTTCACGTTGGCTTCCGTGGCAATTTCATCATCCGATGACCAGATCGAGGTAATCGGGCAGGTGATTTGAGTATGAAAATCCGCTTTAGGTGATATAAGTTTACCGACCGCATTCATCACATAGCCGGGTTTACTGCAAAACAGTGCCCATTCTCGTGCCACATCTTTAGGCAGATTTTCACCCATACCAATCGCTTGAGTCGGGCCATAACCTTTTGTGATTCGAGCCAGTGGGAAAATGACATTAAACATGACCGGCGCAAGCAGCCTAGTTTTACCTTTAAGTCCTTTGATATGTCCGGTTGAGCAAGACACGGCCACGACTTTTGCGACTTTATGATGATTTGGCACGATGCCTAAAAGCTGACCTCCGGCGCTATGTCCAAGTAAAGTCACCTTTTCTGTATTGGTACGTGCTAATAATGCATCGATCGCGGCCGGAATATCCAGTTGACCCCATTGCACAATACTGGCTTTTGAGTTTCTCAACGGGCCGTGTAGTGAATCACCAATCCCCCGAAAGTCAAACACCATAACGGCATAGCCTTGAGCTTGTAACCAGACACAGAATTGATGATAAAACTGTTTGGTAATGCCAGTTGCCGGACAAACCAATACCGGAAGTTTTTCAGTTTCAGAAATAGCTGCATAAAAACGTGCACTTAAGCGATAGCCGTCCTGACACTGCAGAGTCAATGTTTCAAATTCAGACATACGATACACTATGATTTTTATAATCCCATGAAGCTTTTACTGTATAGATTTTTAGCAGGGTAGCTTGGGGAAAACATGACTTAAAAGTCAGTAAAATAATAGACATGGAATAAACTTATGCAGCTAATAGAACTTGAGCTGGCCGTTAAAACTGCCATTATTTTTAGTGGGATATTCTTGTGGATCGGGATGTTTACCGGCGTCTGGAAATACTGGCAGATCCGTCAATCGCCTCAGTCACGTGCACATTATTATGTCGATATTGCTCATCGCAGCAGCCTGCTTTATGCACCTGCAACTTTAATTCTGGCAGTGCTGGCCTATTGTTCAGTGTTGCCGAGTATGGTGAATCTGATTTGCGTACTAGTCAATATTCTGTTTTTTAGCTTCTCGATTGCCGCTTATATGCTACATGGTTTTCTGCAAGACACGACGAATCAGTTTAAACAACCGCATCAGCTGGGTAAGTTTCATTTGCCAGGAAGTTTGATGACTTTAGCCATGCTGGGTTTAATTATCGCAGAATTGGGCGGGACGGGGATCTTGCTCTATGGAGCATTTATCGGATTATTTTAATGTTCTTTTTATAGTTATTCTGAAAGGATGCTGGAATTCTTGAAAGTTAAAACACTTTTTTCACCAGATGGATGACTGGCCAAATCATCCATCTGGGCTAATTAAAAATTTGTTTATCGGTATTTCTGGTCTATGGCAGCCCATAGGAAAAACGCAGCTGAGACAATCAGTGCATAGCCGAAGTATTCAAGTTTTAAATTACCTTGAATTAAGCAATGGACGGTTAAAGTCAGCATGAGTGCAAAAGTGGTGCATATAAATGTCACCAGATTGGTGTTGTTGGCTTTAAGAGCGTCAATGAAGACTTGCTTGTTGAAATGTAATGATAACATCTCCATCCCTCCCATTTATTTATGTTATTGAAGATTAAAGCAGATTTAATCAGTCAGAATTGAATATATAGTTGTACTGTTTAATTTGGACCTTTGCAACTGCTGTGGCAGGCTTTTACAGTCAAAATGGCCATCTTTAGTCGTATAACTACATAATCACTTGATTAGGCAAGAATTATATTTTCAGATTTCACCTCCAGCTAATTTTGGAAATAAGATGTAGTCATCATTTGATTAATGCGACCAGATGGAAAGTGCAAATTCTACGCCAAAGATATGTAGTGTTAATCAATACTTTGTAAGCCTGCGTATGACTCGGAGGGGGACTTGGTTTAAGTTGGCAACAATAGGTATCTAAAATCAGGAAATTAAAGTTTTGTTTATATTTATATAAAAAATAATTAAAGTGCAATTCTATACATCATATTTTATAGAAAATCTTAGTATCAAGATTTACAGCGGTGATTTGATGTCATTATTAAGAAACAATAAATGTCCGTTTGGGTAAAACCTGACAATTATTGATCACGCTCAAACCGGATTTTGGGTAAAAATACGATTTTTCAGACATCCTAGAAGTTTTAGTTTCTAATACGGTCAATCACAGCTGTAATCAGCAATACAATCATGGACGGGATAAACCAGGCCAGATTCTGATCTGATAGAGGTAAATTTTGCAGTAATGCAGGCAATTCAAAACCAGCGACTTTTAATCCATCAAAAATACCAAAGATCAAGGCCACCAGGGTCACTGGCGCAATCACATGAGATGGTTTCTTGAAGAAGCTTGCACAGAAGCTCAGCATAATGACGCTAATGGCAGGCGGATAAATCGCGCTCAAGACTGGAACCGAAACAGCAATCAGTTTGGTTAAACCCAGATTTGAAATGACCAGTGAGAAGCCCACCAGAATGAATACAAAAATCTTGTACGGAATCTTGGTCAAGCTGGAGAAATACTCAGCGCAGGCACAGGTCAGACCAATTGCAGTCACCATACAGGCAATAAAAATCATGCCAGACAGGAAGTAAGCGCCCATATCGCCAAAAGCATGTTGTACATAAGCATGCAGGATAATGGCACCATTGGCTGCATTTGGGGCAATCCCATGGCTACCCAGTCCAAGTTTAAACAGACTTAAATACACCAGAGTTAAACCAATACCAGAAATAATGCCGGCATTGACCGCATATTTGGTAATCAGTTTTTTATCGGTTACACCACGTGAAGTAATGGCTTTAACAATCACAATACCGAAAACTAAAGCGCCCAAAGTATCCATGGTTAAATAACCATTCACGATACCTTCAGTCACTGGACTGGTAACGTAATTATCGATCGCTGCAGGCGGATTGCTGGCAGGAATCATCACGGCTGCTACACCCAAAATTATCAAAGAAATAATTTTAAGTGGCGACAGGAAATAGCCGACGGTATCCAGGATCTTGTTTGGATATAAGGACACGATGGTCACCACAGCAAAATAGATGATGCTGTAAATGAGCAGACTGCCAGATTCATTGCCAAAGTAAGATGAAAAACCGATTTCATAAGAAACGGTTGCGGTACGTGGTGTCGCAAATAAAGGGCCAACAGCTAAGTAACATATCACAGTCAGCAAAATACTGGCTACTTTGCCAAGAGGCGAGCTTAGTGCCTGAATGGAGCCTTCAACGCGAGACAACGCAATAATGGTAATCACGGGTAAGCCGACTGCTGTAATAAGGAAACCTAAAGCAGCGAGCCATACGTGTTCACCGGCTTGTTGAGCCACAATCGGTGGGAAGATAATGTTGCCCGCACCAATAAATAGTGCAAAGGTCATAAAACCTAGGGCGACAATATCCCGGGTACGCAGACTTGTCATAAAGGGAGATCAATAGAACAAAAGAAAGCGATTTTAGTGTATATGTCCAATTTTTTGGAGTTTATTTTAAGGCTGGAAGCCTTGATTCTAGTGAGTTTGCGGATCACATAACCGGTCATTCAAATCTTGGTAGAAATATATGTTTGATAATTCGCTGAAAAATATATTTTTCCTTACAAGCTCAAAAAATATCTGCACTTGATATCAAAATATGTCAGTTATTGTTTGTACAAATAAGCAGCAGTGAAAAGTCCTATTTCAAGGAAAATTGCTGTGCCGAAACTCAACAACTGCGACATATTTCGCAAAAAAGGGATTATAATTCAGGGATTCATAGTGAGGATAGGTATATGCGAGCTCCAGCGATAAGTCTTAAAACTGAGCAAGATGTTGAAAAACTGCGGATATCTGGGCGTTTGGCTGCAGAGGTTTTAGCGATGATCGGGGAGCATGTCAAGCCAGGTGTCACGACTGAATATCTGGATGATCTCTGTCATGATTTTATTGTAAATACATTAAAAGTGACGCCAGCCAATATTGGCTATTATGGCTATACTAAAACCACCTGTATTTCACCGAATGAAGTGGTTTGTCACGGCATTCCATCATCAAAAGTCGTTCTGCAGGATGGCGATATTATCAATATTGATGTTGCCATTATTAAAGACGGTTATTTTGGTGATACAAGCCGGATGTACTATGTTGGAACTCCTTCTCCAGAAGCCAAGCGACTGGTCAATACCACCTATGAAGCCATGGTGGCCGGGATTCATGCGGTGAAGCCGGGCGCGACTCTAGGTGATATCGGCTATGCGATTCAAACGGTCGCACAGCGTGAAGGCTATTCCATCGTGCGCGAATATTGCGGTCACGGCATCGGTAAGGTCTATCACGAGCAGCCAAACATTTTGCATTACGGTCAGCCGGGTCAGGGCATTAAACTGGTTCCAGGCATGGTGTTTACTATTGAGCCAATGGTGAATATGGGCAAAGCCCGCGTCAAAGAACTGAAAGATGGCTGGACTGTGGTCACCACGGATAAATCCTGGTCTGCGCAATGGGAACATATGGTTTATGTGACTGAAACCGGGTTTGAAGTCTTGTCGCCTTGGCCTGAAGGCACAGGTGAGTATCCGGAAATTTAAAATATTGATTGAATGATCTTTATTCAGATAATCCACTTACATAAATTACAACTCACTCGTGCTTGCTGACGAAAAAATACAAAACACTACATTAAACAGTGGTTTAGGATTTTATATCTGATTAAAATAAGAGTCAGATACATAGGTTCCCTTTTTTTCGCTTACTATGCTGTAGTGAAAGTTTCTCTAGCTCATTTTTCCCCAAGAATGAGCTATTTTTTTATCCAGTTTTCTTCAAAAGCATATTACTTAGCGCTGATTTAATTCAGCAACCAGATAATCAATAAAGACCCGGACTGCGGGCAATAGGCCACGACGAGAAGGATAAACCACATGGAAAATACCATGCGGTGCTTTCCAGTCGGGAAGTACCCGAACCAGTTCACCACTTGCCACGTACTGCTCGACCACATTATCTGGTAACAAAGTGATGCCTGAGCCTGATGCGGCCAGTTGTGCCAGCATATTTAGGTCAGACCCCATAACCGTTGGACTGACACGGATTTTTTTCTGTTCCTGCTGTTCATTTTGCAGGGTTAGAAACTGTTCGGTATGGTCTTCGGCCATACTCAGGATTTTATGTTCAGCCAGTTGCTCAGGGGTTTTCAGTTCACCAAATTCATTTAAATAACCCTGACTGGCGAATAGATGCTGCTCAATTTTTTCAAACTGGCGGATCACCAGATTCGGATCATCATCCAGGCTGGAACGGACACGTAAGGCCAGATCAAAGCCTTCATTGATAATATCGACCCGTCGATTGGTGATCATCATCTGGACTTTAATTTCAGGATATTTTTTCAGGAAATTTGGCAGAATTTTTGCCAGTTCATTCTGGGCAATAGAGACTGGCAGACTGACTTTAATGGTTCCACGCGGTTCGGTACTCAGATGATCCACCAAATCATGCGCTGCCTGTGCAGCACTCAGCATCACCTGTGCATGCCGATAAATATTCATGCCGATATCGGTCACGGCAAAATGACGCGAACTGCGCTGAATCAGACGTACACCCAGACGCTCTTCCAGATTAAACACCCGGCGGCTGAGTTTGGATTTGGGAATATCGGTCGCACGTTCGGCTGCACTAAAGCCGCCATGTTCCACCACCTGAGCGAAACAGTAAAAGTCATCCAGATCAGACAGCATGGTTTAATTCCATTCTTGCAACGATAAGCTGATTAAAAATTGATTGTTGCATACTGTCAATCAGAGAATGCAGCGCATAAAGATTTAATTCCCGGATTTCAGTAAGCCTAGCAGTGTTTGCATGCCATCGGTCGCGTTTTGGGGGATTTTGTAAAACTGCCCAGGCAAATGCTGCTGCTCGGCTTTCGGGTCGATGTAATAGGCCTGACAGCTCGTAGGAATCTCATGAATTAATCCGGCAACCGGATAAACCTGCAGGCTGGTACCAATGACCACAAAAATATCGGCATCCTGTACACAGTCTTGAGCTTCTTCATACGCGGGCACGGCTTCGCCAAACCAGACCACATGAGGACGCAGCGGATATCCTGCCTTGCAAAAGTGTTGATTTAAATCTAATTCAGAACCTTCAATTGGATAAAACTCGGTTGTGCTTTGTGCATCGGGGCCTGAGCTTTTGGCCAGGCGAATATTGCCATGTAAATGGATCACCTTGGAGCTGCCGGCACGTTCATGCAAGTCATCAATATTCTGGGTGATTACATGCACATCAAAGTTATCTTCAAGATTGGCGATCAGCTGATGGGCTGCATTTGGCTGTGCTTCCAGAATGTTTTTACGGCGGGCATTATAAAAGCGTTGTACCAGTTGTGGGTTTTTGGCCCAGGCTTCGGGTGTGGCGACTTCTTCTATACGATGCTGTTCCCAAAGTCCATCACTGTCACGAAAAGTATTAATGCCACTTTCGGCGCTCATGCCTGCACCGGAAAAGACCACCAGCTTTTTCATTATTCTCTCTCCTGAATCTTTAGGTAGCTGAACCGCTAGATTGCGAATTTTCTTTCAAGAAGATGCCAAGTTCTCGGGAAAATTTTAGCGGTTCAGTCAGTAAAGGCGTATGGCCAGACTTGCTGAAAATTATCTGTTTGGCATGAGGCAGGCTTTCTGCAATCAGGCGCTGACCTTCAAAAGGATACAACTTGGATTGTACACCGCTAAAGAAGGTCACCGGACAGCTAAGCTGAGCTAGAGCCTCGCGGTAATCTTCACGATGATATAAATAATTATTGATATACCACGCCATATAATCCACCCGGCTGGAAGGTAATAACAGGCTTTGCAGGCGAGGTTGATTTAGGATAAATGCGAAAGCTTTCAGACTATATTTTTGTTCATTTTGTAGCTGAATAAACTTTAGCCATAGGGCAGCGATTTGTTTACGTACCGAAATGTCGAGATCGCGGATCAATTCAACTTGCTGGTATTGTGCAAGTAGGGCAGAGAGCTGCTGCAGGATGTCGATAAATTCCTGATGACGTGGACCAAAAAGTCCAAAAGCCCAAGCATCATCGACCGGAATTTTAGGTGTTTGATCGATATGTAAATAAGCAGAAATCTGACTGGAAAAGTTGCCATAATGTATGCCGTGCATTGCTGTGGTTGCGCCCATAGAGTAAGCAAGCACAATGAATTTATCTAAATTGAGCTGTTGAATTACCGACTGAATATCCAACCAGTGACTGGAAATTGCATCAAGATCTTGCGGAATTTTACAGCGACTGGAAGCCCCAAAGCCGCGCCATTCCGGAATAATGAAACGGAAATTTTTCTGATGCGCATAGAGAAAAGCTTTCCATTGCCAGCTCAGCATGCCGAGTCCTGAGAGTACCAGTACCGGCTGTCCCTGACCGTATTCGAGTACAAATAGCTGTTCACCATCGGGCATGCGATAAAAGGGCATGTGTGTCTCCGTATTTACAGTTATTTTGCATCAAATTGTTTGAGTCGCTGAATGACCTGTTCCAGCCAGGAAATCCAGCCCAGTTCCTGATCAATCCCCAGTTGTAAAATCATTTTATGAATATACAAGGTACGGTCATTTTCGTGTGCTTGAGCAAAGTCCTTGGCAAAAATCTGCTGATAGGTTTTTAGTTTTTCTTTATGCAGTTCCAGATGGCGTTCCAGCTCTGCCAAGGTGTTATTGCCACCAAGCTGGGCTTCGGCACGTAAACGCACCATCAGTTCTTCGCGCAGTTGTGCCGGTGGACTTTGTTGCAGCATCCAGTTGGCCAGTTCTTCCCGGCCCAGACGTTCCACCTGATATGTCTTTTTGCGGCTATTGGAATCTTCCTCTTCTATCGTCGAAATCCATCCTTTTTGCAGCATGGCATTCAGCTCGCGATAAATCTGCTGATGAGTGGCATTCCAGAAGAAGCCCATGGATCGGTCAAAACGGCGGGCCAGTTCGATTCCGGTGCTGGGCTTTTCAATCAGGCTGGTCAATAAAACATGCGCTAAAGACATAAGCGTCTCAAAAAAGTGACTCAGGATTATTATGCAACATGTTGCATAAAAATCAATTCTGGCATATAAATTAGTGCAACAAGTTGCATTAAACTGGAAAGTTTGAGGGATCAAACTGCCAGTTGCTAAAACAATAGCCAGCCTAAACGCACGCTCAGGAGTTGAAATGTCTAAATATCCGAATTTACTTGCCCCATTGAACTTGGGTTTTACCACGCTTAAAAACCGCGTGTTAATGGGTTCCATGCACGTTGGTCTTGAAGAGGCACCCGGCGGATATGATCGGATGGCAGCCTTCTATGCAGAGCGCGCCAAAGGTGGAGTCGCTTTAATTGTCACCGGCGGGATTTCACCCAATGATCATGGGGTGACGTTTCATGGGGGTTCCAAACTTGACACTCTTGAAGAAGCTGAAAAGCATAAGGTAATTACCCAGGCCGTACATGAGGCGGGCGGAAAAATTGCCATGCAGATTCTGCATACCGGGCGTTATTCTTATCAGGCAGAAAATGTCGCGCCATCCCCAATTCAGGCACCGATTAATCCAGTCAAGCCACATGCTTTAACATCTGCCGAAGTGCAGCAAACCATTGATGATTTCGCCAACTGTGCCAAGCTGGCTCAATATGCCGGTTATGACGGTGTAGAAATCATGGGCTCGGAAGGCTATCTGATTAACGAGTTTATTGCAGCACGTACCAACCATCGTGATGATGAATGGGGTGGAAGCTATCAAAACCGCATCCGTTTCCCGATTGAAATTGTACGCCGTACCCGTGAAATGGTTGGTGAGAACTTTATCATTATTTATCGCCTGTCTATGCTGGATCTGGTCGAAGGCGGTTCAACTCTGGAAGAAGTCATCCAGTTGGCCAAAGAAATTGAAAAAGCCGGTGCGACCATTATCAATACCGGCATTGGCTGGCATGAAGCGCGTATTCCGACGATTGCCACCAAAGTGCCACGTGCAGCCTTTACTTGGGTTACCCGTAAACTGAAAGGTCAGGTGAAGATTCCTTTAATCACTTCGAACCGTATCAATACCCCGGAAATGGCTGAATATGTATTGGCGTCTGGTGATGCTGATATGATTTCCATGGCCCGCCCAATGCTGGCAGACTCTGAGTTTGTCCTGAAAGCGGAGCAGGGTCGTAGCGATGAGATCAATACCTGTATCGGTTGTAATCAGGCCTGTCTGGATCATATTTTCTCAATGAAAATTGCCACCTGTCTGGTCAATCCACGTGCCTGCTATGAAACAGAGCTCATTTTTAAAGAAACCAATGTAGCAAAAAATATTGCTGTGATTGGTGCGGGTCCTGCAGGTTTAAGCTTTGCTGTATATGCAGCAAATCGCGGTCATCAGGTGACGGTATTTGAAGCCGCTGCTCAGATTGGCGGGCAGTTTAATATTGCCAAGACCATTCCGGGCAAGGAAGAGTTTTATGAAACCTTGCGCTACTTCAAGCGTCAGATTGAATTACAACCACGTATCAAATTGCAACTGAATCATAAGGCGAGTCTGGAAGAGCTGGCTCAGTCAAGCTTTGATGATATTGTGGTGGCAACAGGCGTGACACCACGTCAGCTTGAGATTCCAGGCATTGATCATGCAAAAGTACTGTCTTATCTGGACGTTTTGAAAGAACGTAAGCCGGTGGGTCAGCGAGTTGCCATTATTGGTGCAGGCGGTATTGGTTTTGATACAGCCGAATTCTTGAGCCATGAAGGGGAAAGTGGCAGTATCAATCCGGAAAAATTCTATGATGAATGGGGTATTGATACTGACTATGAAAATGTCGGTGGCTTAAAAGCTGCAAATGTAGAAAAACCGCAACGTGAAATTTATTTATTGCAACGTAAAGCTGCTTCAGTCGGCGCGAGTTTGGGTAAAACCACAGGCTGGATTCATCGTACCGGTTTAAAACACCGTGACGTAAAAATGATTGCGGGCGCCAATTATGAAAAAATTGATGATCAGGGCTTACATATTGTCGTGAATGACAAGCCTGCTGTGTTGGAAGTCGATCACGTGATTATTTGTGCCGGTCAGGAATCTTATACCGCCATGTTTGATGAGCTAAAAGCGGCGGGTAAAAGTGTGCATCTGATTGGTGGAGCGAAAGAAGCGGGTGAGCTGGATGCCAAGCGTGCAATCCGTCAGGGTGCTGAATTGGCGGCGGTGATCTGAAAATATTAAAACCTGCTTTTTCCCCTCTCCTTTATTAAAGGAGAGGGTTAGGGAGAGGATTTGTAAGAAAGAATCCCCCCTTGCGAAGCAGTACTTCTCACCTTTAATAAAAGGGGGAATTCTTTCAATTAAAAGAAAGAAGTATTTAAGCTTTTATTAGAAAATATCAAAAAAGAAGGAATCCAAAATGACCATCGAAAATACCAGAAAATCCATTGCACGCTGGCATGAGATGCTGGAAACCCGTGATATGTCGATCTTGAATGAACTACTTGCTGAAGAAGTGGTATTTCGTTCGCCTGTGGCTTTTCAGCCTTATCCTGGAAAACAGGTGGTATTTTTTATTTTGACCAATGTCATTCAAGTCTTTGAAAAATTCACCTATCACCGTGAATTTATAAGTGAAGATGGTAACAATGTCGTACTTGAGTTTTCTGCCAATGTGGGCGATAAAAAACTAAAGGGAGTTGACATGATTCAGTTTAATGAAGAGGGGCAGATGATTGATTTTGAAGTCATGATTCGACCTAAGTCCGGACTTGAAGCCTTGGCTGTACAGATGGGCCAGCGGATGCAATCATTCCAAGCTAAAACTTAATTCGAACTATTGATTCAAGTCGGCATGAAATTTGTAAATCACAGCTAGTACAACTAGAGGGGGATGACAGATGAAAATGTTGCTTAAAAAATTGGGTCAGCTTTCCAGTGAGTATCTGGATCGTTTCAGTGGAGCAGACGAGCCGACCCTGTATTACAATCCGAATGGTGTATTTTCAGGACTCATTGAGCGCTTACCGCAGCTGCAACAAAAATATCGTCCTACACCTTGGTTAGCCAATGCACACGCACATATTCTGTATTTCGATTTAATTAAAAAACGTACCATTAAGCTGAAATATGACGCGCTTGAACAGCTGAAAATGTCAGATGGCGGAATTACCGGTATTGCCTGGTATGGACTGGATCTTCCTGCAAATACCCCTACCATTGTTTTATTGCATACGATAACCGGTTCTCCTGAATCAATGCGTGAACTGGTTCGTGATCTGCATAAATATACGGGTTGGCGTGTTGCATTGTGTTTACGCCGTGGTCATGCAGACTTACCCATGCCTGTGCCTAAAATGAACCTGTTTGGTTCAACTCAGGATTTGCGTGAACAACTCTTGTATATACAGGACAGATTTCCTCAGTCCGATCTCTATGGGGTTGGCTCTTCTGCGGGTACGGGATTGTTAGTGCGTTATCTGGGCGAAGAGGGTGAACAAACCCCATTAAAAGCAGCTTTTGCTTTATGTCCTGGCTATAACACTGAAACTGGTTTTGCCAATGTGCATCCGTTTTACAGTAAAGTTATGGCCAAAAAACTGATTAAGCGCTTTATTCATCCTTATCAGGAAACCTGGCAGGTCTGCCCAAGCTGGAAACAGTTATTAGAAGTTAAAGATCTGTCCGAATTTGAAAAACTCTATTTTGAACTGGCCGGATTTACGGATTATGCCAGTTATACCCAGGCAACCAATCCGATTTATGTATTTGAAAGTATCAAAATTCCGCTGATGATTTTAAATGCGGAGGATGATCCGGTTTGTCACATCCGAAATTTAGAACCTTATAAAGAAAAAATTCGGGCGATGTCCAATATTATGGTGATTACCACCAAAAAAGGCAGTCATTGCGGCTTTTATCAGGGCTTGATGCAAACCGAATCTTGGGCTACCCGACTAATGGCAGACTATTTGATTCACTTATCTCGTGCACCGGCAACAGTATCTGCTTAAAAAGTTCCAATAAAAAACCCAGCATCTGCTGGGTTTTTTGATGAATGATACTGTAATTAGTCAAGTGCTGGCATCGCTGCGGCAATTGCGTCAGCAACCGCATCATCCTCAGACTTGTTTTCTGGATTTGAATTGGTTTTAGGTGTGGTCGCAGCAGGCTTTGACGCAGGTTCTTCGCGGGTTTCAGGCACTGGTGCCGGCTCAGTAGTTTCTGGTTTTTTGATTTCACGACGGATTTCAGTCGTGGTGTTTTCAGTTTGCTCACGTTGAATTTCAACCGTTGGCGCTACTTCCTCTTCAATTGCCGCTGGCTCTACAGGTTCAAGCGGTTCAAATTGCGTTGGTTCTGGAGTCGAGATTTCAGATGCTGGAGTAACTTCTACTTGCTCTTCTTCTTTTGGTGCTTCTTTTTTTACACACGCAGTTAATGTCAGGCCAGTCAGGATTAGGGTGGAGATTAAAAGTTTCTTCATCATCATTGCATCAAACATAAAAGTGTGGAGTGGATACACTATTATAGCAGCAAAATGCAAGATAGAAATCATATGAACTTACTGTAATTTTTTATAGGAATTGCTGTTAGAATAGTCAATTGTTTATTGTTCTTTGAATTGATGCGGATTGACTTTGCTTTCTAGGTACAAGGTAAAGTAAAATTGCGCAACATTGCAGGCCGATTTAGGCTCGATTGTACGAGAAACCCAATGACCCATTTTATTTTCGTTACTGGTGGTGTAGTTTCATCACTAGGTAAAGGTATTTCAGCTGCTTCTGTTGCTGCACTTTTAGAAGCTCGTGGTTTAAAAGTGACCATGGTAAAAATGGATCCATACATTAATGTCGATCCAGGGACAATGAGCCCATTCCAGCATGGTGAAGTTTTTGTTACAGAAGATGGTGCTGAAACAGACTTAGACTTGGGTTACTACGAACGTTTCTTGCGTCGTGCGAAAATGACCAAACTAAATAACTTCACATCAGGCCGTGTTTACCAGGATGTTCTAAACAAAGAACGCCGTGGTGACTATCTAGGCGGTACTGTTCAAGTTATTCCACACATTACTGACAATATCAAAGAGCGTGTACTTCGTGCAGGCGAAGGTTATGACGTTGCGATCGTAGAGATCGGCGGTACTGTAGGTGACATTGAATCTCTCCCATTCATGGAATCTGTACGTCAGTTAATGGTTGAACTTGGTCATAAACGTACCATGTTAATGCACTTAACGTTACTCCCATACATTAAGTCTGCAGCAGAATTAAAAACCAAACCAACACAGCACTCTGTTAAAGAACTCCTGTCGATTGGTATTCAGCCAGACATTCTCATCTGTCGTACAGAGTACGATGTAGATGCAGATACGACGCGTAAGATTGCATTATTTACCAACGTTGAAGCACGTGCCGTTGTGGTATGTAAAGACGCACGTTCGATCTACCAGATTCCACGTACATTCTACGAACAAAATGTTGATGATTTAATCTGTGAACGTTTTGGTTATAACGATCTTCCTGAAGCTGATTTAACAGATTGGGATAACGTTGTAGAAGCATTACTGAACCCTGAATACACCGTACGTGTTGCAATGGTCGGTAAATACGTTGAACTTCCAGATGCTTACAAATCTGTCAACGAAGCACTTTTACATGCGGGTATTCAAAACCGTGTGAAAGTTCAGATTGACTACGTAAACGCTGAAGAGCTTGAAGGCCAAGATGTAGCAGAAGTATTGAAAGATGCTGATGCGATTCTAGTTCCTGGTGGTTTCGGTGAGCGCGGTACTGAAGGCAAAATGAAGGCGATTCAGTTCGCACGTGAGAACGGTGTGCCGTTCCTCGGTATTTGCTTAGGTATGCAGTTGGCTGTGATCGAATACGCACGTAATGTTGCTGGTATTGCAGACGCGACCTCGACTGAATTTAACCGTTCAACCAAATCTCCATTGATTGGTTTAATTACTGAATGGTTAGATGAGCGTGGTGAAGTTCAGCAACGTTCTGCTGATTCTGATCTGGGTGGCACGATGCGTTTAGGCGCGCAAAAATCTGAACTGGTTGCAGGGACTAAAACTGCAGAAGTTTATGGTTCTGAAGAAATCATCGAGCGTCACCGTCACCGTTACGAGATGAACAACCGTTATATCCCAGTGCTGGAAGAAAAAGGCATGAAGATTTCTGGTTATTCTCCGGTACAGCATCTGGTAGAAACTGTTGAAATTCCTGCACATCCTTGGTTTATTGCAGTACAATTCCACCCGGAATTTACCAGCTCGCCACGTGATGGTCACCCATTATTTGCAGGTTTCATTGATGCTGCGAAAAAGCAGTACCAAAAAACCAAATAATCGGTGCGTAGGACACAACTAGGGAAGTTTAAATGTCGCAATTAAAACCACAAGAAATTGTACGTTTGGGCGATATACAAATGGCAAATCATTTGCCATTTGTATTATTCGGCGGAATGAATGTACTTGAATCTAAAGACCTGGCTTTTGAAATCGCAGAGACTTATGTCGATATCTGTACACGTTTGGGCATTCCTTATGTGTTCAAAGCCAGCTTTGATAAAGCCAACCGTTCAAGCCTGAACTCTTTCCGTGGCCCAGGCCTGGAAAAAGGTCTCGAGTGGTTAGCTGACATTAAAAAACACTTTAATGTGCCGATCATCACCGATGTGCATGAGCCGTATCAAGCGGCTCCTGTTGCAGAAGTGGCAGACATTATTCAATTGCCAGCTTTCTTAAGCCGTCAGACGGATCTTGTGGAAGCCATGGCAAAAACGGATGCCATCATCAATATCAAAAAAGCCCAGTTCCTGGCTCCACACGAAATGCGCCATATTCTGCATAAGTGTCTGGAAGCTGGAAATGACAAACTGATCATTTGTGAACGCGGTTCGGCATTTGGCTATAACAATCTGGTTGTAGACATGCTGGGCTTCGACATCATGAAAGAAATGAATGTCCCGGTATTCTTTGATGTGACCCATGCCTTACAAACCCCAGGCGGCCGTGCAGATTCTGCCGGTGGTCGTCGTGCGCAAATTACAACGCTTGCGCGTGCGGGTATGGCAACGGGTCTTGCTGGTTTGTTCTTAGAGGCACACCCAGATCCGGAAAAAGCCAAGTGTGATGGTCCATGTGCGCTGCGCATGTCTCAGCTTGAGCCTTTCCTGGCACAGCTAAAAGAATTGGATACCTTGGTCAAAGGTTTCGAAAAGTTAGATACACACTGAGTTTATCACTCTTGCGCTGCCGTATAGGCAGCTCATATTAATCAACTGAGGAATAGTTCATGAGCCAAATCGTTGACATTCGTGCACGTGAAATTTTGGACTCTCGTGGTAACCCTACCATCGAAGCAGACGTAATCTTAGCATCTGGCGTAGTTGGCCGTGCATGTGCACCATCTGGTGCTTCAACTGGTTCTCGTGAAGCTTTAGAACTTCGTGATGGCGATAAAGCGCGTTACTTAGGTAAAGGCGTTAAAACTGCGGTAAATAACGTAAATACGTTAATCCGTGACGCTTTGGTCGGTAAATCAGTATTCGAACAAAAAGACATCGATAACACGATGATCGCGCTTGACGGTACTGAAAACAAAGAAAAACTAGGTGCAAACGCAACTTTGGCAGTGTCTTTGGCTGCTGCTCGCGCTGCTGCTGAAGAAAAGAAAATTCCTCTTTTCCAATACATCGCAGATCTTCGCGGTCAAACGATTCTAACTATGCCTGTACCAATGATGAACATCATCAATGGTGGTTCACATGCAGACAACAACGTCGATATTCAAGAATTTATGATTGAGCCAGTAGGCTTCACTTCATTCTCTGAAGCGCTACGTGCCGGTGCTGAAATCTTCCATTCACTTAAATCAGTTTTAAACAAAAAAGGTTTAAACACTGCGGTAGGTGATGAAGGTGGTTTTGCGCCGAACTTACGTTCAAACGAAGAAGCAATCACAGTTATTCTTGAAGCAATTGGTCAAACTGGCTACAAAGCAGGTTCTGACATCATGCTTGCGCTTGACTGTGCATCTTCAGAATTCTACAAAAATGGTCAGTACATTCTTGCTGGCGAAGGCAACAAAGCGTTCACAAGCAACCAGTTCTCTGACTATTTGGCAGGTCTTGTAAACCAGTACCCAATTATCTCGATCGAAGATGGTCTGGACGAATCTGACTGGGAAGGCTGGTCTTACCTGACTTCTATTCTTGGCGACAAGATCCAGTTGGTTGGTGACGACTTGTTCGTAACGAACCCGAAAATTCTGCAACGTGGTATCAACGAAAAAGTGGGTAACTCGATTCTGATCAAATACAACCAGATCGGTACCTTGACTGAAACTTTAGATGCCATCTACCTTGCGAAAGAGAATGGTTACTCTACTGTAATTTCACACCGTTCAGGTGAAACGGAAGATTCAACGATTGCTGATCTTGCAGTAGGTACAGCAGCGGGTCAAATCAAGACTGGTTCACTTTGCCGTTCTGACCGTGTAGCGAAATATAATCAATTACTTCGTATTGAAGAATTGACTAATGCTGCATATCGCGGTAAAGCTGAGTTCAAAGGTTTGAACTAAGCGACTTATGTCAATGTTAAATGTATTCGACTCGACTGCGAGTAAAGTACTGTTGGGCCTTGCGATCATTTTGATCGCAGGGTTTCAATATTTATACTGGTTTGGTGAAGGTGGTTATCATGATCATCAGCAACTGACCCAGAAAATCCAGCAACAAATGGAATTGAATGATGAGCTGAAAGAGCGTAATCGCGTTCTGGCGGCAGAAGTTTATGATTTGAAGAATGGTATTGAAGCCATCGAAGAACATGCGCGTTTAGATCTTGGTCTGATTAAGCCACGCGAAACTTTTATTCAAATGAGCACGATCAGTACTCAATATAAACCGATCTATCTTAATCCTAATTCTAAAGTAGACCTGCGAACCAATGAGTCAGCTGAAGCACCAACCACACCCTAAACTTTGGGTCATTCTTCCAGCTGCAGGTTCCGGTAGCCGTTTCTCCAAAACAGAACTGAAACAATATCAGATGATTCAAGAGCGAACTGTTCTTGAACATACGGTGGCTCGTCTGAATCAACTGCCTTTGGCGGGTTATGTCCTGGCGATTGGTGAACAGGACAACGTCGCAAAAATGCTGCCATTTTCCAGTCAAGAGAAAGCCCATTTCTGTCTGGGTGGTGCCGAGCGGGTGAATTCCGTGTTAAATGCACTCACGTATTTATCTCAAATCGCTTCTGAAGATGACTGGGTGTTGGTACATGATGCGGCACGTCCGTGTGTCAGTCAGGATTGTCTGCAACAGTTAGTCAATACGGCGATTACAAATGATCAGGCTGCGATTCTGGCGATTCCAGTAAGAGATACACTTAAGCGTGTAGTAACCAATTTTGATATTGAGGAAACAGTGGATCGCTCGATGCTCTGGCAGGCACAAACACCACAAATGGCCAAGCTAGGTGTGTTGAAACGGGCGATTGAGCAGGCTTTGCAAGATGGTGCTACGATTACTGATGAAGCCAGTGCGCTGGAACATATCGGCGAACAGGTGAGTGTAGTACAAGGGCGTTCCGATAATATTAAAATTACCTATCCGGACGATCTGGAACTGGCCAAGCTGATTTTACAGGCTCAGGCTTAAAAATATATTCAAATAATATTTAAATAAAAGCAGAATAAATCTGGCTATAGCGATCTATTCGCTATAGCTTTCACTTATAATTTTGCCATCATTCTTTTTCACCTTTTGGCCAATGATACCTTCACAGCAGTATCGGTTTTTACGTCACTCTTTGCGTGATGGACGTAGTATTAACCCGCAAGATTCATCTCGATGGACCAAGTTGCACCTTGATCCCTGGTTATTGTGCTTTCTAGTTCTCAATGCAATCCTGGGTTTAATGGTGGTGTATAGCGCGACATCCGAAGACTCTGGCATGGTGGTGCGTCAGGCGATCAGTTTTGGAATTGGTTTTGTGCTGCTGTTTATCTGTGCGCAGATTCCACCGAAAGTCTATCAGGCGATTAGTCCATACCTGTATGCCTTCGGGATCTTCATGCTGCTTCTGGTCTTTGTGATTGGTGAAAAACGTTTGGGTGCAACCCGCTGGATTACCTTGCCAGGGGTGGGAAGCATGCAACCGAGTGAGGTGATGAAATTTGCCATGCCTTTGATGATGGCATGGTATTTTGCACGTAAGCCATTTCCTCCCAAATTTTTGCATATTGTCGGGGCTTTGATTCTATTGGGCGTACCATTTGTTTTGGTGGCACTTCAGCCTGACTTGAACATTGGCTTGGTAATTCCTGGTATTTTTGTTCTATTTTTAAGTGGGATGTCGTGGCGTCTGATTGGTGGTGCAGCAGCGGCGGTAGCTGTGGCAGCTCCGGCTGCATGGATGTTCGTGCTACAAGAGTATCAAAAAAAACGTATTACCACGTTATTTGATCCGGAATCGGATGCCTTGGGTGCAGGCTGGAATATCATCCAGTCCAAAATTGCGATTGGTTCAGGTGGTTCCACGGGCAAAGGCTATACCGAAGGTACCCAATCACATTTAGGTTATCTGCCTGAACATCATACTGACTTTATTATGTCGACTTATGCCGAAGAATTCGGTTTTATCGGCGTTTTCCTGCTGTTTAGTTTATTCACTGCCATTATTATTCGCTGTCTGATGATTGGTTTAAACAGCTTTCATAACTTTGGCCGTTTATATGCTGGAGCCATGGGACTGACTTTCTTCTTCTTTGTATTTTTAAACTCCGGCATGGTGAGCGGGATTTTACCTGTGACCGGAGATCCATTGCCGCTGATGAGTTATGGTGGAACGGCGGTGATTTCCATGCTGGCCGGGATGGGCATTGTGATGTCGATCCATACCCATCGATAAATTATTCTAAAAGTCGGACTTATTCCGGCTTTACAAATGTTGTTAAGACATGCGGGTAAAGAAAAGTATCTTCATTACATTCATGCTCAATATAGAAATTGCTTCCAAATGCAAAGTGATATAATAGTAGAACAAAAAGCAAAAATTGATAAACGATATAAAAAAGCCCTCAAGTGAGAGCTTTTTTAATTTCATACTTTAACTGAGAAACCAGGTGTAATAGCCCCAGATCATTAAAGGCCAGGCTAAAAATGGACTAAACAGCCATTTCCAGAACCAGTGGCGCGGCATAAAGCCCACACCATAGACAAAGCCTCCAGAAATGCCAATCATGATATACATCATGGCACTATGGCTATATTCACCGTTGGCATCCAGCATTGCAGAAGGATGAACCAATAACACGGCTGCGAGAGGAAAAGCCAGGAGGCAGGAAATCATCATCGCAAATTTGTTTGGTTTCTTGTCTACAACGGTTTTCTCAAGCGCAGCTTCGGTCATGTTTTATTCCTCATCCAGGTCTTGGTGTTGTTCCATGTAAATGGCAGCAATCACACTGGCAAAACAGGCCATCAGTACACCCAGAATCCAAGCAAAATACCACATAGTTGTCTCTCCTTAAGACACAGCCCTTAGTACAGGCTATGTGAATTATCTTCAATGTGTTTGTTGGTGATCACGCCCCACATCTTGTAATAACACCAAGTGGTATAGATGAGGATCAATGGAACAAAGATACAGGCAGCAACGGTCATAACGGTTAAGGTATTTTTACTGGATACCGCATCCCACATGGTCAGACTTGCAACCGGGTTAATGCTTGAAGGCATCAGGAAAGGAAACAGGGCAAAACCAGCAGTCAGGATGGCACCGATGACAGCCAGAGATGAACCCAGAAAGCTCAAGCCTGCTTTGTTTTTACTAGCTGCCAAGACAATGATCAAGCCACCCAAAATGCCGGCAATTGGAGCAGCCATTGTGATTGGATACGTCGAGTAGTTATTCATCCAGCCTAGATTGGCATTGGTCAATACTTCTTTGGCCAGCGGGTTGGCAACACCATTGGTATCAAAAGGTGTAACTAAGGTATAGCCCTGAATGCCACCAAAATACAACCATGCACCGGCTGCCAGGAAAGTTGCTAAATACACTAGTCCCATGATTTGTGTTGCTTTGGCAGAACGTTGGCGTAGGTCACCATCAGTACGCAGCATTAACCATGCACCACCATGTGCACACAGCATCGATAAACTGACCAGACCACAGACAATCGCAAACGGATTCAGCAGGGCAAAGAAGCTACCAGTATAAGTAGAACGTACAGTTTCATCTAAAGTAAATGGTACACCCAGGAACATGTTGCCGAATGCCACACCGAAGACCAATGCAGGCACTGCACCACCAATGGCTAGACCCCAGTCCCATGAATTGCGCCATTTGGTATTTTCCAGTTTTGAGCGATAGTCAAAACCGACCGGACGCAGGAATAGGGCAAACAGTACCAGCAACAGTGCCCAGTACATGCCAGAGAAGGCGGTTGCATAGACCATTGGCCAGGCAGCGAACAAAGCACCGCCGGCAGTAATAAACCAGACTTGGTTACCGTCCCAATGCGGGGCAATGGTATTGATCGCTGCACGGCGCTCGCTATCATTTTTGCCCACAAATGGCATGATCGCCATGGAGCCCATATCGAAGCCATCGGTGAGGGCAAAGCCAATCAGCAATACGCCGACCAGCACCCACCAAATGATTTTTAATAATTCATATTCGATCATGCGTGAGTCTCCTCATTTGCCTTCTCTGCAGTTGCAAGCTTTTCAAAATGGTATTTACCGGTATGCAGTGAGCTTGGGCCAAGACGTGAGAACTTGATCATCAGATACATCTCGATAATCAGTAACACGGTATAGAATGCTGCCAATGCAAGGATTGAACCCCAGACATCACCTGTGCTTAAGCTTGATGCTGAAAGATGCGTCGGTAATACCTCACCAATAGTCCAAGGTTGACGACCTACTTCTGCTACATACCAGCCGGTTTGCGCAGCAACCCAAGGTAAAGGCAGTGCAAATAAAGCAAATTTCAATAACCATGGTTTGTTTTCTGCATTACGTTTGGCTACCGCAAAAGTTGCCAGTGCAAATAAAAGCAACATCAGGAAGCCGGAAGCCACCATGGCACGGAAGGCCCAGAACAGGCTTGGTACGTGTGGAATAGTGTCTTTAGCAGCTGCTTTGATTTGCTCATCAGAGGCATCAACGACATTTGGCGTGTATTTCTTCAGTAGCAGACCGTAGCCTAAGTCTTTTTGGCTTTCTTCAAAAGCAGTTTTCAGTTCTGGAGACTGATCACCAGCACGTAATTTTTCCAGTTGCGAATATGCCACCATACCATTGCGGATACGCGCTTCATGCTGAACCAGCAGGTCTTTAATACCTGTGACTTGTTCAGTCGTAGAGCGTGTAGCAATCAGACCCATCACATAAGGAATTTTCACTGCATAATCTGTAGTCATGGTTTCCTTATTCGGGATACCAAACAAAGTAAATGGCGCAGGCGCAGGGTGAGTATCCCATTCGGCTTCAATTGCTGCTAGTTTAGTTTTTTGTACATCGCCCAGCTCATAACCTGATTCATCACCCAGTAAAATCACTGAAAGTGTAGAAGCAAGCCCGAAGATGGCTGCAATGGCAAAAGAACGGCGTGCAAAAGGTAGGTCACGTTTTTTCAGCATGTAGTAACTTGAAATAGCCAGTACAAAAATAGCACCTGTGACATAACCGGCAGATACGGTATGCACAAATTTAACCTGAGCGACCGGGTTAAAAATCAGTGCAGCAAAGTCCACCATTTCCATACGCATGGTTTCATAGTTAAATGCCGAACCGACCGGGTTTTGCATCCAGCCATTGGCGACCAGAATCCAGAGTGCGGACATGTTCGAGCCTAAAGCCACCAGCCAGGTTACGGCCAGATGTTGCACTTTGGACAGACGATCCCAACCAAAGAAGAACAAGCCAATAAATGTCGATTCAAGGAAGAAGGCCATCAAACCTTCAATCGCCAGCGGTGCACCGAAAATATCACCGACATAATGCGAGTAATATGCCCAGTTGGTTCCGAACTGGAACTCCATGGTCAGGCCGGTGGTTACCCCTAAGGCAAAGTTAATACCAAACAGTTTTCCCCAGAACTTGGTCATGTCTTTATAGATTTCTTTGCCGGAAATCACATAGGTGGTTTCCATAATGGCAAGCAAAAAAGCCAGGCCTAAAGTCAGTGGAACAAAAATAAAGTGATACATCGCGGTCATTGCAAATTGGAACCGCGAAAGATCGACCACGCTTTCAGAAATCATCAACGTGTCTCCTTGATTGGGGAAGGACTGCCGGCAATGTGCTCGGCAACTTGAGAGTCAAAATTTTTGGGAATAGTAGGGGCGTCAAACCAGATATGTTTAATCGTCAATAAGAGAACAATCTTAATTATTAATATGATTGTTATCTCGCGAACTAATCGTTTGTTAAAATCTTTGGGTATTAAGCTCATGCAAATAAGCCTATTTTTTAAAACATAATGGATATTATTAAACAAAAAGTAACTAAAAATAAATAGATTAAACAGTTAAAGTAAAAATATATTATTTAAATTAATAAAAACAATAGCTTATTCTGGTGAGTGTTAAAAAATAAACTAATATTTATTTGCTTCAAAGTAGACTAAAAAGCTTTGTGTTAATGTTTTTAATCCCAACTAAAATGGTAATGTATTATATTTAAAGTTGACTAAAACAGTTGTGTATTATCTAAAAATCTGACCAAAATGGTTGCATATTATTAAAAATTGGTATTTGAAATAATATGTATTAAGTAGGATTAATCTGTTTTTTAATTAGGGTTTAATGATTTTAAAAAGAAAATAATACAGATATGGTTTTAAATACTCTATTCGTGAGAAATAAAAAAGACCGCCCGTAGGTAGTCTTTTTTTGGTTAAGTACGCGGTCAAAAAATCAGCATACTTAAATAAAATATTCTTTAGTGTGCTATGGCTTTTGGCTTAGAAGTTATATTCCATACCAAGACCGAATACAGTCATAGTATCATCTTCACCAGCAGCTGTTTTCCAGTCACGTTCTTGAGAAGCAACGATACCGTACATACGAGCTTGTTTGTTGAAGTAGTAATCTACACCAAGACCGTATTGATTGATGTCACGATCAACAGAAGTAGTTCCAGCTGTGTATTCTGTATTCGCATTTGCGTATTCAGCTTTTACAACCCATGGAGTTGAACCGATTTTATATGCAGCGGCAATTGTGAAAGCATCTTCTTGTAAGCCTTTAGCAGCGGTTAGATCGTCAGATGGTTCAGCGGTTTGCCATAAACCACCTAAAGTCAAGCCGTTGATACCCACTTTAGAGAAGTCATAAGCTCCAGTGATACGGAAAGCATCAGAAATATATTTTTTACCATCAAAACCTACATATTTACCTTCAACAGCAGAGTTTGCTGCTAGGCCTAAAGATAAGCCAATGTCTTTGTTATCATATAGGACAGATGCTGAGATACCATCACCGAAGCCATCACGTGCACTATCGTCACCAGAAGTGCCAGCTCCAGGAGCAGCTGAATTTTCACCTTGTAGCGCCATAATGTTGAATTGAACGCCGCCAAGCAATTTTTTGTCAGTTTCGATACCGATCGAATTTTTAGGACGTTCTTCACCGTGCATCATGTTGGTAATGTCAAGACGAGTGTGATCGTTGAAGATGTCTTGAGCACTGCCAGCAGCTGTTTTGAAATAAGAATCGTAGTTACCTGCTTTTAGTGTACCTAAACCAGCCCATTTAAGACCGATGAAGCGGTTACGTGCACTCCAGTCAGTATCTGAACCAGAACCATCAGTAGAAACAGCCCATTCAGCTTGATAAACAGCTGACAACTTGTCAGTCAGTTTCTCTTCACCTTTTACACCAATACGTGAAGCATGAGAGCTTACTTCAGAAACATCGTTACCTTTGAAATCGTAGTTATCAACTTGGTCGATAGATACGTTCAGTTTACCATACAAAGTTGGTGCTGCTTGTGCTGCACTCATCCCCAAAGCCGCTACTGCAGTAGCGAGAAGTAATTTTTTCATTGAGATATTTCTCCAAAACACGGTTCTAAATGGCATTCGCCTTACTTAACACTTCTTTTTTAGTTTGCTTAAGTACAAAAAATTACAAAAGCTCACCAACTTGCTATGCAGTATCTGTAATGTTTGTGACAACGAGGTGAACAATAAATGACAGTTTGGTGACGTGTTTGGATTAAATATGAAGGCTAATTCTTTCTTTTCTTATTCTGTATTTATAAAAAATGGAGCCGAAGCTCCATTTTTTGAATTTATTTTAAATCAAAGTGCGGCTTTAATTCTTTCCGCCAAGGCTTGGATTTTTTCTTGATCACCCATGTGTAAAGCATGTTTGCCTAATTCATGAACTGAACTTGGAATGAGGTGGAAATGTACATGCGGAACAGTCTGACCAGCAGATGCGCCTGAAAGTTGCATCAGTACAATACCTTTTACTTCAAGTGCTATTTCCATCGCTTGCGCAACTTTTTGCACAATTTGAATGGTGTAAGCAGCAGCGTCAGGAGGTAGATCAAGCAATGTTATAGCAGGTGTTTTAGGGATGACCAGCGTGTGACCTTCAGCTTGAGGCATGATGTCCATAAAAGCGAGAACTTGATCATCTTCATACACTTTAATTGCAGGAATTTCGTTGCGGATAATTCGTGCAAAAATATTTTGATCATCGTAAAGCATGTCTAATCCTTGAAAGTGATTGTGTACTGTAATTATTTACAGTTCAATTCTTTCTGACGATCTTTGATGGCGTCAAGTCGTTGTTGCTCTTTTTCTGAAAATTTTGGTTTAGTTGTATAGCAATTATCATTGCCAAACTTCGCCTTTGCATCCGGGTCTTTAAAGCAAAAACCTTTAGATGCGTAAATGACATCATGGTCATTTTTCAATTTTTGACATTCTTGCTCTGGCGTTGCTGCAAAAGCACTTGCCCCAATAAAAGTTGCAACACTAGCAAAAATTGCAACACTTAACTTAGTCATGAGAGTTTCCTCTGGGTTATCCACTATATGTGCCTGCCTACTAGTCACAATATGAGGTTTCGTTATCATTATTCAATGGCGAGATATTACTCGATGGTAATATTACTCCATGATTCATACATTTTCACAGCACTGGAAAAATCACTGTTTTTATCCGACAGATCGCTGGCCGCTTGAATCAGATTCTGGGTCAACGAGAGCACAGGCGCAGAAAGTTTGGCTTCACGCGCAAGGTCGATTGCAATACCTGTATCTTTGGCCAAGAGTGGCAGGGCAAAGGTTACAGGAAAACTTCGGTTTAAAATACGCTGTGGCAATACGGTTTCAGTCACCATACTTTTACCACTTGAAGCATTAATACAATCCAGCGCTTCATGCAGGTTTACCCCATGCGCTTTCAGTGTAGTAAAGCCTTCTGCGACGGCACACAGGTTTACAGCCATTAACATATTATTTACGGCCTTCACTGCAAAACCTGCGCCAGATTCACCCACATGCTTGATCAGCTTGCCAAAAGCCTGCATCGCAGGAAGGGCTTTTTCATAGCCCTCTGCATTACCGCCCACCATCACAGTTAACGTGCCATTGTCAGCGCCAATGGTCTGGCCGCTGACCGGTGCATCCAGAAAGATTACCCCATGTTTAGCCAATTGTACTGCCAATTTTTGGGCAGAATCCGGTACACCACTGGTGCAGTCGACCCAGACTGAACCGGATTTAAGCGACAGATTTTCCAGAAGTCGTTCAACGTCAGCGCTAGTTGGCAGGCAGGAAAAAATCACATCTGCCTGTACGGCCTGTTCCAGTGTGACGGCTTGGGTGCCATATTCAGCCGCATGTTGCTCTGCCTTGTTAAAGCTGCGGTTCCAGACATAGACCGTATCAAAATGCTTGGGTAAATGTGCTGCCATACGAAAACCCATTGCACCTAGGCCGATAAATGCCACTGATTGAATCATGCTGTACCCTCTGAATATGTTTAAATCTATTGATAATTTTTAATATTTTTCTGGTGCGAGAAATCTGCTTTAAGCATCAAGCCGTGTAGAGCGCTGCACCAGCCAGGTCGTCATTTTTGGCCAGAATGTATTGGCTGTTTTCTGGTTCGACATTAGTCCAAGATGACCACCCGGTATAAGAGTAAACGTCTTATCCTGGCTACTTGTCAATTTCATCAAAGGCTTAGCTGACTGTTCTGTGACAATCTGGTCGGTTTGACCTGCACCTACCAATAGGGAGCAGCTGATATTTTTAAGATCAACGACACGACCATCCAAAGTGATAGAACCCTGTTTTAAAGGATTTTGCAGCCATAAGTGCAGCACCATGTCCTGATTAATCCCGCCTGGATAATCAATCATCTTGTTCAGGAAATTTCCCATGGTGGCATGTTCATAGACATCTTCGACATGATCCAGATTCAGCAAAAACTGCTTCTGGCTTTTGAGCCAGCCAATCGGATCGAGTAATTTAAAGCCCAAGGCATTTACAATACCCGGCGTATGAATATATTGCTTCGGGATCAGTCCTTGATGAATGGCCTGTTGCAAATTCTTATTTTTAGAAATCAGTTTATTGGTCGTAGAAAATAGTTTGCCGACACGTCCTGATGCATAACTGTCGATGGGGCTGCCCACCACGATCAGATTCTTGACATGTTCAGGCGAATGCAAGGCCGTATAGAGCGTGACAAATACGCCAGCCATACTCCAGCCGTGTAAGGAAATGAACTGACTGCCTGAATGCTTGCAGATGGTTTCAATGGATTGAGGAATGGCTGCATCAATAAAAGATAAAAAATTCAGGTGGCGGTGCTTAAAGTTAAAGCGTTTCCATTCCACCAGATAGACATCAAAACCGCTATGCTGAAAATGCTTGACCAGAGAGCGATAAGGATACAGATCATAAATATCCATATTAATGGCCAAGGGTGCGATAAAAACCAGAGGCTCCTTATATTTTTTTTCGGGTGAAGCGTAATAACGAATCTTGCAAAACTCGGTGCCGGCAATATATTCAAAAGGGGTTTTTTGCGACAGGATCAGTGAGGAGGCATTAAACACCCGGGTACTAAGGTGTTTCAATTTTTTTTGCTGGCGCTGAAAGTTTTGTTTTAACTGAATCATGTAAATAAAATATCCGTATCCGCGGGAGGATTGATCGAAGTCTAAGCAATAATCGCTTATTATGCCTTGACCTGAAATAGCTTAGGCGCTCAAAATGTTGGCAAATTTTTACAAAAGGCAGCCCGAGGGCTGAGGTAAAGCGATGAGCCAGCAAGACGATATTTCTTACCAATTAGAAACTTTAGCCATTCGTACCGGCCATACCCGCACTTTTGAAGGTGAGCATGGCGAACCAATTTTTCTAACATCGTCCTTTGTTTATGAAAATGCTGCAGAAGCCGCAGCCAAATTCTCAGGCCAGGAACCGGGCAATATCTATTCTCGCTTTACCAATCCGACCGTTGCCATGTTTGAAAAGCGTCTGGCTGCACTTGAAGGTGCAGAGCGCGCCGTCGCCACCAGTTCGGGTATGGCAGCTATTATGGCAGTGATGATGGCTTTTTTAAAAGCGGGCGACCATGTGATTTGTTCACGTGCAGTCTTCGGTTCTACGGTTTCCATGTTTGAAAAATATGTCGCAAAATTTGGCGTCAGCGTTGATTTCGTCGATTTGACTGATCTTGATGCATGGAAAAATGCCATCAAGCCTGAAACAAAAATTCTCTTTGTTGAATCGCCATCGAATCCTTTAGCAGAAGTAGCTAATATACAGGGACTCGCCGATATTGCGCATGCCAATGATGCTTTACTGGCGATTGATAACAGCTTCTGTACACCGGTGTTACAACAACCACTCAAATTTGGTGCAGACCTGGTGGTGTATTCTGCGACTAAATATCTGGATGGCCAAGGCCGTGCATTAGGCGGCGCAGTCGTAGGTAATCATAAGCTGCTTGAAGAAATTTTTGGCTATGTGCGTACCACTGGTCCTTCAATGAGCCCATTCAATGCCTGGGTTTTTCTAAAAGGCTTGGAAACACTACGTTTACGTATGCGTGAACATTCGGCAAGTGCTCAGCAACTGGCTGAATTTTTGAACCAGCATCCAAAAGTAGAAAAAGTATATTATGCAGGCCTGCCTGAGCATATCGGTCATGAACTGGCAGCAAAACAGCAGAGCGGTTTTGGCGGTATTGTGTCTTTTGAAGTCAAAGGTGGTCGTGAGGAAGCATGGACTGTCATCGATAATACCCAGTTTATCTCGATTACCGGTAATCTGGGCGATGTGAAATCGACCATTACCCATCCTGCAACCACGACACACGGTAAATTGTCGCCTGAAGCCAAAGAAGCTGCCGGTATTCGCGAAGGTTTAATTCGCGTATCTGTTGGTTTGGAAGAGATTGGTGATATTATTCGTGACATTAGCCGTGGTTTAGACCTGATTTAATTCTATAAATTTATGTTCGGAGATATTTATGAACATTAACATGTTGATGCAGCAAGCTCAGCGCATGCAGAAAGAAGTTGAAAACAACGTAAAAAAAGCCAAAGAAGAGCTTGCGCAAACTGAAGTGCATGCCGAGGCGGGTGGCGGTCTGGTGAAAGTAACTATGACTTGCCGTAACGTAGTGAAGCGTATCGAAATCAATCCTGAGTTACTTCAGGATGATCCAGACATGATCGAAGACCTGATTGCAGCGGCAATGAATGATGCAGCACGTCAGGCAGAAGTGGTATCTGACGAAAGAATGAAAGCAGCGAATTCGGGTATGGGGTTACCGCCTGGTCTTGCAGGTATGTTCTAAGGACGAATGCGCAATGTTTAGTGATCGTTTTGATCAACTCGTTCAAGCATTACGCATTTTGCCAAGCGTTGGGCCGAAATCGGCTCAACGTATGGCATTGCATATGATCATGAAAAATCGTGAGGGTGCTATTGGTCTGGCACATGCGCTGACTGAGGCAACCAATTACATTCATGAATGTTCAGTCTGTCATTCTTTGACCGAAGACGAAGTCTGCAATATCTGTACTTCGCTGGATCGTGATGATGAATTGCTTTGCGTAGTAGAATCACCTGCAGATGTCATGGCGATTGAACAAAGTGGCAGCTTCAGAGGTAAATATCATGTATTGGGTGGACATTTATCGCCACTGGATGGTATTGGACCAGAAGAAATCGGTATTCCGTACTTATTGCACCGTTTGGCCAATGGTCAGGTGAAAGAAGTGATTCTGGCAACCAATGCTACGGTAGAAGGTCAGGCCACGGCGCATTATCTGGTTGAGGCCAGCAAACATTTGCCGATCCAGATGACCCGAATTGCCCAAGGCGTACCGCAAGGCGGTGAGCTGGAATATGTCGATAGTCATACCTTGAGTCAGGCAGTACATAACCGAATGCGCATGAAGTAAGCTGAGCTTAAATATCTTGTTAGTTTTAATATAAAAAAGATATTAATTAGAATATAAAACCTGATAAGTAAGCGCCATTTTTTGGGAAATAGGGCAGAATTGACCTTATTTTTTATACAAAAATTCTATAGATCAGTTAATATAGATCTATCGAGAATCTAATCTTAGACTCAGTTCTATGTTTCAATTTATTCAACATCAAAACGACTTAACTCATGTACTGAAGCTGATGGATCAGAATTCAGTGTATGGGCTGGATACCGAGTTTATCAAGGTTGATACCTTATGGCCTAAGCTGGGTGTTTTTCAGATTAACGTAGACAACAAGGTCTATTTGTTGGATGGAACCACGCTGGATCTGACTGAGTTCCTTAATAAAATTTTTAACGCACAGCAGAATATTTTTCATGCCTGTAGTGAAGATATCGATCTGATTTATCACTATACCCAGAAGAAATCGCTGAGTAATGTGTTTGATACCCAGGTCGGCATGTCATTTTTGGGGCATGGTCTGCAAGTCAGCTATCAAAATGCGCTGAAGCAGATGTTGGAAGTCGATATCGAAAAAGACCAGACCCGTTCTGACTGGCTGGCGCGTCCACTCAGTTCCGAACAGTTGCTCTATGCTGCCAATGATGTGCATTATCTGGTGCAACTGTCAGAGAAAATCAAACGGGATCTGGAGTCGAAAGATCTGCTGGATTTTGCCTTGCAAGATTGCCGTTTTCTGACTCAGGAAATTGGCGAAGATACCCCAACTGCCTTGTTGTATCAGGATGTCGGCAATTACCGGCATTCACGCCGTCAGCTGATGCAATTGCAGCAATTAATGGTTTGGCGTGATCAGATTGCCAAAGCACTAAATCAGCCACGCAGTTTTATTTTAAAAAATGCCAGCATGATTGATCTGGTGGAAAAATTCCCGCGCAATAATTTCCAGCTGAGTCATGTGAAAGACATTCGTTCGAATGTGGTTCGTGAGCATGGCAAAACCATTTTAGATTTACTGAAATTCCTGCCGGAGCCGGCAAACTGGCCTTTACGTCTGGCACGTCCAATTCGCCATTCTTCCAAAGATATTGGCGAAAAAATTGATTCAATTATTCAGAATGTCGTCAATGAAACCTCGATTCCCAAAGAAGTGCTGATGCGCAAGAAATGGTTGAATGCACTGTATCAGCATGTAGTTTTTCACAAGGATGAACAGGATCTGCCGGATTATCTGCTTGGCTGGCGCTATGAGTTATTAACTCAGCCACTGATTCAGGTATTGCATCAGGATGAATCTTATCTGTCTACCCAGATGAAAGTCAGCGAGTGATTGGTTGCAGGATTGGTTAAAGAAAAAGCAATTATACAAAATCACGACTGATGCATGAGACGTGGCTAATGTTTCTGTCTTTTTTTTGATGTATCCTTGCGGTTGTTTTTCCAGAAAAGTCGTTTGAAATATGCAAGTGTCTATCTACAAATCCAGCAAAAAAAGTGAAATGTATCTGTATGTGGCGCGTCCTGCGAATGAAAGCGAAGCTGAAACATTCGAACCTTTAAGCGTATTGACTGAAGCAGTACAGGCAGCATTTGGACGTGCGACTTTTGTCATGCATCTTGAATTAAGCGAATCACGTAAACTGGCACGTGCCAATGTCTTGCATGTCATGGATTCTATTGAAACCCGCGGTTTCTTCCTGCAAATGCCGCCAGAAGGCTTGATTGATCCAAACGCTGTGGCACCAGAAGGTTTACGCGGTGCTTAATGTTGATTCAGGAGTTGTGAAATGAATGGTTATGTGGGTGTATTAGACTCAATTCCTGAACAGAGCATTGCCGTTGCAGTTTATCTGCTCGGCAGCCTGATTGCTTTATGGTGCTGGTATGGCGTGACCAAGCGTCTGCCTAAACCCATGGGCGGTTTTTTGTGGATTGTGGCCTTTGCCATTCTGCTAACACCGACGGTATCTGAGGGGTCGAATGCATCCATTGCGCCCGCGATCTTTGGTCTGTTATTTGGGATGCTAACCAAAGAGCAGTCCCTGGTTTGGATTAATGCGTCACTTATTTTATTTGTCATTGGGATTGGATCTGTGATTGGCTATTGCTGGTCGACTTATGTGTCGAACAAAAGCAATATTCGTGTTCACGAGAAAAGTTCACCACTGTAAGTAAAAAATAAGGTTCAATCATGTCTGCTGATATTCAACAATTTTCAGGTACCGATCAGTACATCGCGACTGACAGTTTAAAGCTTGCGGTGAAAGCTGCACGCAGTTTGCAAAAACCATTGCTGGTCAAAGGGGAGCCGGGTACAGGTAAGACTTTACTGGCCGAGCAAGTTGCACAAAGCCTGGGTTTGAAGCTGATCACCTGGCACATCAAGTCCACTACCAAAGCACAACAAGGCCTGTATGAATACGATGCCGTATCCCGCTTGCGCGATAGTCAGTTGGGTGATGACCGTGTCTATGACATCAAGAACTACATCAAGCCGGGTAAATTGTGGGAAGCGTTTACCAGTGAAGAGCGCTGTGTCCTGTTGATTGATGAAATTGATAAGGCAGACATCGAGTTTCCAAATGACTTGCTGCATGAACTCGATAAAATGTCGTTCTATGTGTACGAGACTGGCGAGACCATTACCGCAACTCAGCGCCCAATCGTGATCATTACCTCAAATAATGAAAAAGAATTGCCAGATGCTTTCCTGCGTCGTTGCTTCTTCCATTACATCGAATTCCCGGATGAAGCCACCATGCGTGAAATCATCGATGTGCATTTTGCCAATATCTCGACCACACTGGTGAATGAAGCCTTACAGGTTTTCTTTAAATTGCGCCAGATTCCAGGTTTGAAAAAACCACCTTCAACATCTGAATTGATTGATTGGCTCAGCTTGCTGATGGCAGATGATATGCCGGAAGATATTCTGCGCAATACTGATAAATCCAAAGCAATTCCACCCCTATACGGCGCCTTGATTAAAAATGAGCAAGATGTGCAGTTGCTCGAACGTTTAGCATTTATGTCACGTCGTTAAGGGAGAAACACGCATGTTTGTGCGACTGTTTTATACCTTACGCAAATACGGCGTGCCGGTATCGACTCGTGAGCTGATTGACCTGAATCAGGCGGTTGCTGCAGGTCTGGTGTTTGCCGATCAGGATGAGTTTTATCAGCTGGCCAAAATTGTAATGGTCAAGGACGAGCGCTATTTCGACAAGTTCGATCGTGCCATGAAAGACTATTTTGATGGTATCGCGACCTTTGATCTGGATGAATTACTGAATCAGGTGCATAAGCTGCCCAAAGACTGGTTTGATCTCGAATTACTCGAGAAGCATCTGACCCCGGAGCAGCGCGAAGAGCTGAAAAAGGCCGGTTCCCTGGAAGAACTGATGAAAATGCTGGAAGAGCGCCTGCGCGAACAGCATAAAAAACATCAGGGTGGTAACAAGATGATTGGTACCGGTGGGACTTCACCCTTTGGTGCTTATGGCGATCATCCTGAAGGTGTGCGTATTGGCGGGCCGGGGCGTAAGCGTTCTGCGGTGAAAGTCTGGGAGCAGCGTCAATACCGCAATCTGGACGATGAGCAGATTTTGGGTAGCCGCCAGATGCAGATGGCATTGCGCCGTTTGCGTAAGTTTGCCCGTCAGGGTGCAGCCGAAGAACTGGATATTGATGGTACGATTCGTGAAACGGCTAAGCAGGGTATTCTGGATGTACAATTGGTACCGGAGCGCCGTAACCGTATTAAAGTACTAATGCTGTTTGATATTGGCGGTTCGATGGATGCGCATATTGCGCAGTGTGAAAAGCTGTTCAGTGCGGCGAAAACCGAATTCAAGACCCTGGAATATTTCTATTTCCATAACTGTCTCTATGACTATGTCTGGAAAGACAATATCCGTCGTTCCAGTTCACGCATGAATACCTGGGATTTGTTCAATACCTATGGCCGTGATTACCGCGTGATTGTGGTCGGTGATGCCAGTATGGCACCGTATGAGCTGAATTCTGTCGGTGGTTCTGTTGAATATATGAATGATGAGGCTGGGCAAGTCTGGTTGCAGCGTCTGCGTCAGCATTTTGATAAAACCGCCTGGCTGAATCCTGAAGAAGAAAAATACTGGCATTACACCCATACGATTGGTCTGATTAAGCAAATCTTTGAAGATCATATGTTTCCAATGACCTTAAAAGGCATTGAGGATATGACCAAATATCTGGCGCGTTGATTCCATTTATCTATAAGTGACTTTATCTATAGTTATTAGTGCTTTAAAACGAATTATTCTAGTATAAAGTCACTTGTTATACCTTATTCCAATATTCAGGAATTATTATGGCTCATCAAATTAATGGTATTGCGTTGCCCAATGAAGAGGGTTTCTTTGGTCAATATGGCGGTCAGTTTATTCCACCCGATCTGAAACAGGCTATGGATGATATTAATGTGGCCTATCAGGAAATTCGTCAGACTGAAGAATTTCAGAATGAATTGAAAGACCTATTTGCTCATTATGTCGGTCGTCCAAGTCCACTATTTCATGCCAAACGTCTTTCTGAACAGCTCGGTGGAGCCCAGATTTATTTGAAACGTGAAGATCTGAACCATACCGGGGCGCACAAGATCAATCATTGTCTGGGTGAAGCTTTACTTGCGAAATATATGGGCAAGACCAAAGTCATTGCAGAAACCGGTGCCGGCCAGCATGGTGTTGCTTTGGCAACTGCATGTGCCTTGGTGGGTATCCCATGTGAAATTCATATGGGGCAAGTGGATATTGAAAAAGAGCATCCAAACGTCGTCAAGATGAAAATTCTGGGTGCCAAGCTGATTTCTGTGACTCGCGGTACAGCCACACTCAAAGATGCAGTCGACAGTGCTTTTGAAGAATATTTAAAAGACCCGAAAAACTACATCTATGCCATTGGTTCGGTAGTCGGGCCGCACCCATTCCCGATGATGGTACGTGATTTCCAGTCGATTATTGGTGATGAGATTAAAGTTCAGGCCAATGAGCGTTTTGGTGCAAATCCTGACTATGTTGTTGCCTGTGTCGGTGGGGGTTCCAATGCAGTTGGCGCATTCACTGCATTTTTAAATGAACCAGATGTGAAACTGGTTGGCGTTGAGCCGGCAGGTCATGGTTTAGATACCGATATGCATTCAGCTACTTTGACCTTAGGTAAACCGAGCCAGTTACATGGTATGGCCTGTTATGTGCTAGAAGATGAACAGGGCGAGCCATTGCCAGTGCATTCAATTGCTTCTGGTCTGGATTATCCGGGTGTGGGGCCGCAGCATAGCTTGCTGAAAGATTTGGGCCGGGTAGAGTACACTACAGCAACTGATCAGGAATGTCTGAATGCATTCATGACACTGTCACGCGTAGAAGGCATTGTACCTGCATTAGAAAGTTCGCATGCGGTGGCTTGGGCCATTCGTGAAGCAGGGAAACTGCCAAAAGATACCAAGATTGTAGTGAACTTATCGGGTCGTGGTGAGAAAGACTCAGATTACGTCGCAGAAAAATTAGGTCTAAACTGATTTTATTCAGAATGTTCATATAAAAAATCCCGGTACACATACCGGGATTTTTTATGGATCAGATATAAAACTTTATCTTGGTGTCACTTAAGTGATCTTCAAATGCCTTAGAGAAAGCTAGATGATGTTTTAACCTGAGATATATTGCTGTAACTGTTCAATCAATTTGCGTTGGTCATCCATGGCCGCTTTGACCAAATCCCCAATTGAAATCAGACCGATCAGTTTTTCATGTTCGACCACGGGTAAGTGGCGTAGGTGGCGTTCAGTCATCAAAGATAAACAGTCTTCTACGCTAGTAGCTGTATTTACGGTAATCACTTTAGAGGTCATGATCTCATTAACAGTGGTGTCGAATGAGGTTCTTTGCATCAGGGCGATCTTACGCGTGTAATCCCGCTCTGACAAAATCCCCACCACATTGTCTTCATGGGTTACCACAAGCGCCCCGATTCCTTTATCCGCCATCAAGGTGATGGCTTCTAAAACAGTAGAGTCTGGACGGATGGTATAAATAGCTTGATGCATTTTTTCACTGAGCACCTGTGCCACATTGGTCATGCTTAATCATCCTTATTGGTTAATTTATTATTAATCCTAGAGTATGTATTCAACCTGAACATCTCTAAGTGTTTAGGTTTTAGTCTTTATAAATAGCATGTTATTTAAGCAATGTGCAGTCTTTGTTGCGAAAAAAACAGATGACGCATCTGTGCAGCAGTCAGTTTGAGTTTGGTTCCATTGGTGTTGAACAGGGCTGGCGTAACATTCAGTCGCGACAGGGTCGGCAATAATGCATTTTCAAAATCTTCAGAATTGATTTTACGCGGGATGTAATCCGGCCAATGCTGCTGGGCATAATTTTTAGCATCCAGCGGATTGAGCCAGAATGGGAAGATGCAGTCTTCCTGGTCACGCATCATCGCCCAGCCTTGGTGATATGCACCCCATAGCTCGCCACAATTCATCAAAGATTTAAGCATCGTGATCTTTAACAGAAAGTTTTTGCAGATCGGATCAAATTGAATAATTTTTCGTGGTTTCATTAGAATAAAGTGCTATTGGAGTTCAGGCTCTATTCTAGAAACTTTATATGAAATTACTGTTTCAGCTTTGCAAGGATTCGTAAGAAAATATGTATTGATTGCTACTTATTGAAAAAAGGGCATAAAAAAACGCCACCTAGGTGACGTTTCTTTATGCTTGCATGGTGGCCATGTTCTGCCAGTACTGGGCTTTGAGTGAATCTCGTTCTACACGGAAACCTTGATAATAAAGTTCTGCTAAAAAAAGCGCTGCTTTACCATGGCCAGCACGAGCGGCTTCTTCAAGCTGTTTTACTGCATCAGCAAAGTTCATTTGCGATTGAATGGTATTCACGGCATCTGCGTACAGATGTTCCAGATCGTGTTGAGAGAGTTGTTGTATCATATAAAAACTCCTTAATTTTAATTATGATTACAGGATAGACTATTTAGTCTAAATACAAATATAAATTAGTATTGTTAAACTAATATTACAAAATAATGGAAAAGTCAACTATTCGATTTTATTTGTTTACTTAAGTTATAGTTTAACTGATTAAACTATACACAACTATAAATATTATTAAGCTACATTGTAAATGGATAGCAAACAATAAGGAGAAGGCCATGATGACAAGAACTTTAGATGGTGTGAAATTTGATATGCCTCCGACTGCAGGTCAAATTATGGAACTTGCCGATTTGCATCGTAAAAAACTCGATCAAGCTATATTCAGTAAACATACCCATCTGGGTGATTATGGACTGGCACAACGTAAAGAAGTCTACAACTTTACCCGTGCGCTGGATGAAAACCAGCGTGAGCAGTTTTATAAGCTTTATAATGGTGAGCTGGTCCGCATTGCAGATGAGGATCGTCTGCATCCGCCTGAAGCAGAAGCGGGTTTAAGTAAATTTGCAATTGCACTGGTATTGCTTGTTGTTGCATTGGTGCTGTATTCAACAATTATTACCAGAATCATGAATTAGTCCTCGAAATAGCAGGATTCAGCTCTTATGAATATTCAGTGCGCTGACTTGAACTTATGTAACTGCGACCATACACTACCTTTAACCTGAGGTAGTGTATGTCTATAGATACAGAAAAACTAAGCCAATTTTTCAGCAGAATCAAACTGGAACAGATTTATAACAGTGTGGTTATTTTTATTATTGCGATCATTCTACTTTTAGCCGCATTTGCTCTATATCGTCCGTTGAGCATTGCTCAAGTCACCCAGATTCAGCAACTGTCTAAACAGCAAAACCTTCCCCAAACTCAGGATATGGCACTCGCTTTATTAGAGCAGCAGCATATCCGTCGTGGGCAATATCTTAAATTGATGCAGGCTTATCAGCAGGAATCACTTCGGGCACGTCAGCTTCCGCCGGTCTCTGTGGAGATGCCTTAGGCATAGGGTTTGTTGGTAAGTAATAATTGGCATCCATTAAATTTCGCTCCAAACGCATTTTCAAGGCATTTTGATCCAGTTCTTTGTTGACGACGACTAGGGTTAAGTGATCAGGATGAAAATGCTTGCGCACTGCATTTTGTACATCTGCCGCTGTGATTTTAGCCAAGCGTTCTGGATAACTGGATAAATAATCAGTTTGCTCACTATAAAAACCCATATTGCCTAGCTGGGCATTAATGGTGGCATTACTGCTGTAATTATTAGGAAAAGCACGTAACATGCCTGCTTTGGTTTCTTCCAGACGCTGAGTATCAATAGGTTGGCTGACAAAGTGGATAAATGCTTGATGTGCGACCTGAATGCTGTCTAGCAGTTGATCCTGACGCGTGGAATACTTAAAGCTGAATACGCCGGGTGCCTGACTAAAGCTCAATGAACTATAAGCGCCATAAGTAAAACCACGTTTCACCCGTAGTTCCTGCATCAATACTGCATTAAATCCGCTACCGCCAAACATGCGATTGGCGACTTCTAAAGCCAGTTTATCTTCAGTAAAGCGGGTTGGGCCTAAATGCCCAAAGGTGACATGCGCCTGAGACGAGTTATAGGGTAGATGTACCACTTCAAAACCAGATTGAATTTCAGACTGTGGCAATGCTTCTGCTTTTTGCCCTTGAGGTAAGTTGCCGGCAATTCGTTCAGACAGTTCGAGTGCCTGTTTCGGGCTGAGTTTGCCAGTAATGGCAATATTCATATTTTGCGCCACCAAAAACTGATCACGAAATTTTTTCAATAATTCTGCATTAATTTTCTTGGTGCTGCCTTGGGTGCCGCTGATTGGTTCTGCATAAGGGTGCTGACCATATAAAGCGCGATAAAAACGGATATCCATGAGTCGGCTTGGATTTTCCTGCAGCTGTTTTTGTCCCACTTGGGTATTGCTTAAAGCCAGATTAATGCTGGATGGTTTAAATGATGCATTCTTGAGAACCTCCATCAGCATGCCCAATGCGGGTTCCAGTTTTTCCGGGTCTGAAAGCGTACGCAGACGAACCACAAACATATCCCGATAGGTTTGTACGCTGAATTGTGCTCCGGTTTGGTCAAAAACTTCCGCCACCTGATTGGCGCTATATTTGTCGGTTCCTTCACGCATCAACCTGGCTGCCATATTGGATAGACCATATAGGCCTTTGGCAATTTCCTGATCACGGGCCGAACCGGCATTAAAGGTCAGCTGGATATCTACCATGGGAAGATCTTGCGTTTCAACAAACAGCGTGCGTACTTTGTAGCGATTATTTAGATCATGAATATAAGGCGCCTGAAAATCCCGTTGCTGATTAATATTTTTTAAGCTTTGCAGCAAAGGGATAGACTGTAACTGACTCGGATTATCATTTTGGTTAGGCTGGGGATCCAGATAGTTTTCTGCATGGGTAGCCGAGCTAAGACTTAAAATTGAAATAAGCAAAAATGAACGAAGTTGAAGCATTATAATCCCCGTTGCTGGGTGTTTTGTTCAGGAGAGAGATAAAGCGTGCTGAGATTTTCACGTACAAAATAGGCGTTTGCGACACGCTGGATATCCTGAACGCTGACACTTTCAAAGTGTTTCGGTAATTCATCCATCAGGCGATAACTCAAGCCATTGACCTCTAGATTTCCAATCATTTTGGCTTGTCCGGCAATATCATCCTGGCTATAGATCAAATTGGAAATAAAGCGGGTACTGATACGATCCACTTCCTGTTGGGTCATCGCTGTAGTTTTAAGTAAATCCACTTCATCCTGAATTGCTTGTTGTGCTTCTTGCAAAGAGATGCCCGGCGCAGGTAAGGCAGAAATACCAAACAGGCTGTCGCCGCGATTATAGGGATCATAAGAAACGCTGACAGAGGTCAGAATTTTACGATCACGTACCAATCGGTCTTGCAGGCGCGAAGAAATGCCACTGTCCAAAAGACTGCGAATAATGGTCAAGGCATAAGCATCTTGGGGGTTTTTGGCAGTGCCAAGGGATTTTACATTCCAGGTCATGTACAGATTGGGCACCTGAATATTGCTATTGATTTCCATATGGCGATAACCCAAACGCTCAAACTCCAGTACGTCATTGCGCGCCGGTGTTGGACGTGCGGGAATGTCAGCAAAATATTTTTGTACCTGAGCCAAAGCAGCTTCAGATTCTACATTCCCCACAATCACCAGAATGGCATTATTCGGACTGTACCAATCCCGGTACCATTTTTTGACATCATTCAACTGAATATTATTCAGAGTTTTCATGTGTCCAATCACCGGCTGGCGATAATGACTGGTCGGATAACTGACCCATTTAAACCGTTCAAATGCTTGCGCCCGCGGATTGTCATCGGTACGCTGGCGCCGTTCTTCCATGACGACTTTAATTTCTGGCTCGAAGTCCTGCTGCCGCAATAATAAATTGCTCATACGGTCAGACTCAAGTTCCAGGGCCATAGGAAAATAGGCCTTAGGATACAGCTGATAATAATTGGTGTAATTGGTAAAGGTGGCCGCATTGATACTGCCGCCATAAATCCGGCTCAGACGGGTAAATTCGTCATTTGGCACTTTATGAGTGCCTTTGAACATCATATGTTCAAGCGCATGTGATACCCCCAGAATATTTCCAGATTCATCGCTGCTGCCGACTTTGTACCAAATCTGTGTCATTACCATGGGTGCACGATGGTCTTCCCGAATGATGACTTTTAAACCGTTACTTAAAGTGGTTTCAAAAGTAGTGCGTGACAATTCGCTTCGGGTTTGTGCCTGGGCCGGGCCAAAGCTCAGACTAAACAATACTGCTGCACCGAGTGGATAAAGCGTCTGTTTGATCATTTGCGAGAAAGAGGAGATAGTCGAAAAGGTGATGAACACTAGATCTCCTGAAATAGGCATTTGTATTTAGCGTTATTTTTAATAAATGTGTGCTTGAAAGCAACCGAGAGCTGTAGCTTTTTGGTATGTTTGTCCAGCATTTCCATTGCTAGCTGCAAAGCAGGCAAGTTATGGTAGAATCTGGGTTTTTAACGCAATGCTTTTCAAGGATTCGGCATGCAACAGCAATCTAATGGGCAAAACAAATTTTTGATTGATGCTGATATCGGAGATGATGATGTCACATTACCGAGCTTATCTGCGGTCAATGTGCCTATCGTAGAAACGCCAAGCGAAACAGCTGTAGTTTCTGCACCTGTTACCACAGAAACTGAAAATGAAGATTCTGCTGCGAAAGGTGGCTTCTTTAGCCGTATGAAAGTGGGTTTAACCAAAACCCGTAAAAACCTTGCCGATGGGATGGTGAATATCCTGATCGGTGGTAAAGAAATTGATGATGAATTATTAGAAGAAGTCGAAGAGCAGCTTCTGGTGGCAGATATTGGCGTGGAAGCAACCAAGACCATTATCGCTAACCTGACTGAACGTACGGCACGTGGTGATTTGATCTACTCGCATTCACTCTATAAAGCGCTTCAGGAAGAACTGGTGGCTTTATTGGCACCACGGGTAAAACCGCTGCACATTGATCCAAACAAATCGCCTTATGTGATTCTGGTGGTTGGTGTAAATGGTGTCGGTAAAACGACTACCATTGGCAAGCTGGCAAAACGTTTGCAAGGTGAAGGCAAGACCGTCATGTTGGCAGCAGGTGATACTTTCCGTGCGGCTGCAACTGAACAGCTACAGATCTGGGGTGAGCGTAATAATATTGCGGTTGTTGCTCAGGGTCATGGTGCTGACTCAGCTTCAGTGATTTTCGATGCTTTTGAAAGTGCGCGTGCCAAAGGTGTGGATGTATTGATTGCAGACACAGCGGGTCGTTTGCATAACAAAGGCCATTTGATGCAGGAATTGACCAAAGTAAAACGTGTGATGCAGAAAATTGATGCCACTGCGCCGCATGAAGTGATGTTGGTGGTCGATGCCGGTACTGGCCAGAATGCCATTAATCAGGTCGAGATGTTTGATGAAGCGGTAGGCTTGACGGGTCTGACCATTACCAAACTTGATGGTACTGCCAAAGGCGGTGTCCTATTTAATATCGCCAGTCGTACTCATGTGCCGATTCGCTTTATTGGTGTCGGTGAAAAAATTGATGACTTGCGTCCATTCTCTGCCAAATCTTTTGTTGCTGCATTATTTGAAACTGAAAAATAAATAATGCGCAATGCTTCACATAAACTCCGCCAAGTGCGGAGTTTATTGTTTTTAGCCAGTTCGAGTGTTGTAAAAATCAACAGTAAAACCACCACTAAATCTACCTATCTTAATAAAGGCCTTATAATTGTAGGGGATTCTCTAAGCTGATTTGGCTTGTTTGTTGTGGGGTAGAAAATGGCATTGCTAAATAAGATTGGTCAGGTATTAACAAGCGATATAACCAAGGATTTTAAATTTTCAAGAAAAAATAAACTGAATGATGATTTAGAATTGACTTTTGTCGATCAATTGAAAAAGCGCCGTAGTATCGATCAACTCGGTAAGCGGGTACATTCTAGTCAGGCTTATCTTAGCGAAATCATTCAGGAAGCAGTGCGGAGTTGTCCTTCGGCTTATGATTCTCAAACTACGCGCATTGTGGTGTTATTCGCAGATTCTCATCATTAATTCTGGGAAATTGTGAAACAGGTACAGCGTCAGCATATGCCGGCATATATTTACGAAGGGATGGAAATCAAGTTAAATCAATGTGCTGCTGCCTATGGCACGGTTTTGTTTTATGAAGATCAAGCTGTGATTCAACAATTACAAAAGAAAATGCCATTAAATAGTGAAGATTTTCCAGCATGGTCGGAACAAACTTCCGGTATGGCGCAATTTGCTGTGTGGACGACGCTGGCAGATTCTGGCTTAGGGGCATCCTTACAGCACTACAATCCACTGATTGATGAAAGGGTCGCTGAGCATTTTGAAATTGAAAAGAACTGGTTGTTGCGAGCCCAACTTTGCTTTGGATCAATTGAACAAACAGTAGAAGAAAAATTACAAAAGCCGGATCAGCACCGTTTTAAAGTATTTAATTAAAAGTTTATAGAGAACTTTATATGTGACAGCATGGAAGCTGCGGATAAAATCAGATACAAATACGCTACCCAGATCTAAATCTGATTGTTCTATAAATAAAACACATTGTTATCGAAATGCACCTGTCTTGGGGGCTTAAAGCACGTAGTATGACTTTATCGATTTTTTAATAATCAAAATATATAGAGGTGAATTCATGGCATTTTTAGATCAAATCAAACAACGCCGTAGCATTTATTCAATTGGAAAAAATGTAGAGCTGGATCAAGCAGAAATTGAGAAAATCATTAAAGATGCGGTGAAGCACAGTCCGTCATCTTTTAACTCGCAAACCTCGCGTGTGGTGATTTTATTTGGTCAATCACATGATACTTTCTGGCATATTGTACGTGAAACTTTACGTGATCTGGTTTCAGCAGATGCATTTGAATCAACCAATAGCAAGATCAATGCTTTTGCTGCAGGTTATGGTACCGCACTGTTTTATGAAGACCAGAACGTGGTGAAGTCGATGCAGGAGCAGTTTGCACTTTATGCCGATAACTTCCCGGTCTGGTCTGAGCATTCTTCTGCTATTGCACAGTTTGCAACCTGGACCGCTTTGGCAGAAAGAAATATTGGTGCTTCATTACAGCACTACAATCCAATTATTGATGAAGAAGTCGCACAAACTTTCGAGATTCCATCTCACTGGAAACTTCGCGCTCAACTGGTATTTGGTTCGATTGAAGCTCCTGCAGGTGAAAAAACCTTTATGGATGATGCAGAGCGCTTTAAGACTTTTGCATAAATGATTTTAGATCATAAAAAAAGAAGCAATTTGATGCTTCTTTTTTTATGTCTTACAGTTGTATTTGAATATGATGGGGTATATTTAGCCAAATAAATGCTAAGAACACAGGCTGTATCGCTCCAGCCTTTGTCATAAGATTGTCATTTAGATGCGGCATAGTGCGGCTAATTTTTAATAAACAACCAAAAATGAGTAAAGGATATGGATTTACGTATTGCGGCAACTGCAGCAGTGTTTCTGTTTAGCACATCAGTTTTTTCGGCAGTGACCGTCACAGTACCTGAAGAAATAAAAATTGTTGCCGTAAATGATCAGGAGGTGAACTCGGGTCTATTGCGTTCTAATCAGACTTATAGCTTGGATGCAGGTATAAATGCGATCAGTGTGCGCTATAACGAATTTTTCCAGCATTCAGACAATTCACATGATATTTTAAAGTCAGGTGTGGTTACGGTAAAAACACCAAGCCTTAAAGATGGCGAAACTTATCGTTTAGCACTCATTCAGGCGCCTAAAGATTTTGATGCAGCGCAAAAATATAAAAATCAGCCCATTATTGGGCTATATGATGCAAAAAATCAGCTCCTAGTCCAGCAGACGGGCGCTAAAGATGCAGCGAAACCATGGTTTGGAAATCGCGTGTTGACTAAAAAATTAGATATGACGACTCAAGTTGCGACACCAGTTCATCAACCGGCAGCTGTATATACTCAGTCAGCAGACCAGAATGATCAGCAGCTGATTCAATTATGGCAAAAGGCTTCTAAAGCTGAGCGTCAAAAATTTATGACTTGGCTGGCTGAGCAGGCAAATTAAAATATTTTGATGAAGAATCAAAAAGATCACTATTAGGGTGATCTTTTTTTATGAGATGAGGGCTGGAAAATTAACATTTGCTTAAACTTTTCATGCGGAATTAGCTAGAAAAACGCAAAAAAAGTGTTAAAAATAGCTTTTTAGATTAAAAAATAAACGTATGGTTGGTTTTTTTGGATATTTTTAAGAAAATCCCTTGCGCTCGTTTTGAAACTGTATAGAATACGCAGCACACCAACGCAATGCATGAAACGAAACGTTAAATAATTGGGTTGGAGCTTGAAACTGACGAGGTTTTAAGAAGATCATTAAGAGATTATGAAGAACAACTTGTGTGGATTTTTACTGGTTGATCGATCGAAATTATTTTCATTGATTGATGGTAGAAATTACTCGAAGTTTATTTGAGAAATATTTGTCAGAAAATTGATGAGCCAAGATTGGCACCCTTTAAGGTGCTACATAGTATTAAACTGAAGAGTTTGATCATGGCTCAGATTGAACGCTGGCGGCAGGCTTAACACATGCAAGTCGAGCGGGGAAAGGTAGCTTGCTACCTGACCTAGCGGCGGACGGGTGAGTAATGCTTAGGAATCTGCCTATTAGTGGGGGACAACATCTCGAAAGGGATGCTAATACCGCATACGTCCTACGGGAGAAAGCAGGGGACCTTCGGGCCTTGCGCTAATAGATGAGCCTAAGTCGGATTAGCTAGTTGGTGGGGTAAAGGCCTACCAAGGCGACGATCTGTAGCGGGTCTGAGAGGATGATCCGCCACACTGGGACTGAGACACGGCCCAGACTCCTACGGGAGGCAGCAGTGGGGAATATTGGACAATGGGGGGAACCCTGATCCAGCCATGCCGCGTGTGTGAAGAAGGCCTTTTGGTTGTAAAGCACTTTAAGCGAGGAGGAGGCTACCGAGATTAATACTCTTGGATAGTGGACGTTACTCGCAGAATAAGCACCGGCTAACTCTGTGCCAGCAGCCGCGGTAATACAGAGGGTGCAAGCGTTAATCGGATTTACTGGGCGTAAAGCGCGCGTAGGTGGCCAATTAAGTCAAATGTGAAATCCCCGAGCTTAACTTGGGAATTGCATTCGATACTGGTTGGCTAGAGTATGGGAGAGGATGGTAGAATTCCAGGTGTAGCGGTGAAATGCGTAGAGATCTGGAGGAATACCGATGGCGAAGGCAGCCATCTGGCCTAATACTGACACTGAGGTGCGAAAGCATGGGGAGCAAACAGGATTAGATACCCTGGTAGTCCATGCCGTAAACGATGTCTACTAGCCGTTGGGGCCTTTGAGGCTTTAGTGGCGCAGCTAACGCGATAAGTAGACCGCCTGGGGAGTACGGTCGCAAGACTAAAACTCAAATGAATTGACGGGGGCCCGCACAAGCGGTGGAGCATGTGGTTTAATTCGATGCAACGCGAAGAACCTTACCTGGTCTTGACATAGTAAGAACTTTCCAGAGATGGATTGGTGCCTTCGGGAACTTACATACAGGTGCTGCATGGCTGTCGTCAGCTCGTGTCGTGAGATGTTGGGTTAAGTCCCGCAACGAGCGCAACCCTTTTCCTTATTTGCCAGCGGGTTAAGCCGGGAACTTTAAGGATACTGCCAGTGACAAACTGGAGGAAGGCGGGGACGACGTCAAGTCATCATGGCCCTTACGACCAGGGCTACACACGTGCTACAATGGTCGGTACAAAGGGTTGCTACCACGCGAGTGGATGCTAATCTCAAAAAGCCGATCGTAGTCCGGATTGGAGTCTGCAACTCGACTCCATGAAGTCGGAATCGCTAGTAATCGCGGATCAGAATGCCGCGGTGAATACGTTCCCGGGCCTTGTACACACCGCCCGTCACACCATGGGAGTTTGTTGCACCAGAAGTAGGTAGTCTAACCTTAGGGGGGACGCTTACCACGGTGTGGCAGATGACTGGGGTGAAGTCGTAACAAGGTAGCCGTAGGGGAACCTGCGGCTGGATCACCTCCTTAACGAAAGATTGACGATTGGTAAGAATCCACAACAAGTTGTTCTTCATACGATGTATCTGAGGGTCTGTAGCTCAGTTGGTTAGAGCACACGCTTGATAAGCGTGGGGTCACAAGTTCAAGTCTTGTCAGACCCACCAAATCTGACTAACGAAGCATGAAAGTGCTGAAGCAAACAGAACAGAACGATACATTGACTTATTGATAAGCTGGGGACTTAGCTTAGTTGGTAGAGCGCCTGCTTTGCACGCAGGAGGTCAGGAGTTCGACTCTCCTAGTCTCCACCATCACTTACATTGATCTTGAAATGATCAAGCAAACGTAAGATGAGCTAAGAAACATACAAACAGCTAGATAGCTTATAGAGCTTAGTAAGAAAGAGGCGTATGATTCGCTTCGTTGTTATTAACCTCTGTGATTTATCACAGTTTCCTGACCTGACGAAGGCTGGAAAAATCATTAACAGAATATATTTGAGTTGAAATAATTTGTTCAAACTCGTTTCAAGTAGGCAACTACAAGAAATGAGTTCTAGCGAAATTAACTGAATCAAGCGTTTTGGTATATGAATCTAATTGAAGCTGTACTGTAGTTAAATCTACGAAACGCCAACTGTATGAGCGTGATGAGAGATCATCACAATCTGTTGCTTATCCCACTTGTAAGGATAAACGACTGTTTGGGGTTGTATAGTCAAGTAATTAAGTGCATGTGGTGGATGCCTTGGCAGTCAGAGGCGATGAAAGACGTGATAGCCTGCGAAAAGCTCCGGGGAGGCGGCAAATATCCTGTGATCCGGAGATGTCTGAATGGGGAAACCCACTTACCATAAGGTAGGTATTGCAACATGAATACATAGTGTTGCAAGGCGAACGAGGGGAAGTGAAACATCTCAGTACCCTTAGGAAAAGAAATCAATTGAGATTCCCTCAGTAGCGGCGAGCGAAAGGGGAAGAGCCCATTAAGTCATATAAGTTCTAGTGGAACGCTCTGGGAAGTGCGACCGTAGACGGTGATAGTCCTGTACACGAAAGGGCTTATATGATGATGTCGAGTAGGGCGAGGCACGTGAAACCTTGTCTGAATATGGGGGGACCATCCTCCAAGGCTAAATACTCCTGACTGACCGATAGTGAACCAGTACCGTGAGGGAAAGGCGAAAAGAACCCCTGTGAGGGGAGTGAAATAGATCCTGAAACCGCATGCATACAAGCAGTGGGAGCCGGCTTAGTCCGGTGACTGCGTACCTTTTGTATAATGGGTCAGCGACTTATATTCAGTAGCAAGGTTAACCGCATAGGGGAGCCGTAGGGAAACCGAGTCTTAATAGGGCGTTTAGTTGCTGGGTATAGACCCGAAACCAGGTGATCTATCCATGAGCAGGTTGAAGGTTGGGTAACACTAACTGGAGGACCGAACCCACTGTCGTTGAAAAGCCAGGGGATGACTTGTGGATAGGGGTGAAAGGCTAATCAAACTTGGTGATAGCTGGTTCTCCCCGAAAGCTATTTAGGTAGCGCCTCGGACGAATACCATTGGGGGTAGAGCACTGTTTCGGCTAGGGGGTCATCCCGACTTACCAAACCGATGCAAACTCCGAATACCAATGAGTACTATCCGGGAGACAGACTGCGGGTGCTAACGTCCGTAGTCAAGAGGAAAACAATCCAGACCGCCAGCTAAGGCCCCAAAATTATAGTTAAGTGGGAAACGATGTGGGAAGGCATAGACAGCTAGGAGGTTGGCTTAGAAGCAGCCACCCTTTAAAGAAAGCGTAATAGCTCACTAGTCGAGTCGGCCTGCGCGGAAGATGTAACGGGGCTAAAACTATATGCCGAAGCTGCGGATGCATAATTTATTATGCGTGGTAGGGGAGCGTTCTGTAAGCCGATGAAGGTGGATTGAGAAGTCTGCTGGAGGTATCAGAAGTGCGAATGCTGACGTGAGTAACGACAATGCGAGTGAAAAACTCGCACGCTGAAAGACCAAGGGTTCCAGTCCAACGTTAATCGGGGCTGGGTGAGTCGACCCCTAAGGCGAGGCCGAGAGGCGTAGTCGATGGGAAATTGGTTAATATTCCAATACTTCTGTGTAATGCGATGAGAGGACGGAGAAGGTTAAGTCAGCCTGGCGTTGGTTGTCCAGGTGGAAGGTTGTAGGCATGTATCTTAGGCAAATCCGGGGTACTCTATGCTGAGAACTGATAGCAAGCTGTACTTGTACAGTGAAGTGGCTGATACCATGCTTCCAGGAAAAGTCTCTAAGCTTCAGTTACACAGGAATCGTACCCGAAACCGACACAGGTGGTCAGGTCGAGTAGACCAAAGCGCTTGAGAGAACTCTGCTGAAGGAACTAGGCAAAATGGTACCGTAACTTCGGGAGAAGGTACGCTGTTGTCTGTGATAGGACTTGCTCCTTGAGCGGCCGACAGCCTCAGAAACCAGGCCCCTGCAACTGTTTATTAAAAACATAGCACTCTGCAAACACGAAAGTGGACGTATAGGGTGTGATGCCTGCCCGGTGCTGGAAGGTTAATTGATGGGGTTAGCGTAAGCGAAGCTCTTGATCGAAGCCCCAGTAAACGGCGGCCGTAACTATAACGGTCCTAAGGTAGCGAAATTCCTTGTCGGGTAAGTTCCGACCTGCACGAATGGCATAATGATGGGGGCGCTGTCTCCAGCAGAGACTCAGTGAAATCGAATTCGCCGTGAAGATGCGGTGTACCCGCGGCTAGACGGAAAGACCCCGTGAACCTTTACTGCAGCTTGACATTGAACTTTGATCTTACTTGTGTAGGATAGGTGGGAGGCTTTGAAGTCGCGACGCTAGTTGCGATGGAGCCGTCCTTGAAATACCACCCTGGTAATATTGAGGTTCTAACTCTGTCCCGTTATCCGGGACGAGGACCATGTCTGGTGGGTAGTTTGACTGGGGCGGTCTCCTCCTAAAGAGTAACGGAGGAGTACGAAGGTGCGCTCAGCGTGGTCGGAAATCACGCGTAGAGTATAAAGGCAAAAGCGCGCTTAACTGCGAGACCCACAAGTCGAGCAGGTACGAAAGTAGGTCTTAGTGATCCGGTGGTTCTGTATGGAAGGGCCATCGCTCAACGGATAAAAGGTACTCTGGGGATAACAGGCTGATACCGCCCAAGAGTTCATATCGACGGCGGTGTTTGGCACCTCGATGTCGGCTCATCTCATCCTGGGGCTGAAGCAGGTCCCAAGGGTATGGCTGTTCGCCATTTAAAGAGGTACGCGAGCTGGGTTTAGAACGTCGTGAGACAGTTCGGTCCCTATCTACCGTGGGCGTTGGAAATTTGAGAGGATCTGCTCCTAGTACGAGAGGACCAGAGTGGACGAACCTCTGGTGTACCGGTTGTCACGCCAGTGGCATCGCCGGGTAGCTATGTTCGGAAGGGATAACCGCTGAAAGCATCTAAGCGGGAAGCCTACCTCAAGATAAGATTTCCCCGAGACTTTATGTCTCCTAAAGAGCCGTTGAAGACTACGACGTTGATAGGTTGGATGTGGAAGCATAGTGATATGTGAAGCTGACCAATACTAATTGCTCGTGAGGCTTGACTATACAACACCCAAACAGTTGTATATAAAGCATCAATTGATTTCATATTGATCTAACGATCAGACGAAGCCTTGATTTAGTTAAGCTAAACGAACAAACTACTGCAACTCAGATACATCTGTTAATGCATTCTATTTGAAGAAAGCTAGGCAAACGAAGCGCAAGCAACGTAGATAAGACCATAGCGAGTAAGCATACCAGTTGTGCTGGCGACCATAGCAAGAGTGAACCACCTGATCCCTTCCCGAACTCAGAAGTGAAACCTCTTAGCGCTGATGGTAGTGTGGGGTTACCCATGTGAGAGTAAGTCATCGCCAGCTCATTATTCCAAAATCCCCCTCCGCCAAGGCAGAGGGGGATTTTTTTATGCGTGGAATTTTAGATAAGATATTTAACATATCTATATCTCAAAGTTGATCAGATTCTTCTGAGACAGAGAATTCCTGTTAATTTGTTTGACCTATTGGGATCTCTGTAAAACTAGCGCTATAAGAGTTTACAAGCTGATCTTATAAACCTTACAAAATAAAAAACCAGCGAATCGCTGGTTTTTTATTGCAGACTATTTTAGCTGAATATATATATCATGGCTGAGATTAATAGGTTGTAGGTATACTTTCATGGTAAAAACTTTAATGGACACAATTAGCGATTACTATTTACCAAATATTAAATAAAATAGCCTAAGTATGGTTAAATTAATTCTCTTTATTCAGTCATTAGAGAGAGTCTTTTAGCATTTTTTTATGCTGTTTTACTTGGTTGGCATAACGTTTACCTTGTTTACGCATTTTACGATTATTTTCATAACCTGACGGACCTACATTATAATAGGCAAGCGCTTTCTTCCAGTCACCGGATGATTGATTATATTTAGAAAGAATATATGTACCACATTGGATATTACTGCTTTCATTGTATAAATCACCTGGGCAGGTTTGTTGCCAATATCTTGGAATCACTTGCATCAAGCCTACCGCACCTGCTGGCGAAGTTGCTTGGCTACGATAAGTAGATTCCTGATGAATCACAGCCGCCACTAGGAGCGGATCTACACCTTGATTTTGTGCATGTTGAACAATTAAAGGTGAAACACGATTAGCTGTACTGGATGGGGTGGAGTAAGCAGTTTGAATGCCTTTAGATAATTTAGCTGCGCGCTTTTCTACCGAGCCTCCGCCCAAAGATGAGCAACCCGCAAAAAGAAAAGTGCTCAATAAAATAGAAGAAAATTTAAAAGAATGAGAATTAAATAGTGAACGTTTAGATTTAATTGGATTTAATAGATGAGAAAAAAACAAACTGTGAATTCCATGCCTGAATAAACGTATTTCGATGTTAGGCAGCCTATATACAAGAGTCAAGCTCGCTGCTGATGAAAGCACTTTATTAATGTACAAACTTTATCTATCTACTAAAAAATCTCTAAGTTGAAAGGTTTTTTAGCATCCAGATTTCACAGGCTTCACTATGTCCGGTATTGCCTTCAGGGTGATCAAGGTGCTGAAAACCTAATTTTTCATAGAGTTTCACCGCTTGCCAAAGCGCTTTAGTTGTTTCTAGATAGACTGACTTAATCTGATGAGTCTGTGCAAATTCAAAGGATAATTCTAAAATTTTTTTGGCAAAACCTTGCTGACGAATTTCAGGTAAAAAGTACATTTTCTGAATTTCTAAAATAGTTGCATTACCTTTTAATGGCGCAATTCCACCACCACCGTAAATTTTATTTTGTTGATCCACAATAACCCAGTAAGCTGATTCCGGTTGCTGATAAACTTGATATAGCTCATCTAGAATAGAATCGCCTACCGCGAAACCAGATTCTGCTGCCAGTCCAAACTCTTGGGACACAGAACGGATAATGCTTGCAATTTGAGTATTATCTTCAGGCTGAATAGGACGAATAGAGTACATATAGAACTGATTTTATTTTGAAAAAACGATGAATTTTTATAACCTTAAATCCTTAAAAAATCCATCGTTTAATTAACTCAGGTAAGTTTAATTCGCTATTTAATGAGCAATCACTATTTTAATTCGCTCGATGATTTTTCTAGTTCCCGACGGGCAATAATCAGTTGCTGAATTTGCTGGGTGCCTTCAAAAATATCCAGAATCTTGGAATCACGCGCCCATTTTTCTAAAAGTTCAGTTTCGTTATAACCAGTGGCTGCCGCAAGTTCGACACATTTTAAGGTAATTTCATTACCGATCCGACCGGCCTTGGCTTTGGCAATAGATGCTTCACGTGAATTTGGTTTGTGATTATCGGCCATCCAGGCGGCTTTCAGCATCAGCAAGCGTGATGCTTCCCATTCAGCTTCCATACGATAGATTTGTGCTGCGATATTAGAGCTTTGTAAATACGGTGTGGCATAAGTAGAGTCCAGTTGATCCTTAAAAATCTCCTTGATGCGTTCCAGCGAGGCTTTCGCACAACCAATCGCCATGGCTGCAACCAGCGGGCGAGTATTATCAAAGGTTTCCATTACGCCAGCAAAGCCTTTAGCAACATCGATTTCTGCATGACCGAGCAAGTTTGCTGCAGGTACTCGACAGTTGATAAAGCTAATCGTGGCAGTATCGGATGATTTAATCCCTAATTTATGTTCCAGTCGTTCAACCTTCATTCCTGGAGTACCTTTGGTCACCACAAATGATTTAATTGCCGATCGTCCCAGTTTTTTATCCAAAGTTGCCCAAACGACCACTGCATCAGCACGCTCTCCGGAGGTTACAAAAATCTTCTCACCATTCAGAATATAATCATCACCATCTTTGGTTGCAGTGGTACGAATTGCAGCGGAATCTGAACCGCAACCTGACTCGGTAATCGCCATGGCTGCCCAAGTCTCGTGAAAACGCTGTAATTGTTCCTCATTGGCAACGGCTGCAATGGCTGAGTTTCCTAATCCTTGACGTGGCATCGAAAGTAATAAACCAGTATCGCCATAACACATTTCAATAATGCTCAGGGCGGTAGACATATTAATGCCATTTTTATTGCTGCTGTCTGCATCGCCACGTTTATTGACTGCTGCACCTGCATTCATGCCTTCACTACCTTGGTTCATGCCATCCACGACTGAAGCGAGCATGTCTAGCTCTATCGGATAAGCGTGTTCAGCCTTGTCATATTTACGTGAAATCGGGCGCAAAACATTGAGGGCAACTTCATGTGCTTGATCAATCAAAAGCTTGAATTTTTTTGGAGTTTGTAGATTCATTATTGTTCTTCTTTATGTTTTGATCAGGCATGCAAGCCAGAATGGAGAATGGCAGTGGCTCTCAGGTCTCTATACCAGCGTTCTACCGGATGTTCTTTCGTGAAACCATGACCACCCAAAATCTGTACACCATCGGTGCCGATTTTCATGGATTTTTCTGCGCAGAGCAGACGGGCCAGATAGGCTTCACGATGAAAGTTTTGTCCCGATTCAGCCAGGCTGGCGGCATTCAGGATCAGCATTTGCATCGCGTCAATTTCAATGGCCATATCGGCAATCATAAAGGCGACACCCTGACGATGGGAAATCGGTTCAGCAAAGGCAATACGTTCATTGGCATATTGCACACAGTATTTTTTGACTGCTTCACAGGCGCCCACTGCCATCGCACACCACATCAGATTGCCCAAATCTACGAATGCACGATAATCAAAATCTTCATCACCCAGACGATGTGCCGGAGTATCTTCAAATTTGAGCGTAACGGTTTGAGTAGCTTTTAATCCCATAGCCGGCGATTTTTTTGCAGTAACCGTAATGTCGCGTTGCACCACAAAGACCTCAGCTTTTCCGTTTAGATCAGCACTGACCAGATAGAGATCGGCACTTTCTCCGAAGAGCACTAAGGTCTTTTGACCCCGAATCAGATAATGTCCCTGATGTGCAACAGCCTTGGTTCTAAGTTGCTCCGGGTTAAACGCTGCTGTTTCTTCCTGCACTGCAAAGGTGGCCTTTAACTCAGGATTCTCTGCGAAAGCGCCCAGATATTCTGCCTGAATTTGCTCTGAGCCCCAGCGGGTAATGGCGTTAATGACACTAAAAGTCGAAAGTAAGCCAGCGGTCAGGCTGAAATCTCCTTGTGCCAAATGTTGAGCGATTAAAATATTGCTGACAATATCCTGTTCTGATGCAACGCCCCCCAATGCTTCAGGCAGGGCATAGAAATTCAGACCTAAATCAGTGCTGTATTGCCAGAGTTCATGGGGAAATAATTCATGCTGATCTGCATCATGCGCCAAGGGATACAGCACCTCTTGGGCAAATTGCTGCATGGCATTACAGGTCATTTGCTGTTCTTCAGTCAGATTCATATCAAATAAGGATTTGGACTGATGGGGCAGACGTTGTTTTTGAATCTTCTGGCTAGATTTCAGGATTTTCTGGGTTTGCCCCAGGGTTTTGAATCCTGCTTTTGAACTTTGATAAAGTGATTTTTCTACAAATTTCCGCAGCTTTAACTGGTCTAATACTTCGCTGCCCGCGATTTTGGTCAGTATGGACAAGCCAAATCCTTGGGCTTTATTCACCATATTATTCATTCTGATTATCCTAAAGGTGTTGTCACGTTATTTTTTAATACTGACATGTGCTCAGATATAAAACTATGTCGTAGGTGACAAGATTAATTGGCAATTTTTAGGTTTTTTGGATTGAAGGAAGGGATGAATAAATCAATGAAAATTAAAAGAAAGATAAAAATATAAAAAATCGAATATGTCTAAAAATTGACCCGAATGACAAAATCATCCGGGTCTTTTTGATGCAGGTTTTATTTTAAGAGAGATGATGTTTAATCATGGCACGCACATTGGTTTTGGCATCAATCACGGTCATAAAAGTATAGGCACCAATAAATTTACGGCTAATAAACATAAATTCTTTGGGTGGAACACTGAAATAACGTGAAGCCATAGATCTCGATGCCTGTTGCATCACACGGCTATGCAGCTGGCTTTTTTTCCAGTCATAGCGATTATGTTCATCCATGATGCCAGCTGGCAATTCTTGATTATTTAGCGGTGAACTAAACGCTTCGGTGGCCAGTAAAAAGACTTTGGCCATATCCGGTTTGATGCTTTGCGGAATCGAATCAAAAAACTCATAACCAGTCATCGCCTTGACCATCATATCCGAGTCATGATGATAGCCTGCCTGGATCAGGTTACGCGCAACACTGAGCAGATGCTGGTCAAACTGGCGGATCGCGCCAAAGTCGAGCAGAATGATCTTGTCGTGCACATCTGCGCCATTGCCCAGACGAACCAGATAATTACCAAAGTTCGGATCGGTTTGCATCTCGCCCCATTCGAAGATTTCACGTACTGCAATTTCCAGAGAGGCTTCCCCTAACTGGTTGCGGCGTTCTTGGGGCAGGGACAACATCACCGGGCTGTTGATCGGCACACCACGTTCAAAGGTCATGCACAGCACACGATCTGAGCAATATTCATTAATAATGGTTGGGACGATATAACGAGGATCATCTTTTAAACGCGTCGCAAAACGACGCGTGGTATCTGCTTCAATCTGATAATTTACTTCACGGTGCATCATCTCACGGACTTCATCGAACCACTGGTCGAATTCGCGGGTCTGCGGCACGATGCGAGTCAATTTCAGCATGTTTTTAAACAGGCTCATATCCGAATCAATGGCTTCTGCCACACCCGGATACTGAATTTTTAACACCAGTTCCATGCCATCAGATTTTCGGGTAGCGCGATGTACCTGTGCCAAAGAAGCTGTGCCCAAAGGTTCATGATCAATGGTGAGATCGTCGAGTTTTGAACCGAGTTGTTGCTGTAACTGGGTCTTGATGGCTGGCCATGCCAATGCCACCGTCTGATTGTTCAGGGTATTTAGAGCTTGAGTGACTTCTTCTGGCAGAAAATGCTCACCATACAGTGCCATCATCTGCCCAATTTTAACGATAGAACCTTTTAGCTTGCCAATTTCTGCCACCAGATAATCAGCCTGTTCTTTCATGGCTTTTTTACGTTTCTTTTCTTTTGCTTCTTCACTTGAGAACATGGAGCTTGCACTAGAAGCCGCCCAACGCGTGCCTGCCAGCAAGGATGCCTTTGCGATCGATAAGCGTCGATCCATAGAGGAGGTTTTCAGTTGTTTAAGCTTATCGTTCTGATCTGACATGTAAACTCGATCCTTTCATCATCAGCATGAAGCAGAATAAATCATTGTAAGGGATAGTAGCGTTTCTGCACGTATTAAAAAAGTTTAAGCCGCTGAATTTATAGCAAAAGCTAGGCAAGCTTTCATTTATTCACCAACTTGTATCAGTTTAGACAGGGCATTATGCCATTTGAAATTGGATTTTTAATTCAGATCGTTGTTGTAACTGTTGTTTATTTGTTTGAATATGTTGATGAATCAGGCGCTGTACGCTGTCATGCATGAAGCCCAAAGCATAGCCTTTTACAATCACAATACTTGGCAAGCCAAAAAACAGATATTTAGCATCGTCCAATGTCGCATCGGTAAATACGCCATGTTGCATTAAGGTCGACTGCAAAAATACCTTTTCTTGCTGCACCTGACTGGAGGCTTGATCATCCCAGTAATTCTGGCGCATCGCCATAAGATTATTGTGCTTATAGCTCATAGATCTGGGCTCGTTTGAAGATTTAATGCGGATTATATGTGGGTCATGGGCCAATTTTCAATTGTGCAACTGTTTAATCTTTCAGTCCGAGAAAGGCATAGGATTTTTGTCCGGACTGCGTTAATATCAGTGGATAATTTAAACAATATTGATTGTTAAACATTTATTGGGATTGTACCGGTTTCGGTCAAGGGGAAGTTATGCGTCTTGCATGGTTTTTAGTTGCATTTTTTGCGGGTACTGCGGTTCAGACTCAAGCTGCTGTTGGGTATTCCAAGGAATATACACAGTGCATGAATTTTAGTTATGGCAATACACCCAAAGCGGAAAAATGCCTGGAAAAAGAGCTGAAAGTTCACAATAAACGCCTGAAGAAAAACTATAAAACTTATCTAAAATTAAATCCGAACCAGACCGCAGTCATCCGCAGTCAGCATGTATTGTGGGAGCGTAAACTGTCCCAGCAATGTAACTTTAGAATGTCAGGAAAATATGCCAAGCAGCAACAGGGTCAATGTATGCTGGCTTTGATCATGGATCAGGCCAATCTTTATCAATCCCGCTCTTATGCGTCCGGGTTCCGATAAATCATCATAGTATTAGCATCGACATTTAACAGAAACATTCCTGAATAAAGTAAACATTTATCTGAATAATCGCTCACAAAAACAGGAGTTTTATAATTTTTGTGGGCGTAGAGAATTCGTGTTTTTCCTGCTTTTAGCATTATAAAAGCAGGCAAAACAAGGTATCATAAGGCGTTTAAAAAAATGACCTTGGAGACGCCTTAAGTGGATCGACCGACTATTAGCCCTGAACATATGCAGGAAGCCGCTGAAAATTTAACCACCATTCGTGATTTTATTCGTTTTGGTGTGACAGCATTACGTCAATACGATGCACATTTGGGCCAAGGCACAGAAGATTATTTTGCAGAAAGTTCAGCGCTAGTGCTGCAAACCCTGTCATTAGAGTGGAAAGCGGACGCTGAAATTTTAGATGCCAAATTATTACCAAGTGAAAAAGCCGAATTTTTAAGTCTGCTGGAACGTCGTATTAATGAAAAAGTTCCAACTTCATATTTATTGAATCTGGCTTACTTTGACGGCAAACCTTACTACGTTGATGAGCGCGTGCTGATTCCACGTTCACCGATTGCTGAACTGATTCAGAACCGTTTTGCCCCGTATTGCCTGGGCGAACATGGTCAAATGGGTGAGGCAGTCAATAACTTGCCGGAAAACCCGAATCCAAAAACACCACAACGCATTCTAGATATGTGTACCGGTTCAGGCTGTATCGCGATTGCCTTGGCTTATGCATTCCCTGAAGCGGAAGTGGATGCCACCGATATTTCCAAAGAAGCCTTGGAAGTTGCGCAAATCAATACTGAGCATCATGACAAGCAATATCAGATCGCTTTGCTTGAATCAGATCTGTTTGAAAAAATTCCAGCTGAAAACCAATACGATTTAATCGTATCTAATCCGCCGTATGTCGATGCGGAAGATATGGCTGATTTGCCTGAGGAATTCCATCATGAGCCTGAGCTTGCACTTGCTGCAGGTCAGGACGGTCTGGATCTGGTACGTAAAATGCTGGCTCAAGCAGCAGATTACCTGACTGAAAATGGCCTGATCGTGATTGAAGTGGGTAACTCAGAATGGGCGATGCGCCAAAATTTCAATTCGGTTGATTTCTACTGGTTACAATTCCAGAAAGGTGGCACTGGTATCTTTGCATTGACTGCAGAGCAATGCCGTACCTACCGTGATTTATTCATTCAGTCTATTCAAGCATAAGGAGTCGTTTGACATGGCAGGTAATAGTATAGGGCAACTGTTCCGTGTAACGACTTGTGGTGAATCTCATGGTGTTGGCCTGATGGCGATCATCGATGGGGTTCCACCCGGCATTGAGCTGACTGAAGCTGATTTGCAAAAAGATCTGGACCGCCGTAAGCCGGGTACATCGAAATTTGCAACCCAGCGTAAAGAGCCTGATGAAGTAGAAATTATTTCCGGTGTGTTTGAGGGTAAAACCACCGGTACTTCAATTGGTTTGTTAATTCGTAATACGGATCAAAAATCGAAAGACTACGGCAATATCGCACAAACTTTCCGCCCGGGTCATGCTGACTATACCTATACCCAAAAGTATGGTTTCCGTGATTATCGTGGTGGCGGCCGTTCAAGTGCGCGTGAAACGGCAATGCGTGTTGCAGCGGGTGCCATTGCCAAGAAATTCCTTTTTGAGAAATTTGGCATTGAGATTCGTGGTCATGTAACCCAAATCGGTACAGAAAAAGCAGAAAAACTGGACTGGAATGAAGTTCCAAACAATCCGTTTTTCTGTGGTGACGTGGATGCAGTACCACGTTTTGAAGCGCTGGTCACGTCTTTGCGTGAGCAAGGCACCAGTTGTGGCGCTAAACTCGAGATCATTGCATCTAAAGTACCTGTGGGTTGGGGCGAGCCTGTATTTGACCGTTTAGATGCAGATATTGCCCATGCCATGATGTCGATTAATGCCGTTAAAGGTGTAGAAATCGGTGATGGCTTTGGCGTCGCTGAACAGTTTGGTCATGAAAGCCGTGATGAACTCACCACAGAAGGCTTCCTGGCCAATCATGCTGGCGGTATTCTAGGTGGTATTTCTAGCGGTCAGGACATTCGTGTTGCGATTGCGTTGAAACCGACTGCATCTATTACCACGCCGGGTAAAACCATCAATATTGAGCGTGAAGATACTGATGTACTGACCAAAGGCCGTCATGATCCTTGCGTGGGCGTGCGTGCAACCCCGATTGCTGAAGCGATGCTGGCGATTGTGCTCATGGATCATTTCATGCGTCACCGTGCGCAAAATGCCGATGTTGTTGCGCCATTTGCACCGATTGAACCTAAATAATTTGCTTTAACTTTAAAGTGAAATTGTTTTAAAGTCAGACTTCGGTCTGACTTTTTTATTTATAAAATGAATCACTATAAAAATATACGATTGGCAAGCAAGGCTGATATTCAGCAACTTACCATACTGATTAATACAGCTTATCGTACTCCGGGTGGATGGACGACTGAGGCAGGAATGATCCAAGGTGATCGTATTCAAGAAAAACAGTTATATGACTTGCTCAATTTAGAAAATTTTCAGCTGTTTGTGTTGGAAATTGATAATAAGCTTCTTGGTTGTATTGGCGTGAGCTTAGGGCAGCAAGTAGCAGAGATTGGAAGCTTTGCTGTTGCACCTGCTGAGTAAAACTCGGGTTATGGCAAGCAATTATTGGACTTTGCCGAATCCCATATTTTCGAAATATTTAAGAAGAACGTGATTCAGATGTCAGTGTTAAATGTTCGTACTGAACTGTTGGCATATTATCAGCGCCATGGCTATCAGCTGACTGAAAAGATTGAAGCATATCCACTGGGTCAAAATGTCGGAGAACCGTTGATTCCGTTACATTTGCTGATTTTAGAAAAAATCAGCAAATCAATATGATTAGTTGATGAAAATTCAAGCTTTTTACTGCTTAAATTGAGTAGTGGGAAAGCTCCTGAACATGCTAAGTTTTCTGTTCAGTCTAAGTGACTTAAGATTAGGCAGAAAACAGACCAGGATGTCATATGCTGCATATTATTTTAACTTCTTTATTTCCTCTCATCGGACTGATCAGCTTTGGCTATTTACTTAAGCGCAGGCAATGGTTGAGTGATGATTTTTGGCGAGGCGCAGAAAAGTTAAATTATTATGCACTGTTTCCGGTGATGCTGTTTTTAAATCTGGCCACTGCCAAGATTCAAATGGATGTCATTCAGGATGTAGTGCTGGTCGTATTTAGTATAATGGCTGTGGTCAGTATTGCACTGTATATTTTGCGTCATATTTACCAGATATCTTATGCGCGTTTCGGCGTCTATGTTCAGGGCTTGCTGCGCTTTAATACCTATATTGGCCTTGCTGCTGTTAGTGCCTTATTTCATCAGCAAGGTATGACCATCTTCGCGGTGATCATGGTGCTGTGTATTCCTTTGGTGAATATCTTATCGGTGCTGGCATTTACCCGTAGTCACGATATGCAGCTGAAAAAAATCATCCTGGATTTGTCTAAAAATCCATTAATTCTAGGCTGTATTGTGGGTGGTTTATTTAATCTTTCTGGTTTGTCACTCTGGACTGGAGCAGAGCATTTCCTTAAACAGATTGCACTGTGCAGTTTGCCGCTCGGTTTGATGTGTGTGGGAGCAGCCTTACAGTTTCAGGGTTTTCAGCGTGATGTATTGCCACTCAGCCTGATAACCTTTGGTCGCCTGTTCGGAATGCCGCTGATTGCATTTTTAGTGTGTAAAATTTTCCAGATTGATGCATTAACTACTCAGGTATTGGTCTTGTTCTTTGCACTTCCTACCGCCTCAGCTTCGTATGTCTTAACCCGGGTGTATGGTGGCGATAGTGAGTTAATGGCTAGTATTATCAGTGTACAAACAGTGGTCGCAGCAGGAAGCTTAGTACTGATGCTTTCTTGGATTATCTAAAATTCTAGAATAAATGATAAAAGTCTAAATTTTGCTTTGGATGACATATACTTTGAATTATTAAAATAGCCTAAGCAAATGTTGAGTTCTATTTAAACGCCAAAATTAAATAAGTTCTGGAATTTTATAAAGGATAGAACTTGCTCATTTTACTTAGGACAGCAAAATCTAAAAATTTGATATCTAGGCAATATCCTCCATCACCCATGTATGCTCTTAATTAAAAAGAATCACAGATAAATTCACGTGAATTAACATAAATAAAAACTGTGTTTTTCCTAAAAATGGTATATAAATTGCTCATGATAATAAAACATTATTGCAGGAGAGAAATGCTTCTGCATTCGCCGAAGGAGCAAGTTCCCAGGAAACTCTCAGGCAAAAGGACTGTGATAATGGATAAAAACTCTGGAGAGAAGTGTTGAATCACTCACCGAAGGGGAAGGTGGCCGCATTAATGTGCAATGTATCTACCGAAGCTCTCAGGTACACATGACAGATGGGAAAAGACATCAATATAATCAAGGAGGTGTCTATGCGTCATGTCGTGGTGATTGGGGCCGGTATTACCGGAGTAACCACAGCTTATGAGCTGGCACAATCAGGCTATCAAGTGACTGTGGTTGATCGGCATCTTTATCCGGCAATGGAAACATCCTTTGCCAATGGCGGCCAGCTTTCTGCCTGTAATGCCGAAGTATGGAACCAGAAAGCCACGGTACTCAAAGGCATCAAATGGATGTCACAAAAAACCGCACCACTTTTGCTCAATCCTTCTTTCAGCGTGCATAAATACAGCTGGCTCATGGAATTTCTGGGAAATATCAAACATTATGAAGCTAATACCCGAGAAACTGTACGGTTGGCTTTACTGGCAAGAGCACGTTTGTTTGAAATTGCCGCAACAGAAAATATTGATTTTGATCTGGAAAAACGCGGCATTTTACATTTTTATCATAACAAGACGGATTATGATGTTGCGATCAAAGTGAATGATCTGTTGTGTAGCGGTGGTCTGGAGCGGAATGCCATTTCCGATACGGAAATCAATCAGATCGAACCTGCATTAACGGGCGATTATTATGCAGGATTTTACTGTCAGAGCGATGCCACCGGGGATATTCATAAATTTAGTACTGGTCTGGCCAAAGCCTGTATGCAAAAAGGTGTGAAATTCGAATTTGGTCAAGATGTTTTCGCTGTTGATCATCAGGCTCAGAATATTCGGATTAAATGCAAACCCAGTACTGAAAATGTCCATTCCTCTCCAGATGATATTCTAGAAATTAATGCAGATGCCATAGTGGTCTGTGCAGGGGTTGGCAGTTATCAACTGGCTGAGATTCTTGGTGAACGGGTCAATGTTTATCCAGTCAAAGGTTATTCCATCACCGTGCAACTCAATGATGAGCAGAGCCAGAACAACGCACCTTGGGTCAGTCTGCTAGATGAAAGCGCCAAAATTGTCTTGTCACGTCTAGGTAAGGATCGTTTGCGTGTTGCAGGAACAGCCGAGTTTAATGGCTATAACCGGGATATTCGTGCTGACCGAATTCAACCTTTAATTGACTGGACCAATCGTAATTTTGACCTGTGTACTGAGCATGTTGTTCCGTGGGCAGGCTTACGCCCCATGATGCCAAATATGATGCCTGTGGTACGCCGTGGCAAACATGAGCGGGTCTTTTACAATACCGGACATGGTCATCTGGGCTGGACTTTATCAGCTGCAACGGCTGCGATGATTAGTCAGGAAATTGCGCAATACTATCCAGCTTAAATTGATAGCCCGCTTGCGGGCTATTTTTTACATCAAAGATATCATTTTATATAACAATAAATTTTAATATTTTTAAATTAAATCAATCATATAGTCGATAAATACCGGTAAAGCGTTCACAGCCTTTCTGCTGGCTACTGACCGCTAAAATGGCTTTACTATAGTTAAACTCATAGCGGCAGTCATTTTCATTATCGGTGATCTGGTTTTTTGTCTCAGGCGTGGTATAGGCTAAAAAAGGAACGGTCTGCTTCTCGGTCCGGTTATTTGGATTACGATATGCCAGGCCTTCAATCTTGATCCGGTCTTTGGTCAGTTGATGAATCTTGAGATGCACGGGCTGCTTGGCGATTTGTCCCTGTTCAAACTTAATATAATGCTGGGTCAGACTTTGATTCAGTGAAATATAGACATTTAAATCATCTAAACGCCATTCAAACTGCTGTTTAAAACAGTCTAGCGTTTTGCATTGCTGTAAGCGGGTCGCCCATAGTTGTTGGCTATCTTGTAATAAACGCACAGGTGCATCAGTAATCAGAAAAGCAGTAAAGTATTGGTCTGTGAGTTTTTCACGAGATTCAGCCAGCGACGCTGAGCAGACTTTATTCATGGCAGCCGTTTTTTTGCTGTCATCGCTACAATCCATTGTGATGGCTGAGCTACCCGTAGAAATCGTCCCCAGACCGAGCATCAGGCCAATTATTTTCAACATATTTATATCAGTTTTCAGTAGCATGATCGCTTATACTTTCACTGTGTTACGCTTGGTCTAACTATAGCGAAATAGAAAGCAAGTGTACAAGATTTCAATGGGCTATTTCTAAAGGATGTATAAGGTGATCGCACAAATTCGTATTGGCCAGGGTCTGGATGTGCATGCATTTGAAGAAGGTGATTTTGTCACTCTGGCAGGCATTCAAATTCCGCATACTCACGGTCTGAAAGCACATTCGGATGGTGATGTAGTGCTGCATGCACTCTGTGATGCTTTGTTGGGTGCTTTGGCGCTCGGAGATATTGGCCAGCATTTCCCAGATACAGATCCTGAGTTTAAAGGTGCAGATAGCCGGGTATTACTCAAGCATGTTTATCAGCTGATTCTGGATCGTGGCTATCACCTGAATAATGCTGATATTACCGTGGCTTGTGAACGTCCAAAACTGGCTAAGCACAATCTGGCGATGCGTCAAAGTATTGCAGATGTCTTGGATGTTGATGTGACTCAAATCAGTATCAAAGCCACCACCACTGAACAGTTAGGTTTTACCGGTCGTCAGGAAGGAATTATGTCCATGGCAACCGTGCTGTTGAGCCACAGCAAATAAAATTAGGCAAAATAATTTGGATTAATCAAGGAAAGTTCCAGTTCCTGAGTTGCTTTACGGCCTTGTAGCTGTAGGGCAACCGCATGCATTAAACCGGTCCAGGTTTCATTCGGTTCCCAGATCTGATGCAAGTGTTCTTGTGCTGTAGGCAGATCCATATCCATATAGTACTGACGATATAAGTACATCAGACAACTGACATGGTAGTTTTGCGAACAATGTACCCAGACCATTTGCTCTTTTACCAGATGATCGATTAGGTCCAGTATCAGCAGACATTGATTGTCTGAAGGTGTTTCCCAGGAAATCGGAACTTGAATATAGTTCAGTCCCAGCTCAAGGCAAATTTTATCTTCATGCGGCAGATACTGTTCGCTATCGGTTAGCGCTACATTGATGACTGTAGATACACCGTATTCTTTCATCAGCTGTAGCTGGGCAGTAGTTGGTTGACCGGAGCTAAACAGATGTTCGTGTATAAACTGAAAATTCTCAATCTGGCTTAATGCCGTTTCAATATCATTCATCAGATAAATTTTCCTTGTTCTAGAAATGCAAACGCCATCTTGGCGATGGCGTTTGTCAGATCATTTAACGATTAGGTAAAATGTCTTTCAATGCCTCATGCATGTCGAGTAAAACTTTTTCAGTCGTTTCCCAGTCGATACAGCCATCCGTAACGGATTGACCGTATTCCATATCATTCAGGTTCGCCGGAATGTCCTGACGACCACCCTTAAGATGACTTTCTACCATAATACCAACAATTGACTTGTTTCCATCAAGAATTTGTTCTGAAATGTTTTTAAGTACAAGTGGTTGCAGGTACGGGTCTTTGTTAGAGTTGGCGTGGCTGGCATCAATCATGATCTTGGTGCTGACTTTGGCCTTGGCTAGAGCAGCTTCTGCATCGGCAACCGAGCCTGCATCGTAGTTCGGTTTGCCATTACCGCCACGCAGTACCACGTGAGCATAAGGATTGCCTGAAGTGCGAATCACAGCCACCTGACCCTGATCATTCAGACCGAGGAAGCTGTGACCATGTTTCACAGATTGCATCGCATTGGTCGCGACCGTTAAACCGCCGTCAGTACCATTTTTAAAGCCGACTGGTGAAGAAAGACCAGAAGACATTTCACGATGGGTCTGGCTTTCTGTGGTACGTGCACCAATCGCTGACCATGAAATCAGGTCTTGGTAATACTGTGGCGAGTTTGGATCAAGTGCTTCAGTTGCACATGGCAAGCCCATTTCATTCAGTTCAAGTAACAACTTGCGACCGATACGCAGACCTTTTTCAATATTGAATGAATCATTCATATCCGGGTCATTGATCAGGCCTTTCCAGCCTACGGTAGTACGTGGTTTTTCAAAATAAACCCGCAT